>JBGSMY010000277.1:0-5230 GCA_041739975.1 Pirellulaceae bacterium
AGCCCCGACAATCCGATAATGTCGACACCTTCAGCAACTGCCGTATCGAGTATCTTTTCAGCCGATACCATCACGCCTAGGTCAATGATTTGATAATTATTGCAACCCAGTACGACACCGACAATATTTTTACCAATGTCGTGAACATCGCCTTTGACGGTGGCCATCAGAATCTTGCCGCGAAACTCTTGGCCGACAACACCCGCTGTGATCTTTTCTTGTTCCATAAATGGCAACAAATAAGCGACCGATTTTTTCATCACCCGAGCACTTTTGACGACTTGCGGCAAAAACATTTTGCCAGCTCCAAACAGATCGCCGACCGTACTCATTCCGTCCATCAGAGGGCCTTCAATGATGTCGAGGCAGCGCGGAAATTTCTTGCGAGCTTCTTCGGTGTCTTCTTCAACAAATCGGTCAATGCCTTTGACCAACGCGTGAGCCAGCCGTTTTTCTACACTCGCTTCCCGCCACTGAAGTTCTTCGGTTCTTTTCTTTGTGCCTTTGTCTTTGATCGATTCCGCAAAACTTATCATTCGATCCGTGGCATCCGGACGGCGGCACAACAACACGTCTTCAACGCGTTCCAGCAACGCAGCTGGGATCTCTTCATAAATCGCCAATTGTCCGGCATTGACGATGCCCATGTCGAGGCCCGCTTTGATGGCATGATATAAAAATGCGGCATGCATCGCTTCTCGCACCACATCGTTTCCGCGAAAACTGAACGAGATGTTACTTACTCCACCGCTAATTTTTGCCCCCGGGCAAACTTGTTTAATCTGCCGCGTTGCTTCGATGAAGTTCAAGGCATAACGGTCGTGTTCTTCCATGCCCGTAGCTACGGTCAAAATGTTCGGATCAAAAATAATGTCTTCTGGTGGGAATCCAACCTGTTGTACTAAAAGATCATAAGCTCGTTTGCAGATCCGAACTTTTTCGTCGACTTCGGTAGCTTGCCCTTGTTCATCAAAAGCCATAACGACGGCTGCAGCGCCGTACTGTCGCACCAAACGTGCTCGCTCCAAAAACGTCTCTTCACCGTCTTTGAGACTAATGGAATTGACGATCGCTTTGCCTTGTACATTTTTTAAGCCCGATACGATTACCGACCATTTGCTACTGTCGATCATTACCGGTACCCGGCTAATGTCGCTCTCTCCGGCAATCAGCCGCAAATATTTTTCCATGGCTTGCTCGCCATCGAGCAAGGCGTCGTCCATGTTAATGTCGATCACCGCAGCGCCGCCTTCTACTTGTTGACGAGCCACCTCCACGGCCTCTTCGAATTTTTCTTCGCGAATCAGCCGAGCGAAGGCTTTGGATCCCGTGACGTTGGTCCGTTCACCGATCATCAAGAAATTAGCATCGGGGCGCATCGTTAGTGGTTGAGTGCCGCTGAGACGAGTCAGCGCTGGCACTGGAAACAAACGATGTGGTCGATATCGTCCAAGTTCGGCGGATATCGCCGCGATATGATTGGGCGTTGTGCCACAGCATCCGCCGACAATATTAACCCAGCCGTTGGCGGCAAATTCCGACAACAAACTTGCCATGCGATCCGGAGTCATGTCGTACTGACCCATTTCATTCGGTAAACCAGCATTCGGATGACAACTGATATTAACCGGCGCAATTTTTGAAAACTCTTCGACAAACGGCCGCATCAATTCCGGTCCTAAAGCACAGTTAACGCCGACCGACAACATCGGAAAATGCGAGACGGCATTCCAAAAAGCTTCTACCGCTTGTCCCGAAACAAAGGTTGCCCCGGATCGATCAAACGTCCCTGAGATCATTACCGGTACACGATTTCCAGATAGATCATAATAACGCTGAATTGCAAAAAGGCAGGCTTTCAAATTGAGCGTGTCGATTACAGTTTCCGGCATCAAGATATCGACGCCCGCGTCACACAAGGCTTGGACCTGGGCAAAATAAGAAGCTTCCATTTCGTCAAACGAGGTGCCGCGATAAGCGGGATCGTCGACCTTGGTCGAAATCGCCGTTTGACGTGTGGTGGGGCCGATAGAGCCAGCGATGAACCGGGGACGCTCGGGAGTTCGTTCGTTGTACTCATCCGTGGCGCGACGAGCGCATTGAACCGCAGCTCGATTGATCTCTAATACCAATTCGCTCGGTAGACCAAACTCTTCCATGCCCACAGGACTTGCACCAAACGTATTGGTTTCAATAATATCAGCCCCAGCCGCCAAATATTGTCGATGGATCTCGGTGACCTTGTCGGGATGAGTCAAGCAGAGAATATCGACAAAGTTATTCAAGTCCTTGTGGTGGTTAGCAAACCGTTCGCCGCGAACGGCTTGTTCGTCCAACCGCAACGCCTGGACCATCGTCCCCATGGCACCATCGAGGACCAAAATCGATTCACTTAAGCGACTGCGCAACAATTCTTCTGTAGTAGTTTGATACACGACCGACACTTCGTATTCCTTGCAAACGAATTGTGGGTAAGCCGACAATCGACGGTTTTCCCAGCCAATTCCGCGGTTTCTTTAATCGATACCTAACGATAAGAGTATCTTAGTCGATCGACGCTTGGCTTAACAGAGGGAAGTTTCCCGACCGATGTCAATTGCTGTCATTCCGCCCTCCGGCCTGAGACATGTAATTCATTGGTCGAATCGCCAACCCTTCGATGTCAAAGTGGGAGGGTTATAGCGATCTTTCTGCCATATTTTGGTGGGCTGTAAGGGCAATGCGCAAAACACATCAAGGCAAAATCGTTACAAGTCGATTCTTTTCACAGCGCCCGTATTTTCGGGGATCGAGAGTTCTTATGTTCGAGAGCCAAGCTGATGGAAACAACTCGCAAACCGCAGACCTTACCGCAACGACCGGTCGCGTCAAACCTACCACCACTGCGGCCGCACTTTATGCCGAGCGCGGCGAACCTTTCAAAGGCCGCGAACAATCCGCCGATGACAAAAAACAACGCTCCAACGTCTTCCAGAACCATTGATGACGGGTCAACGTTTCGAGTTGATCAGGCCCATACTGCCCGCGTACCTGCGGCGCATATCACTTTTTCAAACTCATTTGACGTCAATGAATATGAGGGTTGGACCGTTCAAGACATTTCGTTTGCGGTATCTCCAAATCAAGCATTTTTCGACGCTGAAGGGAGTCCAAACCATCGACCAAAAATCGCTAATTTTGCCAATACAAAATCGCTAAACGAAAGGAGCGTCAAGGTTACAAACACACCAGTGAATCCCTCATTAGGAAACAACACCAATCTAACTAGTTCATTAGCAACAAAGAACTCGCTGACCAACCAACAAACGCGGTACTCGGCGTCTGTTCGGCCGACTCCTGTCGTCGCAGTTGGCGACGACACAATAAATGGCACGGACAACGTTATAGCCGCTCTGACTAAAACACTTGATAATGTTCGAACGCCAATTGAATCAGCGGCGGAAAGTTGGTCGGCGAAGTCAAGGTCTCAGATCGTGGGATTCGACTGGCACGATTCACGCCGCGACGATGCGGAACAAACAACCCTCCATTTGACCTCAAGTGAAATGCTGGGCTCTGTTGAACGAGTCAAAAATCTAGGCCCCATGTCGCCGCCGTTTTCGGCCGAAGAAACGATACCACCAACGTTGAGTTTTTCAATCCGTGACTCAGCTGAACAAACAAAAGGCGTAGAATTTGAGATCGCATCGCCCATGTGGCCGGAAATGACGGATCGATTGTTGCTGACTGCCCTGCCCTATATCCGCCAAATCGGTTCGGCATTATTAAAACCTAAAATAGAAAATTCAAGCTGGTTGCTTACCGCTCCCGAGCGAGGTGTGGGCACGACAACCATGGGCCTAGCAATTGCCCGATGGCTGTCGGCACAAAACCAACGGGTATTGCTTGTCGATGCCGACTTTAATCGAGCTGGGTTGTCGCGAAGTTTGCATATCGATGGCAGTTTTTCTTGGCTGAGCACACTGCGCGGCGATCGACCGCTGCGCGAGACGACGGTCAGGTTTTCGGGATCCAGTTTGTCGCTGTTGCCGCTGGCAGCAATTCGCACACGAAATTTATGGCCCACGGATTTATTGGATTTGTTAGCGGGGAAACTGGCGGAATTGCGTCGGGAGTACGATCAGGTTTTGATCGACGTGGGACCGATGTCTCAATGGGTTAGCGAGACACAAGATATCAAGAACGTAGGCCAACAGTGTTTTTTGGTTGTCCGCCATGCTGGGACCAATCAGCAACAATTGGAGCAAACACAATTGCGATTAAATGGACTAGGGATTCAGCAATTGTTGGTCGCCAATATCACGCCCACCTTGCGAGCCGCATCATGACTTGAAGCCATATCTTTTCAGCGGCGACAGGCGATTATACGGTTCGGCTACTGACTTGCGGCTGAAACCAACAAAGCATAAGATTAAGGCTCGAAAATTCGAGTAAACATCGGCGGTCAGTGGGCCAATTTGAACCGTTGGCCAATGTGAACTGTGGGCCGACGCAAATCGCACGAGTGAGATTCCGAATTGAATTTGAGTTGTGCGCATATACTGGCCGATCATTCGGTTTGATGCGATTTGGTTATGAACTTAAAGATCAGGTTACCTTGGAAAATTTGATCGAGTGATAGAACAAAATACGGATGGATGGCTGAGCGGTTTAAGGCACCGGTTTTGAAAACCGGCGAACTCGTAAGGGTTCCGGGGGTTCGAATCCCTCTCCATCCGTTTTAGACAGGTAAGTGAGCAGTTCGATTGTTGTCTAATGCGGTCGTTTCAAGCGTATTCTTTTCCGTATAGTCGTTTCAATCGCAACGTTTTAGTCGCAACGTTTCAAGCGCAACGTTTCAAGCGCAACGTTTCAAGCGCAACGTTTCAAGCGCAACGTTTAACGGCAAGCCAGAGCGGAATTTGCGGTATTAGGTCTAGCCATACACAAAAAGGTTTTCCCGCAAATTTCGCGGCGGCGACGGTGTAATGTCTGGTACACGCAGAATACTCACCACTGATCTAGGAACGATTGAAGACAAAGCCCTCTACGTTTTTCCGCAAATTTACTGGCAACAACGTTGCGATGCACAAGCGCAACGTTTAACGGCACAGGGCTAATCATTAATTGAACCTGCGCGGATTTGATTCGTATAATGGCTGTCTGAAGTTAACGGAATGTAGTTTACCATTAAGGAGATTAGTTTGAGTACACCCGCCGTTGTGGGATTGCTGCAGTTATTGTCAGCCAT
>JBGSMY010000280.1:0-22210 GCA_041739975.1 Pirellulaceae bacterium
ATGGCTGACAATAACTGCAGCAATCCCACAACGGCGGGTGTACTCAAACTAATCTCCTTAATGGTAAACTACATTCCGTTAACTTCAGACAGCCATTATACGAATCAAATCCGCGCAGGTTCAATTAATGATTAGCCCTGCTTGCCAACGAGCGTGGCCGCCGGTGTTTCACCGGCGGTGTTACTCTCGCTGCACGACCTCCTAATAACGAACAATAGGTCGTAGGGTACCCCCTACGACCTATGTTGATTTGTATGACCTAAAGGACACATCTGTCCAAATGGGCACTTGAGAATGGACGATGATAATCCGCCGGATTAATTTGCCGGAGATGGCGGATTAGGATTCGAAAAATCGATTTCGTCGAATAATTCGGTCAAGATCCAGCCCAAAATGGCTAACCGAGCAACTCCGCCCAGGCCCGCACCGCCGAATCCGCCAAAACCACCACCGCCGCCCATGCCACCACCGCAACCACCAAAATTTCCTGCACCACCACAGGCGCCACCAACCGCTGTGCCGCAGCCAATTTCGGTTCCGGCATAACCATAGTCATCCACAATCGGAGCAACGTCAGCGCCTTCGACATAACCCATTTGTTCTTGGACAACGATGTTGTCTTGAGGCATCGTTGTGGCAATTTCCATTACGGTTTCTTCTTGAGCCAGCCAATTGTTATACGATTCGGTCGCGGCCGAAGCGAAATAGTAACCATCGGCACCGTTGCTGAGTTCCGTCAACGAATCAGCCGACACGGCTTCAAAAGTCAAAACAGCCAAACCCGATTTGCCAACCGCGACTAATTCATAAACGCCAGCTGCTAGGTTTTCGATTGTAAAATCACCATTTGCCCCAACCGTGGTTTCCGCCACCTTCTTGTCATCATTCAGGATGGCGACCTTGGTACCTTCTTGACTTACGGCAACAAAGCTGTTCAATCGGCCAGTAAGCTTGCCATCCGTCAATCGAACACGATTTGATCCAACGGCGTCGATGCCTTCAACTGCTGACAAATCAACTTGTTCCAAAACTTTCATTGGCAGTACGCTTTCCAGTACACGGCGAAGCGGCAACGAACCTGGATTCACCGTTGCGATCTCGATAACGTTGGTCGAGTGTTCGGAAACTTCATCCGTCACCCGCACACCAAATGCCGCAAATCCCAACTTTCCACTGGCAATCAGCGAATAATCGCCCTGCTCGACATTGCGCATTTCAAATGAACCATCGATTTGGGTATCGATCAAATGGTCGATGTTACCATCGCGAACCAACATGACTTTGGTTTTTCCCAAACCGACAACACCAACATCGGAGCCGACCGCTGTGATTCGCCCACGAACAGAACCGTCTTGGTCGACGGCGACAATGTGATTGCGAAATGTTCCAGCCAAAGTTACTTTGCTCACAAATGACGTCGGAACAACGTCAATTTTTGGCAAAGGTTGGCCGTCAAGGTATTGCTGGTGAGCCGATACAGCCGCCGTCACAGCAATTGGCAGTGCAAGTAAATATACCGCCAAACGCAAAGTTTTTAGTAGGTCAGACATTGGCCAATATCCTTCATCGAGGAAGCAAAATCTGGAATATAGGATTTCTAGTAACCGAGGTCGTCTAGAGTTTCAAACAACTTCATTATTGCTGCGATTCATCCTGGGGTCAATAACTAATTCGGTAGTCTGGGTAATTTGTTAGGGACTCTCGGTTAGCTAGAAATCGCTGGAAAACCCCTGGTTTTTGCTAGCAGCGGCTTAAAACTTCATTATTTTTGTATTTGTCGATTGGAAATTACGCCTATTTCTGGGCTCGACGCCGAAGCGAATCGACTTTTGAGAATTCGACCAGACTCAAACGATAATCGTCCGGCCCGGGCGGCAAGGTGCATCGATTCCGCCATCTTTACCGGATTCTTGGCGCGAGCAACGGCGGAATTTAATAGCACAGCGTCACAACCAAGTTCCATGGCACGGGTCGCATCACTGGCAGTTCCAATTCCGGCATCAACGATAATTGGAAATCCTGCGCGTCGAGATTTGAGGTCTTCCACTATATTTTGAATGGCCACTTCATTGAGAATCCCCAGGCCCGACCCGATAGGACTGCCAGCAGGCATCACAGCGGCGGCCCCTACTGCTTGTAACCGACGGGCCTGAATCGCATCATCGCTGGTATAACAGAAAACTTGAAATCCTTCGGCGACCAATTTTTCCGTTGCTTGTAATGTTAACCAAGGATCGGGAAGTAAAGTTTTGCTATCGCCAAGCACTTCGAGTTTAACCCAATCAAAATTGGCGACGCCTAGTCCCCGCATGATTTCGCGTCCCATTCGAGCGCAGCGCACGGCCGTGTCCACATCGTAACACCCGGCCGTATTGGGAAGTAAACGATATCGACTGAGATCAAGGTGATCAAGAATATTTCTACCGCGATCATCGTGAATTTTTTCGCGACGAACAGCGACCGTTACCAATTCACACTCGCTGGCCCGTAACGCTTGCTCCATCACTTCAAAGTTATCGAATCGTCCGCTGCCCATAATCAATCGCGAATGCATCGATTGACCGGCAACTTGCCAATCTTGCCGCTGTTCGGAGTTAGTTTGTTCGACGGTTGTCATCAATTTCCCATCTCATCATTGATCATCTTTCAATCTCCAAACAAAATCGATTTGTGCGAGTGCAATTTGCTAGATGTTTAAACTCATTTTCTCAGGAATAATCACCATGAGACCAAAACCGGTGAATCAACCGCCTCCTGACAGTGTCACAATTTCTACATGGTCAGCTTGTCGCAGCACTGTTTGATCAAATGCAGTTTGGGGTATTAATACGAAATTGACTTCGACAGCAACCGCGCGGTTGCGAAGTCCCTTTTGTTCTATCAATTCTGCAACAGTCGAGTGTTCAACGATCTCGTGTGACTGATCGTTTACGGTGATAGAAATTGATCCTCGATTCGTCATGATTTTCGCTTGTTTGAATGTAACTCGGATGTTGTCTGCCGCTGATCGGCTTCTCATTGTTTCGAAATTACACGATTTGACAATAGTCAACATCGTATTGAATTTTATTCAACGAATTGACTTGGCAATCTCCTCAATCTTAGCGCGAAACGCCTGTTGCAGTCGTTCGTAAGCCGCACCGGTGGCTGTACCAGAAAACCCTGAATAAACGGCACGACATTTACCATATTGATCAAAGAATAATGTCGTTGGAAACGCCTTGATTTGGTCCAGTCCGCCCAGTTCACGCGTGGCCAGTTCCTTGTCCGAGTGTCCGGCCATTAAAATCGGATATTGGATTTGATGACGTTCGAGATATTTTTGCACAGCGGCCACGTCTTCAGCTTTATTACCCGACAATTCAAATGCCAGTCCGACAATAGACAATCGTCGTGTTTGATCGGCCGCCAGTCCAGCATTCTGCTCACGATAGAGTTCACCTAAAAAATGAGCCGCATCGTGACAATTGGGGCACCATGAACCAAATAATTGGACCAATCGAACTTCTCCGGCAAATTCATTTTCTGACAATTTGCGAGGCGTTCCCATAAGGTCTGCAAATTTCAGGTCATCCAGTTTGACCTGCGGATTCCAATGGCTTTGTTGAAAGGGATCGGGCAACGCGGCGTTTTCATCTGACGTTGCCGACCAGGTTTCATGCCAACGATGGCCTGACCAGAAATCTCCCGCGACTCGACCGTCCGGTTGTAGTCGAGCGCGAAATAAAAATGCGTGGGCACCATCAAAACAACCGAAAATCCATTCGTTTTCCCACCAGTAACCAGACAAAAAGCGATAGTCACCAGTGTCGGTTAAAAAGGTTCCCGTGATACGATTTCCAGCGACCGTAAATTTACCAACTGCCGGTGATTTTGCCGATGAAAAAGCCACTTGCCAGTTGCCGGAGATATCAACGGGGTCTGCATGGGCGGCAGACACAGGATATAAGTCGCTGAATGACTCGATGGGAGCGGCATGAAATTCAAGCTCATTATATTTTTGATCACCAGCAAGGCGTTTCCGAAAATTACCCAGCCATTTTTGTTGTCGTGGTTCCCAGGTCGCCTGAATTTCACTTTGGTAATGCGGAATATCACAACGAATCGTGGCCGACTGACTGGGCCATTGCCCAGATACCACGATACTTGGTATCTCAATTCGTTCGGATCCGTTGACCCAGTAACCGCGATATGATTGGCTTGAGGCGTTCACGGATAAATCGGCTGGGAGTTTTTGCGTCAGTTCCCAACCAAAGTAGATTACACCACCTGGCGTGGAGATTTCCGCGCGAAACAGCTGTGGCCATTGATCCAGTTGTGCCGCGTTCTGAGTGGACTTTGCGGATTCCGATTGCGCCAAACTAAGTTCGCAATCGACCGGCCAGGGGACCGCACATAGCACAACAATCGCCAAAAAATTTCGAGACATTTTCCCAGGCTCCCAAATTTTGTTGGCGAAAAAATCAAAACATTTCGGCCATGTCGCGAGCGTGATAACTGCTGCGAACAAAGGGGCCGCTGGCGACTTTTTTGAACCCCATTTTTTTTGCCGTTTCACCTAACATTTGAAATTCACCGGGAGGTACAAATCGCACGACAGGCAAATATTTATCTTCTGCCGGTTGAAGATACTGGCCTAGCGTCAACAAGTCGCAATCGTGGTCGCGAAGGTCCGCTAAAACCTCCAGAACTTCTTCCGTCGTTTCTCCCAGACCCAACATCAGTCCGCTTTTGGTTTTAATTTGCGGATTCAATTCTTTGACGCGTTTTAGTAAATCGAGTGTCCATGCATAATCGGACTTGGGCCCGCGGACACGTCGATACAATCGGGGGACGGTTTCCGTATTGTGGTTAAAAACTTCCGGCGCTGATTCGACGACACGATCTAAGGCCCAACGCTGACGCACGAAATCAGGGGTCAAAACCTCGACACTGGCTCCGGTTCGTTCCCGAACGGCGAGTACGCATTGGTAAAAATGTTCCGCTCCACCGTCCGGCAGATCATCGCGAGTGACTGACGTAATCACCACATGTTTGAGACCCAATCGAGCTGCAGCTTCGGCAACGCGGGTTGGCTCGTCGGCCTCCAACGCTTCCGGCCGACCGCGTCCCACGGCGCAAAAACCACAAGGACGCGTGCAGACGTTGCCTAAGATCATGAACGTTGCCGTTTGTTGCGAATAACATTCCATACGATTGGGGCATTTAGCGTTTTCGCAAACGGTTTCCAATCGCAGTTCGCGCAGTAAGTGCGTCGTCTGATGAGTCTGGTGTCCCTTGGGGATCTGACGTTTAAGCCATTCGGGCAAACGTCGAGACCGCGAAACATCCGCCGATTGGCAACCGCCCCCGCCAATTACCGGCAACGTCATCGCATTTTCGAGCGAATCACTCGGGCGATCGCCGGGGCTTGATCCACATCCCACGGACGATGCCAAGGAATCGGTAGCATTCGTTTGTGCCGATACGATCGGCAATGACAATGAGCCAGTTTCGGGTTTCAAACCAATCCTCGATTTCCGTACATACAAGGGTCGCGCGAACGCCAGATAATATAGCCGGGAACGTTGTCCCAGCGACAAACATCTTACAATAAAGCCGAAACGGGTTCCAATGGCCCATTCGGCTCTACTCTATACCGACCACCCCGAACCCGAATTGGCCACCGTTGCTCTAAAGCGTGGTCTGTCGTAACATTGATCCGCACTTAGAAGCCTTGACAACCAATTTTTGAAATTTTATCCACGCTGCAATGAACGCCAAAGCGAAGCCAAAAAACGGAGGTGGAAAATCGGGAGCTGGCAAGGCCAAAGAGGCGCTCGCTGTCCAAGTGATTTCCGAAAACCGCAAGGCGAAATTCCGATTTGAAATCCTGGAACAAATCGAATGTGGGGTTGTTTTGCAGGGCAGCGAAGTCAAAAGTTTGCGGGATCACAAATTATCTCTCGATGAATCTTACGCACGAGTAATTAAGGGTGAATTGTGGCTCGTTGGCGCCGATATTGCTGAGTACAAACAAGCCACTCTGTGGAATCATGCCCCCAAGCGGCCTCGAAAATTATTGGTTCACAAACGTCAGTTTGAAAAACTGTCCGGCAGAACGCGAGAAAAAGGTTTAACCCTAATCCCGCTAAAGCTCTATTTCAACGAGCGTGGAATTGTGAAGGTCTTGCTCGGCGTCGGACGCGGCAAAAAACTGTTCGACAAACGGCAAACTCTGAAAACCGCTGAAGCCAAACGCTCCATTGCCCGCGCAACTCGCAAAAAATAATTTGCTATGCCGACTACGTATCATTGGCTAGCCCGTAATAACCCTTACGTATTTCGCATTTTCACCGTAGTTTTCCCACTTCGCTCTGTTTCCCAACCGAGACGTCTTGCATGGACGATGCAGAAATACAGTATTGCTGTAGTATTGCCTTAGTATTGCGGGTGAAGTCTCGAACGCCGCAGTATTGTTTCTCCTGTCGGGCCGTTTTTGTACCTTGAATACCGCGAGGCATGATTGACCGATCATGTAACGGCTACCCTAGGCTCGGTGACCGGTTTGGCAACGGGGAATCGATCCTGGATCGCTTCGACTTCGATTTCGTAATGGAGAAGCGCTTCGATTGCCGTCACCGCCGCTTCGGCTGCGGGCATCGTGGTGATGCAGGGAACGCCATGTTGAACGGCGCTTGCGCGAATTCGCCCTTCATCCGTCCGCGCTCCTTTGCCCATAGGTGTATTCAAGATCAGATCGACGGTGGCGTTTTTCAAATGGTCAATCAGATTGGGATTTCCCTCGACGATTTTCTTAACTCGCTCGACAGGAATGCCGGCTTCTTCGAATTTCTTGGCTGTTCCCAGTGTTGCCAACAACTGATATCCCAAGTGATGGAGCCGACGAGCCAATCCGACGGCAGCATCTTTGTGACGCGGACTGACACTAATAAAGATCCGCCCTTGTTTGGGCAACACCGTGCCGGCCGCCAACTGACTTTTGGCAAATGCCATGGGAAACGAATCACTGATTCCCATCACTTCGCCTGTGCTCCGCATTTCCGGGCCCAAAACGATGTCGACCCCGACAAATTTTCGAAACGGAAACACGCTTTCTTTGACAGAAACCCGTTTCGGAATTGGCTCTTGCATAAGTCCTAATTCGTCCAGGGTCATGCCTGCCATAATTTTGGCCGCGATCTTGGCAATCGGTACGCCTGTCGCTTTAGCCACAAATGGAACGGTTCGGCTGGCTCGTGGGTTGACCTCGAGTACGTAGACGTTGAACAAGCCATCTTCTTTTTTGACGGCGAACTGGACATTCATCAGTCCGATGACCCGCAGGCGAGTGGCCATGGCCACCGTTGCCTGTCGAATCTCGTCGACCACGGATCGCGGCAAACTGTGAGTTGGCAACGCACAAGCCGAGTCACCCGAATGCACACCGGCCTCTTCGATATGTTCCATCACGCCCGCAATCACTACGCGGTGACCATCGCTGATGCAATCGACGTCGACTTCAATTGCATCTTCGAGAAATCGATCAATCAGTACGGGTTGACCCTGAGACACCAAAAATGCTTCGGCCACAAATCGTTCAAATTGCGATTTGTCGTAGCAGATTTCCATTGCACGGCCACCGAGCACAAAGCTTGGTCGGACCAGACACGGGAATTCAACTTGTGCCACCACATCGCGAGCCTGATTAATATTTCTGGCAATACCGTTGGCCGGTTGCTTGAGCTTCAACTCATCCAGCAGCTCTTTGAATTGTTCGCGATCCTCGGCTGCATCGATCGTATCGACGCTTGTTCCTATAATGGGCACTCCTGCCGCCTGCAAAGCGCGAGCCAGATTTAACGGTGTTTGACCACCAAACTGCACGATCACGCCGTCGGGTTGCACCCGATCGCAAATATTCAGCACGTCCTCGACGGTGAGGGGTTCAAAAAACAACAGATCGCTCGTGTCGTAGTCTGTACTAACGGTTTCTGGGTTGGAGTTAACCATGACCGATTCGATGCCCATTTCGCGAAGTGCAAAACTAGCGTGGCAACAACAGTAATCAAATTCAATACCTTGGCCAATGCGATTGGGTCCACCCCCTAGAATCATGATCCGCTTACCGCCCACAGGTTTGGCTGGCGTTTCGTCTTCCGATTCGTAAGTACTATAAAAATACGGCGTAAACGCTTCAAATTCTGCCGCACAGGTGTCGACCGACTTGAACGTGGCCACGATCCCCAACTCGATTCGCCGCGCGCGAACGGCTGATTCCGAAGTATGAAACATCGTTGCCAATTGACGATCGGAAAATCCGTTGCGTTTGGCCAATCGCAACAGTGCAGTATCCGCAGCATCGAGTTGTCCCACGCAGCGAATTCGTTCTTCGATCTGAACGAGGTCCCACAATTGGTAGAGGAACCAGCGATCGATATTGGAAAGCTCAAATATCTCATCGATGGTCATGCCGGCCTTAAGCGCATATCGTAAATACCAAACACGATCGCAATTGGGTACCGAGAGCTTCGCCCGGATTGTTGACATATCCGGTTGATCTTCGGTATCCCATAAATCTTTTTTATCCGAGCCAAAACCAAAAGCGCCTACCTCAAGACCGCGCAGCGCTTTTTGAAATGATTCTTTAAACGAGCGGCCGATGGCCATCGTTTCTCCAACGCTTTTCATTTGCGTCATCAGCGTCGCATCGGCTTCGGGAAATTTCTCAAATGCAAACCGAGGTATTTTGGTAACCACGTAATCGATTGTAGGTTCAAAGCACGCTTTGGTTTTTCGTGTGATATCGTTGGGCAGTTCCCACAATCGGTATCCGACGGCTAACTTTGCAGCAATTTTGGCGATTGGAAATCCCGTGGCTTTGGATGCTAATGCGCTAGATCGACTTACTCGCGGATTCATTTCAATGACAATCATGCGGCCCGTATTGGGCTCGATGGCAAATTGAATGTTGGACCCGCCGGTTTCGACCCCAATTTCGCGAATCACGGCGATACTGGCATCCCGCATTCGTTGGTATTCTTTGTCGGTCAGTGTTTGGGCTGGGGCGACTGTAATCGAATCTCCGGTATGCACGCCCATGGGGTCAAAATTTTCAATCGAACAGATGATGACGACGTTATCATCAAGATCTCGCATCACCTCCATTTCATATTCTTTCCAGCCGATCACCGATTCTTCGATCAATACTTCATGAACCGGAGATTGATCGAGTCCACGTTTAACTAGCAGGTCGAATTCATCGCGGTTATAGGCAATGGCTGAGCCGCTGCCGCCCAACGTGAAACTGGGACGTACGACACACGGCAATCCGACTTCTTCCATTACCTTGCGCGCTTCAACAATGGAGTTGATTGTGCGGCCGCGGCAGGTTTCCAAGTTAATTTTAGACATTGCCTCTTGGAATTTATTGCGATCTTCCGCTTTATCGATCACGTCCGCTTTGGCGCCGATCATTTCAACATTGTATTTTTCTAAGACGCCATGGCGAGCTAGATCCATCGCGAGATTCAATCCGGTTTGTCCGCCCAAAGTAGGCAACAGTGCGTCCGGACGCTCTTTGTCGATGATTTTTTCGACGACTTCCCAAGTCAATGGCTCAATATAGGTGCGAGCGGCTGTCTCAGGGTCCGTCATAATGGTCGCTGGATTGCTATTTACCAATACGACTTCATAGCCCTCTTCACGAAGAGCTTTGCACGCTTGCGTTCCGGAATAATCAAATTCACATGCTTGACCAATGATGATCGGGCCGGATCCAATCAACAAAATCTTCTGTATGTCATTTCTGCGTGGCACCCGAATTTAGCTCCTGCGAATTGAGATTGTCGCGCATAAAAAATTTCCCAAGCGTACCAAGCATCCTGGCACCTTTGCAAGGTGCCAGAGGATTTATGTCAACGGAATTCGTAAGCCGTCATAACCCACAGCGATGCCCGCGGGCAACTGGCGATTAATTTCATCGTAGTCGATATGACACGAGCAATGCGTGAAGTAGGTTTGTTTGGCTCCGAGATCTTGGGCGATTTGGACCGCTTGATCGATGCTCAAATGGGTGGGATGTGGCGTGGGGCGGAGGGCGTCGAGTATTAAAGTGTCTAGACCCAACAGTAACGGCCAAGTTGTGTCGGGGATTTCGCTGATGTCCGTGCAATACGCAACGCGACCGATGCGAAAACCGAGGACGTCGAACCGCGGTCCGTGTTTCATGGGTAGAGGTTGAATCGTCTCGCCTAAGGCCACAAACGGATGTCGGTCAATCAAATGGATATCGACGGCTGGGACCGCGCCGGCGTGAGTTTGCTCGATTTCGGCAAAAGCATAGTCAAAAGCGTTGCGCAGGCGGGTTTCCACGGTTTTGTTGCAGTAAACCGGCACCGGATGGCCTAAATAGAACTGGAATAAACGCAAATCGTCAAAGCCAAAAATATGGTCTGAATGTTCGTGCGTGTAACAAACGGCATGTACAATTCCGATTCCCTCACGCAGTAATTGAAATCGCATATCTGGAGAAGTGTCGATCAAGAGATTTCCGCCTGGCAATCCGAGAATTGCACTGGCCCGCGTGCGTTGATTTCGCATAGCCGTACTGTTGCAAACCGGACAGTTGCAACCCAGTGCGGGCACACCGACACTTGTTCCTGTACCCAACAAAATCATCTGGCCGCGGAAATCGACCGTTTTTGGTGCCTTTTTCAATGGGCTGAATCCCCCAAATTAACATGATTCTCCGTTGACCCTAATCGCTGCTAACTATACCCTGTTATTAATGGCGTTAAACCCTGACAGGGATAGTCTGCGCTCCGAAGCTGAGCGGGATTGCTTGACGCCGATCGTGATTATTCTCCGTCGCTGGAAGAATTGACGATTCGACCTATTGCCCGGCCTATTATATCAATGGTGGCAGAGGCGAGGTACGAGGATCACGGACACGCGAGACGAATTTGCTGACGCTGGAGTCAGTCGGATGTCGAAATCGCCGATTAATCAATTAGTGAAACAAAAAGAGTCGGTCCGACATGGATAAAGCTTTGGAACGCGCTTGGGAGCTGATCACCCTATTTTTTACCGGAATTCTGCGGGGGTTTGAACGCAGTATCACCGGTTTGTTTGGATCGAGTAACGCACGTTACATTAAGAAACTCCAGTCCAAAGTTGACGCGATCAACGCTTTGGAGCCCAAGTACGAACAATTTACCGAAGAACAGTTGTTACAGGAAACAGTCCGATTCCGGGAACGACTGGACCAAGGTGAAACGTTAGACGACATATTGATTGAAGCGTTTGCAGTATGCCGTGAAGGTGGCAAACGATTTCTAGGAATGCGCCATTATGACGTGCAAATGATTGGTGGTATGGTTCTGCACAGCGGTGCGGTCGCCGAAATGGTCACCGGTGAAGGTAAAACCTTGGTGGCAACCTTGCCAGCCTATCTCAACGCTATTTCTGGAAAAGGCGTGCATGTTGTTACGGTAAACGATTACCTTGCCCGCCGGGATATGGAATGGATGGCCCCGCTTTATATGGGGCTGGGTTTAACCGTCGGCGCAATTCAAGGTGATATGCAAGGCTCAGAGGGCAACCGTCGCCGACAACTTGCCTACGCGTGTGACATTACCTACGGCACAAATAACGAATTTGGTTTTGACTACTTACGCGATAATATGCGGCACGCATCGCGGGGTGACGATCGATTCCCCAAGTCCTATCAACAAGTCCAAGGCCGTCTCAATTTTGCCATTATCGACGAAGTCGACAATATTCTGATCGACGAAGCGCGAACGCCATTGATTATCTCGGGACCTGCCCACCAAGATCCGGGACGTTATGCCGAAGCAGACCGCATTGCGCGCCAATTGACCAAAGAAGTTCACTATACGGTCAACGAAAAAGATCATACGGTCACGCTGACTGACGAAGGCGTGCGACAGGCCGAAAAACTCGCCGGTGTGGAGAGTTTCTATACGGCGGGCAATATGGATTGGCCCCACATGATCGACAATGCCTTGAAGGCACACCACTTGTATAAAGTCGACGTGAACTACGTTGTCAAAGAGGGCAAGATTGTTATCGTCGATGAATTTACTGGCCGTTTAATGGAGGGCCGACAATGGAGCGATGGCTTGCATCAAGCTGTCGAAGCCAAAGAAGGCGTGAAAATCAAAGAAGAAACGCAGACGATGGCCACCATCACTCTGCAAAACTACTTCAAGCTGTACCAGAAAATCTGTGGTATGACCGGTACTGCAATGACCGAAGCCACCGAATTTTGGAAGATCTACGAATTGGAAGTAATTGCGATTCCCACGAACCGCAAAATGCAACGCAACGAATTCCCCGACACGATCTATGCCACCGAAAAATTCAAATGGCAAGCCGTCGCCGATGAAGTCGAGGCGATGAATAAGTGGGATTCACTGCGCCTTAAATCCGGCGAAACGTTGGTCGGTACCTTTAAATCGGTCAATGACGACGAAGTTCGCATTGCACTCAAAGGCGACGGGTCAATCGAAACCGTCCAAATGAAACAAATTGAACGCCTGCAACGTCGCGGTCGACCGGTTCTGGTCGGTACGGTTTCCATCGAGAAAAGCGAACATTTATCACAGTTGCTCAACCGCCGCGGCATTAAACACGAAGTGCTCAACGCCAAAAACCACAAACGCGAAGCGGAAATTGTGGCACAAGCTGGACGGATCGGCGCGGTGACCATCGCCACGAATATGGCCGGTCGCGGTACCGACATCATCCTCGGTGGTAACCCAGAGACGATGGCCTGGGCGATGCTGCAACACAAATACGAAACTCGATTGGACGTTCCTCACGAAGAATGGGAACAATTGGTTGCTCAAATCGATCAAGAACACAAAATGAAAGAGATGGGTGCCGAGGTTAAGGACTTAGGTGGATTGCATGTCATCGGCACCGAACGCCATGAATCGCGCCGAATTGACTTGCAATTGCGCGGGCGATGCGGGCGTCAAGGCGATCCCGGAAGCAGTCGTTTTTATCTCAGCTTTGACGATGATCTATTGCGGATTTTCGCCGGACCATTTGTCAAACGATTTATGGAATTCGGCGGTATCAAAGATGATATGCCGATTGAAAGCGCGATGGTCTCTCGTCGCATCAACGGCGCGCAAAAGAAACGCGAGGAGTTTAACTTTGAGATTCGCAAGAATCTACTTGAATACGACGAAGTTATGGACGAGCAACGCAAGCGGGTCTATGGATTTCGCCAAAGGATTCTGGACGGGACCAGTTGCCGCGAGATCATTCTCAACATGGTCCGCAACCAAATCGATTTGAATCTGTCGAGTATTTTGGCTCGCGATTTTGGCACCACCGCCTTTGCTAATTTCGCCAGCAACTTGTTGGCCGTTTCAGTCGATCCTAAAACGTTCCGGAATTGCGACTTTAGCGACGCTCAGCGCATTGCCAAAGAAGAAGCCGAACGGCGAGCGGAAACGGATATCTTGGCGGCAATTGAAGAGAATTTGCCTGCCGGTGAAGAAGAGTCTGAATGGAATTGGTCGGCCATGACCAAGTTTGCCAACCAACGCTGGAACCTCAATCTGCGGGACTCTGACCTTCGCAAAATCGAACGCGATCAGCTCGACGCGTTCATTTTGGCGAAAGCAGTGACTGCCATTCAGCAAGTCGATTTGTCCGAAGGGCAGTCGATGCTGGAACCGAATTATTCGTTGCGCGTCGCGACTTCCTGGGTAAAGTCGAAGTTTGGTTTCGAACTCGAACTTCAGGGGTTATCGGCAGAAACTCCTGCAGAACAGGTTGTCGAACTCGTCACCAAAAACGCGATGGCGAAATACGACGAAAAAGAAGCCATTTATCCGGTAATGACCGGTTTTGTAGCGTTTGATCAGTCGACACCCCAGCAACCACGGGTCGACCGCGAAGGGTTAGTCAACTGGGCCAGCGACCGATTCCGAGTCGATAATTTATCGAGCGAGGAATTTGCAGCAAAGTCGGCCATGGAGTTTCGCGATCATTTGGTCGAACTTAGCCGACAATTGCAAACCCAAGCCCGCGAGTTCAAAGTGCAATTGACTCAACGCTTGGATGCATTAGTGGATCAACAGCAGGTGCCCCTCAAAGCACATCCGGCAGCAGCGCAAGAATTTGCGCAGTGGTTCGCTCGTGAGTTGAATCAAGAACTGCCACTTAAGCAATTGGAAACACTGGATACAGAAGAGTTGCGAACCCGTGTTGAGTCAATTGTCGAAGATCATTTCCATCCTGAGATGCGAAAGATGGAACGCTGGGTATTGTTGGAGATTGTTGACTCAGCATGGAAAGACCACTTGCATGCAATGGACTACTTGCGAACGGCAGTCGGCAGTCGCGGTATGGCTCAGCTCGATCCTAAAGTCGAATACAAACGTGAGGGCATGCGTTTGTTCGAAAACCTATGGCGATCCATTGACGAACGTGTTACGGATGTCGTGTACCGCGTTGAACAGATGCCACAAAGTTTCATCAGCAATACGTTTTCGGGCCAGCGAGCGGGACGCGGCGATGTGGCCCCGGAAGCCACCCGCAGCGATATCGGACAACAGCAACAGCAAGCCATTGAAAACTCGCAAAACGTCGAGAAAGTTGTTGAACAAATTCGTTACCGTGGTGAAAAGCCGGGTCGCAATGATCCCTGTTATTGCGGTAGCGGCAAAAAATATAAGTCGTGTTGTCTCCGCAAGGACGAACAGGGCGAAGCGGCTTAAAACGCGGCATTAGAAAAAATCGGCCGCCCGATTTGCGGACTGATCTATACGGTTTGATTCCAGAGATTGGGTCATGCGTTGAGGCGGGACTGCGAATTAGTTTCCAGCGGATCGCGAAGGGAAGGATTGGCAACGCGTGGTTCGCTGGCTCTTCAATATCGCTTACCTTGTGATCTTGGCATTTTATTTGCCCATCGTGTTGTATCGTCAATGGTTTCGCGGCCACCGAATGGTCGGTTGGCGACAAAAACTGACGGGCGATTTTTCCATACCAAATTCTACGCTTCGCCCGTTGTGGTTTCACGCGGTCAGTGTAGGTGAGGTTAACTTGCTCGCGCCGCTGATTCAGCGTTGCCAGGAACGATGGCCCGCTCGTCCGATAATTTTGTCGACAACCACAGCGACAGGCTATCAAGTTGCTGTCAAACGATATCCCCATCTCCCACTTTATTTTTGGCCATTCGACTTCAGTTGGGCTGTTCACCGCGCACTCAAACAACTCAACCCGCAAGCGGTAATTTTGGCTGAACTTGAGTTGTGGCCTAATTTTCTGGCGAGCGCTGAACAAAAGCAAATTCCAGTGATTGTCGTCAACGGCCGGTTGAGTGATCGCAGTTTTAAACAATATTTCCGGTTCCGCCCGCTGGTGCGGAGAATGTTAAAGCAAGTCGATTTAGTTTGTGCTCAAGACGCCACGTACGCCGAGCGTTTTCGACAGTTAGGGTTGCCCGCCGAACGCATCGCGATCACCGGAAATCTGAAATTTGACGGTATTAATATCACTCGAGACCTGCTCGCCACACATTTGCTGATGGACCAATATTCGGTTAAGTCTGACGAGCTTGTTTGGGTTGCTGGCAGTACACAGCCAGACGAAGATCAATTGGTTCTCGATGTATACCAACGGCTAGTTGGCGAGAAGATTGCAGTGCGGTTGGTAATTGCCCCGCGTCATCCGGAGAAGTCATTGCCATTGGTGGCACGATTGAAAAATGATGCGAAAACATTTGTATTAAGGTCCGAAAATTCGCGATCGAGCGGCGCAGCGATCATTGTTGTTGATGTGTTAGGCGAATTATCTGCTTGGTGGGCGCGAGCAGATGTGGCCTTTGTGGGCGGCAGTATCAACCCCCGAGGCGGTCAAAATATGATCGAACCGGCCGCCGTGGGGGCAGCCGTCTGCTTCGGACCGAATACACAGAATTTTCGCGATACGGTTGCGGGATTGTTGCGTAAACATGCTGCCGTCGTCGTTGCCAATCAAGAACAACTTTATCAATTTGTTAAGCAGATGCTGTTGAACGCGGGCGATCGGCAACGTTTAGGTAACGCGGCACAAGAATTTGTGTTCGTTAGCCAGGGGGCGCTCGAGAAAACTTGGCAGGCGTGGCAATCAGTCCTGGCCCCCGATCGTTAAACTCCACTTGAATCTTGAATGCCCTGACTGCCCGCAGTTCCTCGAATCGCGTTATGATGTTGGAATCCCCGCGAGATGTTACAGCTGTTGATATGCGGCGTAGGGATGGCGTGTTTCAATTCGAATGGTGCGATCGGAGTTACCATGATTGCAATGATCAGAATGCTGGCAGTGTTGGCGTGTCTCATTGGCCAAGTCTGGACAGAGACATTGTTGGCTCGCCAAGTGGCCTCACATCAGTCCGCTGAAACAAGCAACGTTGCCCGTGCATCGGAGAATATGGTCGCATCGGTTCATCCACTGGCGACGTCTGCCGGGATTTCAGCTCTGGAAAGCGGTGGCAATGCGGTGGATGCGGCCATCGCCACTGCGCTAATGCTCGGAGTTGTCGATGGCTATAACTCGGGAATTGGCGGTGGCTGCTTTATTTTGATTCGCTTGCCTGATGGACGCTTTATCGCGATTGATGGTCGAGAAGTTGCTCCGGCGGCAGCGCAGCGCGATATGTATATTGAGTCGGGTAAGCCCAACACGAAAGCTTCGCAAACTGGGCCGCTGGCAGTGGCGGTTCCAGGTGCCTTAGCTGCTTATACAGAAGCCGTGGCACAGTACGGTCGAAAACCGATTGCCGATTCGTTAAACCGTGCTGCGGACGTAGCGGAAAATGGTTTTGAGATTTCGTCGATTTATGCACGGCAAATTCGCAATACGGCCGAAGAACTGCGACCGTTTTCAGGTTCGCAGGCAATATTGTTAGATCCGCAAGGCAAACCTTGGCCCGCCGGACATCGCTTGCAACAAATTGACTTGGCCGAAACCTATCGTCAAATTGCTGCGAACGGTTTGGATTGGTTTTACCGCGGTCCGTTTGCCGAACGAACGGCGGCCTGGATGGCGGAAAACGGAGGTATTTTAAGCGTCGAGGATTTTAAACAATATCGCACCCGGCAACGGGAGCCGCTAATTTCGACCTATCGCGATCTGCAAGTGATTGGATTTCCGCCACCCAGTTCCGGCGGCGTACACGTTGCGCAAATGTTGAACATTCTCGAATCGTTTGACTTAGCCAAAATTCACCGTGACGATCCCGCGCTGGCGACTCATTACGTGGCCGAAGCAATGAAATTGGCGTTTGCCGATCGCGCCCACTGGTTGGGTGACCCGGCGTTTGCCGATGTGCCACGCGGATTAGTCGATCGAGATTACGCCAAACAACTGGCCACTCGAATCCAGGACTCGCAATCAATTGAGGTCGAGGGGCCCGGCCAACCCAGTGAATTTGATCCGCGATTTTTTGAAAAACACACCACGCATATTGCGGCCGCAGATCGCGAAGGTTACTGGGTAGCCATCACCACAACCGTCAACACGACCTTTGGTTCGAAAGTGATCGTTCCTGGGCTCGGTGTCGTTTTAAATAATCAAATGGACGATTTTGCCATCGCTCCAGGTGTACCCAATGCGTTTGGTTTGGTGGGCAATGAAAACAATCAAATCGCACCTGGCAAACGTCCGTTGTCGAGTATGAGTCCCACGATTTTGCTGCGCGACGGCAAGCCCCTGATGACGTTGGGGGCCGCTGGCGGTCCACGAATAATCACCCAAGCGTTACTAGCGATCCTGCGAACTCAGGACTTTGCTCAACCCCTGGCTGACGCCATTGGCCAACCGAGGTTTCATCAACAATGGTCCCCTCCCCTGCTCTACTTGGAACAAGGTTTTCCCGAGGACCAGCAACGTAGCTTGGTAGAAAAAGGACACCGCATCGAGATTAGCCGCACGGCTGGTGTCACACAAGCGATTTGGTTTGACGAATCCTCTCAGCAATTCGTGGGCGTCGCCGATCCAAGGGCCCAAGGTTCAGCCCGCGGAACGAAATAGTAGTTCGATTGTCCTCATTCGATCCGTAGTTGCCCGATTCAACAACTAATTCAACAAGTAATTCAACAACCAACTCAAGACCGTCGACTTAATTTTCTCGCTCGCGCCTAAATGACTTCAGCCGGGGATAATCAAATCCGATTTTTTTGGCTGTTCCATTTCGCGACGGCGAGCTTTGATGCGAACATAGGGAGCTACAAATTGGCTGCGATGTTCGAACGATCCCGCGGGTGCCGCTGGATCGGCATGAAAAGGTTCCGTTAGGTCTTCAATAACAAACCCGCTACGACACAGTTCTCCTAACAATTGTTCCCAGCGGTGGATGTATTCATACGTATTGGGCTCACGGACGAGTTGGTGCGAGGTGACGGGATCCAACGGTTGTTGCCGATAGTAGGCGTTGGCCAACAGATAATGACCGTGTTGCGGGACAAGTGACGCTTGTAGGCTGGTGGGTTGTTTGTGTTGGCTGATGTACAGCCCGCCGCCACGCAGCACTCGGGCGACTTGTTGATAGACCTTGGCGATATTGGCAATATAACAAGTGCTAACTGGATGAATCACCAAATCGAATTCACCTGAGTCAAACATTGACAAGTCGTCCATGGAGGTTTCGACTGTTCGCAAGGTGAGTCGATGAGTCCTCGCCATTTTCCGATCGATGGCCAGCATCGCCGGCGAAAAATCGACGACCGTAACAACTGCGCCGGCTGCGGCATAGATGGGGCCTTGTCGTCCACCTCCCGCGGCTAAACAGAGAACTCGCCAATTGCTGATGTCGCCGCCTAACCATTGGGGACCATCGACACTTGCCAAAGGATTTTCAAAGTCCGAGCTTGAAGCGGGCTTGGCAAAACGATGACCAGTCTGAGCCATATGATCCCAAGCTCGCTGGTTGTGCAAGCGCGTTTCGTGCGGCTCCTTGGCCATACGTTAATGTCCCGGATTTTTTAAAGATCTTGAACGAGCCACCAGAACGCTAAAAACAAAATCAGCAAACCGATGGCCATAACGATCGCATTAGTGATTTGCCGTCGTCGTTGGCGGACTTGGGTCGGCAACGAACGTAATTCGACGGCAGTGCCCTGATGCGCGATTACCTGGACGTTCTGCTTGACCACAATGGTGCCGCCATCGGCTGTTGGCAATACGACTTCTTCCGCACGATTGGAAACGCGATGCGGAATCTGTTTAAGTTCGGGGCGCGGAAATCGAGGAGGTAATAGCTCAGTCAAAGTTCGCGGCGAACTGGTTTCCACAGGCTTACCAGATGATTCGCTCATCCATTTGCTTCCTATTGTCCAGTAGTGTTAAAAATGCGGTCGCCAGCGTCACCGAGTCCAGGTACGATAAATTTATGTTCGTTTAATCCACGGTCGATGACGCATGTATGAATTTCTACGTCGGGAAATTTTTCCGTCAATAGTGCGATGCCTTCCGGTGCGGCAATGATGGCCAGCATCTTAATGCGTTTGACGCCCCAGTCCTTGAGCGCTTGCATTGCCTCGCACGCAGACCCACCGGTCGCCAACATCGGATCTAAGACAAACGCCACATCGACGGGATCAGCGGCTGGTAATTTGTTGTAATAGCGAACGGGCAATGCGGTCTGTTCATCGCGATACAAGCCCAAATGCCATACTTCCGCCGTGGGAATCATGTCCAAAAGTGGGTCGACCATGCCAACACCCGCTCGCAAGATTGGGACGATCCCCACCCGCTCTAAAAGCCGTTTGCCGATCATTTTTTGTATAGGTGTTTCAATAGGAGCATCTGTCGTCAGCAAATCCTGCGTTGCCGCAAATGCCAGCAAAATACTAAGTCGGTTAACTGTATGACGGAATTCGCTGGAACCGGTTGACTTGTCTCGCAATACGGTCAAATGGCATTGAACCAAAGGATGATCGAGAACGTGTACTGTTACAGTCATTCGCAAATACCCAAACCAAAGATCGAATAATCAGCCGGACACTGTAATCCATGCATCCGATAAATCCAAGTTCCCTCGGCGAATTTCATGAATCGACGAAGTCGTCCCCGTTTGACTAACCTGGTAAACGTGCGACAATAAAAACAGCGTTTGCCCGGCTGCAATGTGTACTTGCCAGGGGTGCGCAATAACCGAGTGCCGGTCGTTTTGACGATTTGGACATAGTTAAGGATTGAATAAATGAGTGCAACATTAACGCGTCGAACGAACCGGTTGGTCAGTTTGTTTACCGCCATTGTTAGAGGCCGAGTGATCGCGAGGGCGTGTGCCCTCACGATTGGACTGCTAGTAAGTTTCCTAGTCGAAAATTCGATGGTCTTGACTTCCCCGTGTCGAGCCCAAGAAACCGAGCAGAAACAAGATGAAAAACAAGCGGATCAAGCAGCCCAAGATGATCCGGAAACCAAGGCTCGACTCGCCACGGAACAATTGATTTGCGACAGTATCAAGGCATTGGATGTCTCACTGCGCGATAATGATGAAACCGTACGTATTGATGCTTACCGACGTATGCTTCCGAACCAAGATTTGTTGATCAAATTGTTTGGAGAAGGGAATGGTAAAAAACTTTGGGGAGGCATGGAACCAGCACTTAAGAAAATGTTGACGATGACCGAGCGCACAAAAGAATCAACGTTGGCAATGGGGGCGCTATTGGATGTCAAAGTTCGCAATTGCCGGGAACAAGATTCTGAGGTGCAGGGATATGATGAAGTCCTTAAGATGATTCCCGCAGATGTACCTGTTTACAATGCAGCAATTCAATTCGAACAAGGCGTCGTGGTTGCCGGAACTTATTTGGTGGTCGACAACAAAGTGCATTGGCTTCGCGGTTTGGAGCAATACCCAAAAATTCTAAAAGCGACCAAGTAAATAGTAGAAATTGAAAGGTTGAGTTGAGAATAGTGGTTTTTCGCTAGGCGAGTCCTGCGCTTGGCGATTGAGGTCAATCGCGCTACTATACGCTGTGAATCCCGCATGGCTTGTTCTGCGGTAGTTTCGTTTTACTAATTAGACGTTGCTTCGCAGTATACCTTGCTTCTCGGTACGCCTTGCTTCTCCGTAATCCTTGCCGTTTGGAAT
Organism: Pirellulaceae bacterium; assembly: GCA_041739975.1. GTDB lineage: Bacteria > Planctomycetota > Planctomycetia > Pirellulales > Pirellulaceae > BJ22. The sequence goes on from JBGSMY010000280.1 coordinate 21,110, forward strand.
ATCTAGCTGTTTACGGCATCACTGTTCGGAACAACATCGATCCATAGGTCGACGCGACGGATTGGTCCGAGGCCGGAAAACAAGTCGATTTGACCGGTTGAAAAATCGATTCGCAGTTCGTTGAAAGGTTCAAGTTGACTCGTAATTTCAAAATAGGTTGTCAGCCCTTCAAATATCGTCCTTCGTTTAGGTTCTGGAACCAAAATCCCCGGATCAGCCAACGGCGGCAATGGCTCGTCATTAAGTTGCACTTCGCCCAATTCCGCTAAGCTTTGAATTTGAATCAAAACACGTTGGCCGGGCAATAAGTTGCGCGGACAATTAAATTTTCGCTTAGCTGTAACTTCTTGAGAACCTTCACGCCAGGAAGCAGGCAATTCTTGCTCCAGTGGCTGGCGCACTTGATCGAATGTGCCATCGGCTTTGTATAGGAAAAATTGCCAAGGTCCCCGTAATCGGATCGAATGGAGTTTCTGCATGGTTGTCACCAGGTTCGTTCGCTCGGGCGTTTGGAACTTAAACATATTCATTGTATCGAATTTCGCGACTGGTAACGTTGCCGAACCTCGATGAAATCGCCTCAGCTGCGGTCAATTTTTTCGTGGTTTGTTGAGATTTCTGGCATAATGGCTATAAAACGCAGTTGAACTTGAAATAGTTCGCTACTTTTCCCGTGTAAGGGGTTGAATCTCGATCCCTATCTACTTTGACCATCATTTTTTAAGTGAACCATGAGGAGAGGAATTTATTAAAAATTGTTGAGAAAATAGCGTATCATCTGTTTTTTTCGAGGAGGATTTAATGCACCGCACGACTAATCCCACTGTTTCCAAAACATGTGGCCGAAATCGAGCCGTGGGACTGGCGTCGAAAATACCCAGACGTTAGAGGTAATGAGCGCGGATGATTTCTGGATGCCAAGCAAAAGTGCATGTAAGGGCGGACAATGCTGAACTTCGCCTGGGCAAATATTCAAACGGATGAAAATAGCGACACAATCGTTACGACCCCGAGGGTTTATCTGTTTTAGGGGTGGTGATCAGTCCTTACAAAATTAAACGACTAGTAAACCCTTTCGTCGCGAGTTTCGTCTGTATAGAC
>JBGSMY010000281.1:0-1767 GCA_041739975.1 Pirellulaceae bacterium
ATGGCTGACAATAACTGCAGCAATCCCACAACGGCGGGTGTACTCAAACTAATCTCCTTAATGGTAAACTACATTCCGTTAACTTCAGACAGCCATTATACGAATCAAATCCGCGCAGGTTCAATTAATGATTAGCCCTGACCCATTAGTCTTATTTTTCAAATTAAGTTGGATTAAACTAATGATTGGCTGGGACGAATAATTTGCTGATGTCCGCAGGCTTTTAGCTCGCGGACGGCGGTGGCTGTTCCGTTTAAAGCCCGGCGACGAGTTCGCAATATTTCAAATAATGTGAGAGTGGTAATGGAGTCGGTGTGTCGGATCAAAGTGATTGAGGGGCCGGGCAAGGGCGTTTGCTGCGCTTTTTCTAACGGTGCGCCGATTCTTTTTGGTCGACATGAATCGAACGATAGCATTATTGGGAACGATCCGGCGATTTCGCGACGACATTTTCAAATTTATTATCAACACGGTCAGTGGTGGTTGTGCGATTCCGGCAGTCGCAACGGGACATTTGTCAATAATAGCTTGGTAGTGCAAACGATGTTGCATGACCAAGATGTAATTGGAGTCGGCAATACCAAGATGGCCGTGAGGTTGATGGCCGAGTCGGCCCGTCAATTAGTACCGCCGACACAGGCACAGCGATCGACGGATCAAGCGTCCCGTTATCAAAAGAGCGGCCAAACGCTTCGCGATACTTCGATTGATTTGCCTCGCGCCGAGTCACCGGGCTCATTAGTGCAGCGGTTGGGTGGACAAACCGGACCAGCATGGCAAGCCGCAGCAAACTTGGCCGCATCGCGATCAAATCCGCCGGGCAGTGCATCGGCTAATTGGATAAAGCCACCCACGCGACGCGAGCGACATTTGGAATTGTTGGACTTACCGACGGACTTTGTGCTTTCCACGGGCATGTCTCAGCTGCTGATGGATTTGCCGGGCACGGCATTTTTGCTCAATGGGATCGATGAGAATTCGAGCGGGCTGTTGCAAGAAATGGACTCGATCCCGGCGCTAAATCAAAGTCGATTGTTGTTTCCACGACGTTCGGCGCAGATCCAGCGTTTGTTGGCCAACTATTGGTCGAGCAATCAGTTGTTTGTTTTAGTGCATACGTTGCGTAAATCGGTTTTGGCATCGCGGGTTCAGTTATTTGCTGGAATCTTTGCCACACCGCAGAAGTTTTGGTCGGAGATTGAAAGCTTACCGAATGAAGTGACTCAAGGTGCGATGCAAGGCATCGAGATGATTGCTTGTCCATGGCAAGCCGATCCTCAGCAGCCTGCCATATTCCGAGCAGCGCTAATGCATCGGGCTGAATCGGAATTAATTCAAGACTTGGTCACTGCCGTACAGACTCGCGCAGCCGGCTAGGCGGTTATCCGTCTGATCGAGACGACTTCTTTTTTGCCTTTGCATGACTGGCTAATTAAAAAGGCCCCGTGAGAGGTTGCTTGGTGAAAAATTGCTTGGTGAAAAGTGGCGTTGTGAAAAGTTGCTTGTTGAAACCTGTGTGCTGTCGCAAGCCGTCTAAGGTAAAAGGGGCGGTGTAACTGGGTGATGTTGTGCAATTCAAACCAGCAGAGAAATGCGGACCATTAGGATGGGGCTGAATTGTTGCGAACCTTGATTGGGGTTGATACTCAATAATTACCGAATTGACTAAGTCTCAGGTTGGCTATTGAACGACCCGATTGGCGGATATAATCGGGGAGGTTATTTAAGCGCCCATAGCTCAGTGGATAGAGCAACGGTTTCCTAAAC
>JBGSMY010000295.1:0-33992 GCA_041739975.1 Pirellulaceae bacterium
ACAACACTCACACAACACTCACACACCCCTCAAACAATACTCAAACAATACTCAAACAATACTCAACCAATACTCAAACAAAACAACAAATAACCAACAGCGACCTATTGCCTCCATCTCTGTGCCGCGTTGGTTCGCACCCTCCTTTGCTTAATACCTTCTTTCCAAAACAAAAACTTATCATCTCACAAAATGTTTGCTCCAAAAAAAATTCTTTCCCAACTGGAAAAACTCGCGCTCAATATGCATCTGTGGATTTGAGTGGGCTTTTCTATGAATAAGCACGATCGAAATGCAAATCTGACGGCATTTCCACGACAATCACGACCTTTGGTCCTCTAAGGGAGAAGCTATATGAATCGATCAAATACCCGGTTTGCCGGAATTCTCCAATTGCTTTTCATCCTGCTCGTCGTTGTTTGCATCCAAGCCCTGACATCTACTTGCTTGACCGCGCAAGACCAAGCGGATTTGTCGGCGATTGAGGATCGATACGCCCGTGGCTGCATTGAGGCCTTGGATTCAAGGCCTCCTCCGATTGTCAATTGTTCAGGAGAAAATGATCCTATCCATGGCGCTTTGGGAATATCATTCAACTCATGTAACATCTTCGGCGTCTGTCGTCGCGGCAAGGATTTAATCAACGCCATTGCTGCACCGAATAATAATATTGTGGCCGTCCTAATCGGGGCGGTGCCTGGGCTTGAAGTCAGTCTGTTTTTAGTTGCAATCGGGCTTATTGGCTGCAAGAATTCTCGACGGAGAAAAACATTTACTATAAGTGGATTTGAGCACCAACTTCTCGCTCATCACAGAATTTCACCGACAACTACCCTCAGGCCTAGACTGCTGGTCGCCCTTGTCATATTGATGATGACTCTAAATCCGTTGGCTATTTTTGCTCAACCGACAATTACCAATCTGGGAACGCTGACGGGTGGTAGTTTGTCGATTGCCAATGGGATCAGTGCCGATGGTACGACAATTATCGGATATTCAAACTTTGGAGAATTCTCGAGCAATCGAGCTTTTCGTTGGACAACTTCTGGTGGCATGCAAGATTTGGGTACGCTACCCGCTTACCCTGACAACATCGGATATGGGGTCAACGCTGATGGCTCCGTTATTGTTGGCGGCAGTTCAGGTTTCACTCATGCCTGGCGCTGGACGGCCGCGGCTGGCATGACCGACCTCGGGACGCTGCCCGGTGGATCTAATTTGATCGCAAAGAGCGTTAGTGGCGACGGTAACTGGGTTGTCGGTTGGAGCCAAGTGAACGGTGGAACCCAACTACGCCCTTTTCTTTGGTCAAATGTTGCTGGAATGATGGAACTAAGTCTGCTCACGGGTGGAAATGCCGGCCAAGCGGCAGCTATTAGTGGAAACGGTATGTACGTCGCCGGACAAAGCACATTTGCCGGAAGCGGGTCTGCCACTCGCGCCGTACGCTGGGGACCAAACGGCATAGTCGATCTCGGCTCGCTTGTCAGTGGTGGATCAGCCTATGCAACGGCGATCAGTCATGACGGTCCGGTTGTGGTGGGCGTAACAGCTACCAACAATGGAGATCGCGCGTTCCGATGGACTCAAGCCAACGGTATGGAAAACCTAGGAGTTGTCCCGCCACAGGGTACTTTTCCAACCAGCATTGCATATGCCATCAATGGCAATGGCAATGTAATCGGAGGTCGCAGCAATAGTAATGCGTTTCTCTGGACTGAAACAACCGGACCAGTCGATCTGAAGGCCTGGCTGATCAGCCAGGGCGCTGACCTCAGTAACTGGGTACTAAGCGATGTTACAGGTTTATCGTATGACGGATCAGTAATCACTGGCACAGGTTTCTTTAATAACCAACAACGAGCCTGGGTAGTCAACTTAAACACGCCCATCCCCGAACCAAGTTTTGGATGGATCATTGCAGCATTTGCGGTCATAGCGTCCAGCCGATATCAACGGAGACTGCCAATGAACAGTTGATCGATCCTTAAATTTAGTTGTCGAACGGTCCCAAAATCTCTGGGCAACGATTGCATTGTCATTTGATTTCTCCGTGCCTCTAGGGTGGCATTCAACCGCCACACTCTTATTTAGGATTTTTGTCATGTCATACATTCGTTCAAATCAATGGTTTGTTTTTTTCGTTTTAACTGGCGTCGCGTGCTTATGTTCGTCAGGATATTGTCAGGAATCTCGCCAACAACCAACCCGTCCGCCATCGACACTTAAACAAGACACAAAAAAAACCGATGAAGAGCCAACGGCCAAATTCCGAGTGTCGCTCAAAAACGGCAAGTCTCATTTGGCGATGAAGACTGAAACTCAACGCAATGGAAATCTTCTGGTCACTTTGGTCGATGGCAAATCGGTGACGGTTTTGAAAAAAGACCTCGATAAAGTTGAGGAGATCACTAACTCGTCCGTACCGCCTTCACCAACGCCTCCTAGCCAGAACAGAAATCGCCGACCTCCGGTTGGTAATTCCAATCGCAATGCGAATCCCGACAAAAAAGGTCCACAACCGGTGACCTCCGTCACGCTGGCTCTGGCCAATGGTACAAACCTAACAGCCACAACTGCTCGGCAAATTGAGAACGATCGTTGGCAAGTAACTTTGCCAAACGGCCAATTGCGCAATGTCGATCAGTCCCAAATTCGCTCGATCAGCTCTTCGGAAGGCGACTTGTTGACTCCTGTCATCAAACCTAACGGCGAGATCACTTGGACCCGCAGCGAACCGACTCCTGCGAACACGGAAAACGCGAACACTCCCGCTACCCCCGGTGTCGAACAAGTTTTCTACAATACGTTGGCCGCCAATGCCAACCAGCCTTCTTCCAGTAGTTCTGTGCGTCAAGAATTCCTGGCTGCCGGAAATTTTTTGGAGTCCGTCGAGATTAAGGTCAGCTCTAGTCATTCCCTCGAACTCAAGCTCATCGATGTCGCTACGCAACAAGTTCTAGGCGAGCAGGTCGTCACCACAAACCCCGGCGGACTGACGAAGTTCACGTTCTCGCCGGCTCTTAGTGTAGTCGCTGGCCAGCAATATCGGGCTGTGTTTCGAATTCCCAATCCTAATCCCAATTCAGGCTCTGCCACTATCAAGGTACACTTGACCAGCGATGAAGAGTATGTATTCACCGGCGCCAAAAAGTCTGCACAAGGAAACTGGGTTGCCTTTGACGAAAATCGTGGCGATCTGGATCTAGTGATGCGAGTCACTGGACGGCGGCCAACAGGGAAATCTAATGCCGCCCCCAGTAAACGAGCATTGCTCGTTTTGCTGGAAAACGACGGCATAGTTAGCAGCCTCGATGCGGCAGGCATCGACTATCCCAGTCTGCCAGACGTCAGCTATATGGTCTTCGCGGGCGAAGGTGGTACCGAATTCAAACTAAACAAAAACGAATCGATCGCTCAGGCCATCGCTCGGCTCAACGCCCAGCTTCTGGCTTTTGCCCAGAGTCGTGTAGGCCCGATGCCACAACCACCCAAGTTCAATGGTATCGCCAATCCGACCGATCCCAACTATCTGGCAGAGCTGAACGCTTGGCAGTCCTCTGTCCAGGCCATGCTCAACACGTTGACGAACCCCAATAACTGGACCGTACGCACCGAATCTGCAGAAACTTTTGCCGACGTGGTTAGCGATTTGATTATCGAAAAGTTTACCTCGACCTACATTCTTCAAAAAACTTCCGGAAAGTACGACAAAGTCGTGGTACTTGAAGATTCCCAATTCGGCGCTGCAAGTGTTTTGGCTCAACTAAAGGAATTAGCGCCCAATTATGTGCTCGACGTCCATGTCTTGTCACATGGCGGAATCAATGTGATCAACGGGGCCTCGAATGCCCAACAGTCTGATTTAACTCGCAACAATTTCTTTTTGCCTCTGCAACAAGGACGACTTACTGGCGAGATTCCGTTACGGCTGCGGGCTGTTTATCAGTGCAATTGCCGCGGCGGAACACTCAAACGCGAGTGGCTGGGTGTCGGCGCGCAGGTGGTGGGCGGCACAAACGGCGAAACGCCCGACGCTTCGAAAAACAACTACATGCCCCAACAGTACATCCATTTCCTCGACTATTGGTACCACCAGAACCAGACAATGCAACAAGCCTTGGCGTCCAGCTTCGACGATTCGTCGAACTATTCGACAGGTGTTTACTCGGCTTTGAGCGAGAATGCGGATTTGATCGAAGATAGCCGCTTGACCGCTTCCGGTAACGGCAGCATCAAACATTAGTTGTACTGCAAATCCCGTCCGGCTTACTTGGCGGTGTATTCGGGATCGCACTTTACACACTACACCGCCAAGTTGCGCAAGGGGGTCAAGAATTCGAATCTTAAGCGCTGAGCCGTAAATGTAATAAAGAGCCGAACGAATTGCTTGACAAGCCCGGAAGGAACTCAAGCATCGGTTACTTGCGTTTCAATCGTGTCGCCCGGACACTTCGGTAGTGTCCGATCTCGACTAATCCGGGTACGATGCTGTGATCCGAATTTGGCTCTTGTTCTGGATCAAACTCATGCATCGATATGGTTTACGGCACTGCGATATTTCGTTACTGACTATTGGCTTGTTGATCGCAATGGTGGTCATGGGTTGGCCGCAACGAACCCACGGTCAAAACCAACAGGTCACCGAAATTGCCGGGAGATTCGGTTTAGGCTGGGACGCTGGGACTGCAGCCGTGTTCCAAGCGGCTGATGCGCGAATGGCTGCGGCACCATTAACGGTCGAGATGTGGGTCAAAGCGCAAAAGTCTGGCGAATCGCATGTATTTATTTCTCACGGCCTGCAAACCTCCGGCGATCACTGGGAGCTGGGCGCAACCCGCGATGGATCGCTCTATGCCGAGTTTGCTGCAGTGCAACCAGCTCGGTTGGAAACGTCGCTGCAAATTGCCGATGAGCAATGGCATTATCTGGCGGCTATCTGGGATAACGATTCCCTGCAATTGATCGTCGACCAACAGCGGCTGCCACGGCAAGTTGTACAACGCGCAAACCGCCCCGTTCAGCCGGCCGGTTTTAGCTTGGGCACACGGAGCGACGAAAAGAAATTGACGCAATTGTTAATCGACGACGTGCGGATCTCCAATCGCGCTCGCGATATCGCCACGGTCCCAGAACTTCCTCTCGTTCGCGATGACGCCACATTGTTCTTGTGGGATTTCGAAGAATCCCGCGAAGACTACCTTGCCCGCTGGACTCCCGGCGGCGAAACGAACCAGCGAAATTTGCCTTATCCGCACCGCATCGCGGAATATGAATTCGAAGACGATTCGCACTGGATCGATGGCCGCTGGCAAAACACGCTGAAAGGACCGTTTTTGGCGCATTCGTTTCAAGTCGACAATCATCAGCTGGGCGCCAAACTCCTAGCAGTGTTTTTAGAAAATAAGGCCACCGGGCTGTTCAACTTGCGCGACTGCTCGTGCAGTACAGGTCTGTTTGAATCGCAGTTACAGATCAATCCGGCCCGATTTGGCCTTCTAGCGAAACCGCGGATAGACGGCCAAGTCATGTGGTATGTCTCGCCCGGTAAGTCTTGGTTGCGACAAAACAAAACGAGCAATTCGTCCAAGGGCCAATGGCAGCCGATTGATGCGACAGAACTTAACTATCGCGGATTAACGCTTCACAACGACGAGGTTGTTTTTGAATACCAGATCGCCGATACCAATTTCTTAGAGCATTGCAGCAATCGAGGAGCAGTTGGACGACATGCGGTTTTGCGGCGCTGGCAAGCGACCGCGCTGGCCGAGCCGTTATTGTTGACGCTGGCCGAAGGAATTGATGAGATCATTCCGTCGCAAATTGGATCCAATCAAGACAAATATTTTACGGTCTCGGCCGCCGGAAAACACAGCGTCTGGCAACTGGACGGCTCGACCTAGGCCAATGTGCGTTTGGTCCAAAACGGCCGCGACCTTTGTATTCAGATCGACCCCAGCCACACAACCACCCATATCGATCTATTGGCTCGTTTTGACGCCGACAAAAACTCTACCACAAATAATTTTCCCACGCTCGAGCCTTTGAAAACGATGCTCCAGCCAGATGCGCGTCGCTGGGGCGAAGCGTTGACGACACAAGGGACTTTGGGCCAAGACGATGGCCAGTCGGCTTGGTTGATCGACGAATTAAACTTGCCGTTTGATAATCCTTTTGGAGCTTTGTTTTTTGTCTCCGGTTTCGACTTTCTCGACAACGGCGACGCGATGTTGTGTACGGCGCATGGAGAAGTCTGGCGAGTCTCGGGCATCGATGCCGGGCTGGGCCAACTGAAGTGGCAACGGTTTGCTACCGGGTTATACCAACCACTGGGACTGAAAATTCTCGATGGCCAAATCATGGTGATCTGCCGCGATCAATTATTGCGATTGGAAGATCTCAATGACGATGGTGAAGCGGACCGGTATCATTCGCTTAACCACGAACTTCACACTTTGGGCAGTGATCATGCGTACGCGATGCGGTTAGAGTCCGACCGCGCCGGCAATTTGTATTTTCTCAAATCGAGTGAAGGCCCGCCGCACGGTTGTTCGCTGATTCGTTGGAATGCGGTCACGAAAAAACTGGAAGTGGTTGCCAGCGGATTCCGGCATCCTTATGGGTTGGGAATCGGTCCCCAGGACGAACTGACGGTTGCCGACAACGAAGGCAACTGGGTGCCTTCGTCCAAGATCGACTTGATCGAGCCGGGTGGTTTTTATGGCTTTATCGAGCGGCCTGGGGATGTCCCCGCCAATGCAACACCGTCGCGGCCATTGTGTTTCATTCCCAAGTTCATTGACAACTCCTGCGGCGGCCAGGTCTGGGTGCCGCAGTCCAATTTGTGGGGTGGTTATCACCAAGGCGAAATGCTGCATCTGTCCTGGGGTCGCTGCACGCTGCACGCGGTATTGCGGCAACAAGTCGGACCAGTATGGCAAGCGGCCACGGTGCGATTGCCTCAGTTAGTTTTTCGGTCGGGTAGTGGCACCGCGCGATTTCATCCGCAGGATGGACAACTGTATGTGGGCGGACTTGATGGCTGGCAAACGGGTGCTGTGCAGGAGGGCTGTTTTTCGCGAGTACGCGCCACGGGCCATGCGCCGCAAATGCCAGAGTCGTGGGAAGTGTTTCCCAACGGTCTGCGAATCCGTTACAGCGTCGACCTCGATCCACAGCATAACCTTGATGTTACTCGTTATTCCGTTGAGCACTGGAACTATCGTTGGTCGGGGACTTATGGTTCGTTTCACTACCGGCCCAGCCAACCCGACGAGATTGGTCACGATACGATTGCGGTGCGGCAAGTCCATATGCTGGATAGCCGCACGATTTTTGTGGAAACCGATCCGTTGCGGCCAATCGATCAAATACAACTGACAGCCAACGCCGTGACTCTCGGTGGAGCAGCGTTGACTCATCAAATCGTGGGAACCATCAACGCGTTGCCAACGGCCTTGGATGTGGGCACTAATCATTCTGTCGGCTCAACTTCGGATTTGTTTGCAATGGAAAATTTGGTGGCTTGGTGTGTTGTACCATTTGACGCCCAACGACGAGGGCCACCGGCCCGCGCCGAAATGCTGCGCGACTGGGTTTTCGCCGACTGGCTTATGATTGGCGCGATGAACATGTTGCCACTTGGGATGACGAAGTTGCCGCGTTGCGCAAGCAGAAGATTGATCTCACCGCATTTTGGGCACCGGCCAACACAAGCGAACCGCTACGCGAAAAACATTGGCAGGAAGTTTTAGCACTGATCGATCGACATGGACTGCAGATGGAAATGTGGGTGATGCTTAACGAAAACTTGGTGCAATCGATAGCCGAGGATCAGCGGGCCGAAACGGCTTGCGGTTGGTTAGTTCCGCTAGCCGCAGAATTAGAAAAGCGGCAATGTCGTTTGTCACTTTACAATCATGGGGGTTGGAGCGGTCAACCTGAAAACATGGTGGCGATTGCGCGATCAATGCGAGAGCGTGGAGCGTCGAATGTTGGGATAGTGTACAACTTGCACCACGGACACGATCAGTTGCCCCGTTTTGGTGAGCAATTGCAGCAGATGCTACCTTTTTTGACTTGTCTCAATCTCAATGGCATGCGAGCTGCTGGGCCCAAGATCTTGCCGATCGGTGCGGGAGACGACGATCGGGCAATTTTGGAGACCATCCGGCAATCGGGTTACCGCGGCTTGATCGGGATCCTTGATCATCGCGAGGAGTTGGACGCAGCTGAATCGCTTCGGCAGAACTTGGATGGCTTGCGAAGGGTGATGGGTGAGCGTAAATAGTTGGCTGGCGTTGTGAAGAGCAAGTCTTGATCGCGCTAGTCCGAGTCCTGTAGACCGCGCACGTTTAACGGCAAGCCGCAGCGAATTTTGCTGCCGATAGGTTTGCCACCTCGATGAGCGCTAACAGCAAAATTCGCGCAGGCGACGGCGCCCACGGGTGTGAGTCCTGCGAGTCATCCTGTCGCGTGTAGTCAGGGGTACCGTCGCCTGCGCAGATTTTGCTGGAAGAGTCCATTGCGATGGTTAAATCAAGGACAGCAAAATCTGCTGCGGCTTGCCGTTAAACAATGCCGTAGCAAAATACTCTCTGGAATCGAAAGCTGCGGCGGCGCGATTGAGGACAAGCGCGTTACTCGACTGCAGAGAATCTTGCCCCGTCGAATATTATCGGCGTATAATCGATTGTCGCTTGTTTATCATTGCGAGCCCTCCTAAGTCACGAGTGATTCTTATAGTGGATATTTGTTATGAAAACTTATGTTTTCGTTGATCGAGTTGGTAAGTCCAATTGTTTGCCAGGGCTAAGTCTAATGTGGCTATGGTTTGGCATGATGTTGGCGGTGGGTTGTTATGGACAAACGGGCTTGGTTGAAAATGATCGCCCACCGGTGATCAACGACGACGTCAAACAGACTGCCAAAGCCAACAACCAGTTCGGCGACGACATTTATTCGCACTTGGCACAGGAACCAGGCAATCTGTTTTTCTCACCCTCTAGTATCTCGTCGGCTTTGTCGATGGTCTGGGGCGGCGCCGAATTGGAAACCGCCGACGAAATTAAATCGACCCTCGGCATTCAACTCGATGAATCCAAACATCATACGGCCAACGGCGAACTAGTTCGATTACTCAATTCGCACGGCAAAAGCTATGAAATGCGATTGGCCAATCGATTGTGGGGACAACACAATTTGAATTTCCACAACGCATTTTTAAACGTCATGCTCAACGACTATCGAGCTCCCTTAGGTAAAGTCGATTTTGAAAAGGATTTAGAGGGCAGCCGAAAACAAATTAACGCTTGGGTGGAACAACAAACCAACAACTGCATTCGCGAACTCTTTAAACCTGGAATCCTCGACGGGGATACGCGATTGGTGCTGGTCAACGCAATCTATTTCAAAGCCGACTGGCTGATGCCTTTCAACAAATCCGCTACGCGAGATGAAACATTTCGTTTGGATTCAGAAAAGGAAGTCACAGTCCCCATGATGCATCGCACGGACGATATGCACTATGGCGAATCGAATGACGCCAAAATCCTGCGACTGCCTTATGCTAACCAGGATCTGACGATGACGGTTGTCTTGCCCAAAACTTTTGGCTCCATCGGCGAAGTGGAAAAGAGTTGGCTGAGGCCCAATTCGCCCCTGTCAACTGTAAAGCTCACCAAGCGCGAAGTGCAACTGCAATTGCCGCGGTTCAAAGTCGAATCTGAATTTCGGCTGGATGCCGTCCTGAAGCAGATGGGTCTGAGTCGTGCTTTTTCGAATAGTGCTCAATTTGGGCGGATGACGACGGACGAAAATCTAAAAATTGGCGCCGTCGTTCATAAGGCATTCGTGGAGGTCAATGAAGAAGGCACCGAAGCGGCGGCCGCTACAGGTATCGGGATGAAGGTGACGTCTGCACCGGTAAGTGAACCGGTCACCTTTCATGTCGATCAGCCTTTTTTGTTTTTCATCCGGCATGAACCCAGTGGATCCGTTTTATTTGCGGGTCGCGTGATCAACCCGCTTAATTAAAAAATGCGAGCCACCGGATGTCGGATGTCAACAACCGCGATTATCAACCATCTATTGTTTGGCATTATGTAAGTTTTGGATTAGCCTTCGCATTTGCCTTAGCGGGCTGGTTTATCCCAGAGTTTTATGATTGGACCGGTGCCGATCAAAGCCGCCCGGCACCGGTCGTCGGTTGGATTGCCTTGGCGATTACCGCTGGCGACTTGTTGGTGATTGCAGGGTTGCTCACTTGGCACTTTGTGCTCAAATCAAAACGTAACTCAGTCAACTCCGCTGTGGCCTTCGATTCTGATCAAGGCACAGCTACGCTCAACCAGTTTAGTATCCGGCATTTGCTGGCATTTTCAGCGATTATCGCCGTGCTTTTGGCGCTAAGTCGCTGGATCTCGCCAACGGCAACGGCTCTGATCGTGTTCGCAGCGGTGGTGGCATGGGCCATGATCATTGCCAAGCGCAATCGCGGAGCGCGATGGTGGATCGCCTTTTTTGCCTGTTCGCAGTTTTTGCCGTTTCTGTGGGTCGGTCGAGGGGCGATGGAGTCGATTCTGGGACTCCGCTCCAGCAATGCCGTTTTGTCGCTTGTTCCGATGATTATGAGTTTGCCGTCGCTGTTTCCGTTTGGCTTCTTGGGCATGTTTTTGCCCATCGACATTCGAACGAACCAGTGGTTCTTCATTTGTTGTTCGGCTTTGAGCTTTGCGATTGGCGTCTGGCTGAGTTGCCGAGGGCCGAAACGAACCTTAGCTTATGGATTAATTGTGGGGACGTGTTCTTTGTTTGGTTCATTTATTCTGAACGCTTTAATGCGCGCTTGACTGGTGAGGCATCATTCGTGCTCTGTGTTTGCAGGTTGAATGGCTTCCTCAAAAAATGTGAGTGCGGCCAATCCATTGGTACCACTCAACAGATTGTTTGAATCCCAGCCTTTGTCTTGGAGATAAGTGATCGTTGTGGCGGTACCTGACTCCCTAAGCTGAAGCAATATGCGATTTCCGGAAACCTTTCCAGACCGAATTTCGCTGTCTGGAGATTCAAAATAGAAATGGGAAATCAACGAGTCTGACCAACTCATCGGTTGATCGAACTCCAATTCGATTTCATCCCGGCGATTATTTGTGTAAGCGGCTCGCAGCAAATTTGGGCTGGTTACAGGTTCCGTTGGAATCTGGTTGTAGTTGAACTGCTCGACCACGGGCAAGAGTTGCCGCGCCAACTCAGCATAACCCGCAGGCGGAAAATGGCAGCCGCCTTCAGGTTTGATCCCCAGTGTGGCGATCGACGTCATCTTCGAATAGAGGCGGGGCAAGCGGCGCTGGATATCGCGCAGCCGATCGCTGGCCGGTCGGCCACCCATCGAGCAGGCATTTGGCCAAATTTGAAAAACGTAGAGATGTTGAATGTTGGGGAAATCTTGTTGCCAGGCACCTGCCATGGAGACAAAGTACGATTCATAGGTTTCCCAACCATATCGTCCGGTCTTGCCTTGAGCCCCTTGATTGTTTTCCCCTTGATACCAAAATACTCCGCGAATGCCGTGAGTCAGTCCGGCCTTTTTAACGCGACGCAGCATTCTGCCGTAGATGGAATCCGGGGCTTCATGGTTGGCGGGATTTCGTTGATGGGCCTCGATCAGCGTTCCGCCTACCGCACCGTTGATGATACAAATCGGAATTTGATGGCTCTCGACAAGACTGCGCGCCAAGTCCATTCCCCAGCATCCGATTTCGAATTGGCCGCCTTCGCGGCGAACGGCGTTACCCCATCCGCGAGAGATATCACCCTGATTACTGCCAAAACTTCGGATCCAATCGCTTGAGTATTCGTAAACCTCCGGCCCCCAATCGGTCGCCAAAGCGTTTGATTGTCCCATGATCAGATAGGCGTCGCCACACACTAAGTTTGAGGCCCGATGTAATTCGATCGATTGTTCGCCGCGAATGGCTACCAATTCCAGTCGATACCGAATCAGTCCCGGCTTCAGTTTGATTGCGAAACGATAACGTCCTTCACCCTTGGGGACTTGCTGGTACGTTTCCAGAAGTTGTTCGTCGGCGAACAATTTCAACTCCAACCTATCAGTCGGCTCAGCAACGGTTCCGTTGCAAAACAACGTCCCTTCGTTGCGATTATCGCGGGGAAAGAATTGATTGTTCATGGGCTTTTCGTCGGCCGCGGCTGTTCGTTCTATCCATGGATCCTCCGCTGGTTCTCGAACATCGATCGTCGTCGTTGCACTGGTCTCGGGTCCGCCGTTGTCAACCCATACGGTAACGGTCAACTTGCCGCTGTTTTGCGCTCGCGTCAAGGACAGACGGCCATCGCGAATTTCGTGGATCGCGGCGATTCCGGAAATCTGCCATCGGAAGTTTAGCTGGCTGGCATTCGCGGCCAGCAGAGTTTCTCGATTGTCGATGTTGGGGACTACTTCTATCGATGATCGGCCATCCCACTCGCTTGGGGCAGAAATTGAAACGATGGGCTCAGGAATCGTGTTGCGAATTGAGACCGGGATATCCCAAGTCTTGACTTCATCTGCATAGATGGCCTGAAACTGCAACGTCGTCGATGTATCTTGGGCAACTCGACCCGCCTCGAATACATATTGAAACTGATCGACCGCAACGATAGCCGGATCGTCATGTGTTGTGATGTCGCCACGTTTGTTAATCCACCGCACTTTTTGAGCGCCGCCGGCAATCGCCGAAAGTGTCACAGTTTGGTTTTCGGCAAGCTCCAAGGACTTTGCCGACACCGACCATTCATTCCCGGGTTGAACAATGTGCCCGACAACGGACTGCAACGGCTTTTGGTTCTCATATTGCAGTTTGATCCATTCGGGGGAGCGTGCGACTTTTGAAATGCGAACTTCATCGACATCGCCGCTAAAGTTGTAACTTCCGTACCAACCGCCGATCCACAGTCCTGTTGTGGATGGGATGTCGAGGAGAGGATCTGATTTTCCGTCGAGTTGACCGTTCACATAGACACGGGAGTCTTTTTCGCTGTAAGTGTGTACCACGTGGTACCAGCAATCGAGTTGTAATGGTGTGACCGCTTCGACATCTGCAAAATAGCAGCGGATAGCAATGCTCGGTGGGCTTTCGAATTGCATCATTACTTTTCCCGGTCGTTGTTCTTTGCCCCAAGCCAACACGTTGCCATTCACTTCGCGAGCCCGAAACCAGGCTTCGGTCGTCATTGGTCCCACGCGGGAAGGCAGCGATGTGATTTGATCGCCGCCGAAAATTCCTTGACCTTGTTCTAATCGTCGGGCATCACCAATGATTCCGGACGTCGCGGAGGTGCGAACATTTTCCAACTGGATTGCGCCGACATCGTCGACGAGAATTTCTCCTAAATGCAGAACACTGGCATAGCCATTCGACTCATTGAACACTACTGTCCCTTGAGACTCACTTTCGGCGTGAGGATTGCCCCAATGCAACCGGATTTCTTGACGCGCATTGCCCAAGATTTCTGGAACAAGTACCCAAATGCTCGCTGCGCCCCGTTCGGAATCCCATGCTTCGATTTGATAAGGCAGACTTTGGCCATGGGGTGTGGAGAACCGCAGATCCTCGCCGTGCGGTTTGGCTTGCTGAAAGTCAAACCAGCCTTTGTGAAGCCGAACCAGTAGGGGAAAGTTTTCTAGTTTTGCAGCAGGCGGCAGATCAGCGCCTTCGGGCGTCGTCAAAACAAACAGCGATCCGCTGAATTGCCAATCGTCGTAGTTCGATTTTGCTTCTGTGGCGGTTGATTGCGTGGAGGATTCTGGGGGTGAAGGTTCGAGAGCCAGTCCCCAAACGAGCTGCATCATTTTGAACCCGTGTGGGTCATATTGCTCGAGTTGATTTTGGTTAAATGGGAAAAAATCGTTCGTCGAAAAAAACGCTTCTGTCACTTCGGCAAAGTACTCAGCGGAATTCGTCAAAGCATAGGCGCGGACTTGTGCGCTGCGACCGTCGCCAAATCGCTGCTCGACGTTTTCGTATAAACCTTCTTTTTTGGCATGTTCAAATGCCGCTTGTACCTCAGCGTTGGCGAAACCATCTTTCAGAACGCGGTCGTGATAGGCATGAGCCAATTCGTGCAATGCGAAATTGGGCATGCGACGGGTTTCTTGTTCGAAGATTCCAACGTTGGTGAACTCAACTGCTTTGGCCATTGCCGGGTCGCGTTGATGGTCGCGCAGCCAGCCTGCGCCGGGATGATACTCAGCTCGCGGCTCGATTGTTGGATACTCGGGATTGATCCAAAGGGGAACTTTGTGCAACTCGCTCAAAGCGCTACTGGGGACAACTTGGTTGATTTCCTGAAGTTGATTGGTGAGTAATTCTAGGGCTCGCTCGGTGGACTTCGGTTCGTCAACTGATAATTGCTGGTGGAGAAAAACCGTCCAACCTTCAATTGTGTTTTTCTTGTGAGTTGAAGGAGGTGTCTCGGATGTTTGAGGTGTTTGAGAATAGGCAACGGCGGGACAAGTAAAGGCGAAACAGGTCGAAAGAGCTGATGCAATTAGTAAAAATCGAAATCGGGCCACTTTGTGATCCATTAATGGGTTTTGCGTCTGGTTCAGTAACAATCAGCGTACAGTTACAAAAGATATTGTAATGATACAATTAAATATGATGGCTGTCTGAAGTGCTATTAATATTCATGTGATAAGCAAAGTCCTGGACTCAAGGCTCTGCCTTGAGTGGGGGTAGGTGGACTCAAGGCTCTGCCTTGAGTGGGGGTAGGGTTCAAGGCAGAGCCTTGAACCCACAACACGGTTCAAGGCGGAGCCTTGAACCCACGACCCTAATCTGAAATCTCGGCGCCTTGGGGATCAATGAAGAATCGACGTTCGCCAATCCCAACTCGCGCTTTGCCCTGACTGAAAATCTCGGCGTAATCGTATTGTAACGGGATCGCGATTTGAGCCCGTTCATCCAGAAATCCGTATTTGTCCGCGCGGCCTACGCGAATCCGTTTGACCTCAGGATCATAATAACCCACTTCATCAAAAGATACTTCGGTAATCAGTTTTCCTTGGCGATCGATAAATCCGCTGAGGTACTTGCCGTCTTGAATCCGGATCACCTGCCAGCAAAATGGGCTTTGCGGGCTGACTTGGTCGAAGTCAATTTCCGATACGGTTTTGCCCGAGGTGTCGATAATGCGAAAGCGTTCACCGGATTTGACGAGCGCCCGGTCTTCCAAAAATGGCTCGGCGAAATCAAATGTATCCGCGATGGCTTGTTGGCCCGATTCATCGATGTAGAACCAACGATCGCTATTCATCACAAGTGCCAAACGGCACGAATAGGGCTGAGCGTAGTCGTATGATTTTGCAGTTTCGAGAATCGCTTGAGTTACCGACCCTTGGTTCAAAGGCACAAATACAAATTTTCGCCCCCATTGGAGGAGCGCGCGATCGCCGGCAATATCATTGACTAAAATTTGAGCATGCGGTTCCAGAATCGCTTTGCCTTTAGCATCGACAATCCCTTCCATATACTCGTCGCCTTGCCGTTTGCTGATTTTGGCAAAGCCCAATTCGTTGGCTGGCCCAGTTTTGGTTGAATCCAAGTCTTGAGTGTCGGTGGCGTTCATCAAGTTTACACTGGGTGAATTGCTCGGATAGTTTTCTCGACAACCGGCGAAGTTCGTTAAAGCTGCGCAACAGCACACAATCAATATTCGGTAAAACATTAGATTACGCTGTCCAAATCCAAATTCGCGTCGCGGCTTGCCAATAGTCCGTGGATTGATTGCCGGCTTTTTCGGATGTGAAGTAACTGCCGTCCCAAAGGTCGAGATGGCCAGTGGCATCGCCAAAGTTAATATCAAAGCCGATGATCCCGCGGAGTTTGGAGATCGTGCTTTTGTCGAACGCATCACCTTGTTTCTTGCTGAGTTCAAAATTGGGTTTTGTAAGTTTGCGGGACAGCCATGGCGAGAGGTCGCGGACGCGAAAGGCGTACCATTTCTTGTCGGCCCCGCTAACGACCGACATCGAGCCTGACGAACTGGGGCCGGGAATCGCGATGGAATTGTAATTGAGCGTTCGGCTCATTCTGACCGCACAGGTATTCGCAAAAGCATTTATTTTTACTTTTCCGCCGATGAGGTCGAGAACCTGCGTTGATTTGTAATTGACGTAGTCGTAATACTCTTGTTGCAGTTTGGCAAAACTCGGTAAAGTAGCCATCTCGCCTCCATTTTCGGTCTCAAGTGATGCGGCTTTTATAGAAACGATTCTATTGCATTTACGGCACGAAATGGTTTCTTGTCGCCAGGTTATTCGGATTTTTGTTGGATTGCCGCAACGACCTGGCCTTTGCCTGCGGAGAGGTCGTGCCGTTTTCGAAAAGTGTTTATTGGTTGGTTTAATTGGTTGGTTTATCTGTGCATTGATGGATCTTGGGGTTTAGTTTGGGGGTTCGTTGCCAGTTATTGGTCGTGGATTGCCAGCCTGAGGACAGGCTGGCCTACAGTCGCCGACGCTGGCTTACTGTAGCCGTCCGCTGTCCTCAGCGGCGGTGCTGAAGATGCTGATACTTAATACGTTTTGTTGCCAGTTATTAATCTTCGATTGCCAGCCTGAGGACAGGCTGGCCTACCGTAGCTGGCCTACCGTAGCTGGCCTACCGTAGCCGTCCGCTGTCCTCAGCGGCGGTGCTGAAGATGCTGATACTTAATACGTTTTGTTGCCAGTTATTAATCTTCGATTGCCAGCCTGAGGACAGGCTGGCCTACTGTAGCTGGCCTACCGTAGCTGGCCTACTGTAACCAACGACATTCTCCAAATCTCCCAGCCCAACATCCCGAAAACCACAACGGCAACTCTATTGACCTGTCATCCCAAAGTTTTGTATCTTCCGCCGGCTTTGAAATTATCCCAAGGAACGGTTGTTATGAAACTGCGCAATTTGGTTCAACTGCTAGCTAACCAAGCGACATGGCCAAGCGCCGCAAGGGTCGGCCTGGTCCCAGTTCTTTTTGGGATTGGTTTAGCGCTAATGATTGGTTTCGCAGGCGGTTGCCGCAACCACCAATATGCACATGTGCTGAAAGATAATCAGCAGGATATCGTTGGCAGCCACGAGGCAGGAGCCGAGACGTTTAATGTTCTTGTCGACGAATCGGTTGCAAAGTTATTAGGACGCCAAAGTGCCGATTGTATCGACCCGCATACCGGCCAAGCGATTTTGAAACGCGTTTGTTTTGTGGGCGTCGACAACCGATCGAGTGAAGACATCGGCGACTTCAAAGACCAGTTGTTTGAACAAATCGATTCAGCGGTTGCCTCAAGCGGTACCTTTAATACGATCAGCTCGATTTATGTGGAAAACGGTTTGCGTCAATTGCGACTTCGTCCCGACGATCTGATGGTCCCGGCCCATCGCGCCGATTTCCAGTCCGTGATGCAACAGAATGAACAGCCATTTGATTACTTGTTGTTTGGAAAACTCACCAGCGGCACCACTAGTGACAACAAGAGTTACCAGCGCGACTATTTATTGACTCTAGAATTGGTCGATGTCAACGATGGCAGTTTTGATAAAGAGTCCGCCAAGGTTCGCAAGGGCTATCATCAATCGCGGCTTGGCAAATGGTCCAAATACAACTGGCGCTAAACCCCAAATTCGCAGTATTGAAACTAACCCTTCGCTGTTACCAATGGCGGTGCCTTGTCGTTGGAATTTGCCTTACATTCTTGGCGGGTTGTGCTACTCACCAACAAAAAATTGATCTCGCGCGTCAACAATATTGGCAAGGCAATTTTGCCGCTTCGAATACGAATTTAGATCAAGCGCTGAAACGGCCGAAGCGCGACGTAGAAATACTAAAGCTCGACCAAGCAATGGTGAATTTCTCGCAAGGTGATCTCGAGGCAGCGGCCGGTCTGTTGCGCGAAGTGCGGGATCGGTTTGATGAACGACCGCTTGGCGTTGCCGCACAAAATGCTTCGTCTTATTTGACGGACGACAATTCTCGGCCGTATTTGGGTGAAGATCACGAAAAAGTGCTGGTGCGGGTCATGTTGACCTTGATCGATCTGGTGCAAGAATCTGGCGATGCGGTTGCTTATGCCCATCAATTGGGCCAAAGCATTGACGAGTTATTGGCTTCGCGAGACATTGAAACACCGCCGGTCGAAGAACCGGCGACGGGTGTTGAAGCAGGGCCGTCGTTGAATAGTGGAACGGGAGACAGTGTTGTCGCGGCGTCCAGCGAGGCATCTATCGAGGCACCCGGAGCGTTGATCGTTTCGACCGGCGAAAACTCGGCGAATTCTAGTTCCGGTCAAACAGCGGCTCCGACGGTTGAACCGGATGTGGTCCGGGAAGAATTGGCCATTGCCCCGCTGATGCGTGCATTGGTGCGGAAGTCATCGCCACTAAACCAAGATGATGTGCAGCGTCATTTAACTATCGCCAACGAATGGCGCCCGACCAGTGCTTTTATGAATCAAGAATTGGTCGATCTCGCTTTGCGACGCGAAATTCCTCCAGGACACGGCAGTGTCTATTTGGTGATGTTTGTAGGCCGCGGACCGGTGAAACGCGAGGTTGCGGAACCGGTAACATCACAAGCGTTGTTGATTGCCGATCGAATTTTATCCGCAGTCGGAGAGTACAGTTTGCCGCCAACCATTGCACCGGTAAAGATTGCCGAGATGGTAGCCACACCGTCGAACGTTGACGGTTTTTTGGTATCGACCGCTGGTCGAGTGGTTGGCCAGACCGAGACGATTGCCGACCTCAATCGCTTGGCCGTCGCGCGGCATCAAGAGTTATTACCTCAAATTTTAGCGCGGGCCGTGGTGCGACGAATTGTAAAAAAGTCGGTCGTTGTGGCCACGAAATCTCAGTTGAACGTTCAGAACGAATTGTTGTCGACCGCTTATAATTTGGCGGGTGTGGTCTGGGAGGCGACGGAACAAGCGGATTTGCGCTGTTGGTCGTTATTGCCGGGCCAGATACAAATTTTGCGATTGGACTTGCCGATGGGCGAACATGAGTTGGCAATGTATCCGACGTTATCTGGACAGCTGACTCGCACTGAACCGCTGCGGTGCCGCGTGCAGATTGTCGATGGTCGCGCCACGTTTGCCATTGGTAGTTTGTTGGATGCCCAGCAAAGCGGCGCTGTGTTTTTGCACCACCTACCCTAGCGCGGTGGTCCTCAACCGCGCGAAGCCCAAAACGATCCCACCCACAGCTGACGCACGGCAACTCATCAACCACGCCTACAGCCCGATTAGTGTCTCAAGCGCGGTATCGATATCATCGAGTTCATTGCCCTTTTGCGCGAAAAACAGATCGCGACCTCCGCCGCCGTTAAGTCGGTTTTTTCCGCCATTGCGATGCACTGTAGAGGCGTTGAGTTGAGGAACACCCAGGCCGTTGGCTAAATTTGCTACACGAGCTGTGTAGTCGATATCGGTACGTGCCCATTCGGCCATGATTTCATCGAGAACGGTTTTGGAATTGTCGTAGTTAGTTGTCCCACCGATCAGCAGATCATCGTCCATGCCGCCTAAGAGAAAGCTAGAGCTTTGTCCCGCGATTAAAATATCTCGGCCATTGTTCCCTTGTAAAATATTTCCGCCATTGCCGACGAGAATATCATTCCCGGAGCCGCCCAATGCATCTTGGAAGTTAAGAACACCGCCGCGAATGCCTGATGCGTCACCAGTTTTGAAGTTCACGTAAACACTCTGGGAGTTGGCAGAGTAGTCCAGCGTATTATGATTGCCATCTCCGCCATCGATGGATAGTTTTCCTGTCATCGCCAAACTGTTGATGGCAAAATGGTCTGATTTTCGTCCGCTCAAAATCGTTAGCGACGACGTGCTATCCAAGTTCGTGTAAAGGCCGTTGTCGACAAAACCGGTGATGAAAGCGCCAAAAGAATTCTCGGAATCTGAGTTGATGGCAACTTGCCTAACAACACTGCCATCATAATCATCAACGGTTACGCGCACGTTGTCGGAACCAAACACGTTGATTTTTCCATGCAAACGTTTGACTCGCGATTGCCGACCCAACTCGACAAAGTCATGGCTTCGGGCCACGATATCCAGCGTCATGTTGGCTGGCAATTCTTCGATTCCGATGTAGTGACCGCCCACAAAAGATGGATAGACTGCGAATTCGCCAACACTGCGAACGGTTACGGAACCTGAGCCCGCTGGTTTCAGGCGTTCTTCGTTTTCACCGGGAGAATAGAGGCGATACGTTTGCCCAGCCGTGCTTATTTCGTCAATGTAAGACACTCGATCGATTGCGTCGCCAACGATCAATATTGGTTTGGCAAATGGGTAAACGTAGATTTGGTCACCGCCAGATCCGCTATAAAACTCAACGTCTTGGATTCTGTTGGGATTGTTGGGATTCCAAGCAACGATATTTTCAAAGCTGTCAAAACCGCTCACAGCCACGCCGTTGCTGCTGATTTTGAAATCGCGAGCAATGGGATCGCTGGTGAAATTAACCGATACGGCGGTCTTAAATCCGGGTTGGTTCGTGATCCAAACGGCACTGGGGAATTCATTGACTTGGCCAACGAGTTGCAAAGAAGCGAACTCGTGCAATTCCACCCATTGGTCCGCGTGCGTTTGTGTGACCAATATTTGTGGGTTGCCATTTCCGTAAACTTGCAGCGATTCTGAAAGGCTGAGATAGTTGAAATCCATAACGACCGCTTGGCCGATTTGCCCCCCAAATACGAGGTTTGAATTATCGAGAATCACGGGATCTGTCTGTTGGGGAACGAACACATGAACGGTGTCTTCACCGTGTCCGCCATCCACTTTGAAAACGGTTGTTGATGGCAAGCCATTAGTATGAATGAAAATTTGGTCATCCCGATGGCTGCCACGAATTGTGATGCCAACCAGTGCATCAACGACATATGAATAAGGGCTGCCGGCGGGGTTTAAAAATTCCGCTTCTGCGAATGGTTCAATTTGCACCAGCGCCAAGTTGCCCTGGGCTGAACTAATTGTAATTCGATCAAAAGCACCTGTGCCTGTAATGTAATTGGGGCCCGATTTCAGCCCCACATTGGCTGCCAAGAGTTCGTATGCGTTTTGGGTCGGTGTGTTTGCATCGGGCGGGACTAGACTTGTATCCAATGGAAACGGATATCGACTAAACATCTGGTTGACATTTACCGGCAATGAAGGTCGCATGAGTTCGCCTTCTGTCCCTAGTATCCAGGAGGAAGCATGGCCTAGTCCATAGGTGTGGCCCGCCTCATGGGCGACGAAGGTGGCAACGCCCGCAGCATCAGCAAGTGTATGTGTTGGTTCAATCAAAGCTCCTGCCCAGACAAAACCGGTATTATCGGCGAAATTTCCAGGATCGTAGGGCGCCGAGCCACCCGGGACGCTTACGCCGCAAGCAAAAATATATGCGTCGTTGGTGGACGTTGAGGCCAGCGTAACTTTGACGTCGTCAATATTGGAAGCGGAGGCTTGGCGAATGGCGACATCAAACGGCGCGTACATTCGTTCTAATTCGACGACGATTCGATCGGCAAGCATCATTGCATCTGCCTGATCCGCGGTTCCATTTCCGTTGAAATCCAGGTTGAAGTCCCGGATGGTACGGGTTAATGAAATTACATCTCCTGGCGGTTGATGAAAGAGATTGTTTGGACCATTGACGCCTGGATCAGCCATATCGGCTGGTGTGAAATACATGACGTCGTCGGCAAACCCGAATCCGAAATCGACGAATAACGTCGAGGCGAGACAACAACGGGGTTCAAGTTGGGCCAGTTCAAGGCTTTCCGATTGACTGTGGCAACGGGCCTTGGGCAATGACGACTTTCGTTTTGAATAGGACTTCAACATTGTGAATCGCTTCCATTGCCAGTAGTTTAATACGGATGATGACGAAACTGCCAAAATTCCCCGGTCATTACCCTGGCCGGCGAACCGCTAACTACATAACTGCGCTGGATGCTTAAACGCGGCAAAGAAAATCCAAATTTTTCTGAAAATTGCAAATCGACTGACAGAAAGGAAATAAACGAATGTTGCTGTCGATCAAGGAATACACGAACCCTAAGAATCAAATCAACGAAAAGTTGCCCACCTCTGTCGGCCGTACAACCAGCAGTCACGATACAGACGGTATTGCCCGCAAATCTGACCTCCCTCCAGGTCGACAATTGTGAACTAGACTTTCAAATATCGCACGAGCTCTTGGGGAGTTAGACATGTCAAATTGGTTTGGACCGATCACTTGTTCAAATTGTGAGTTGCCGGTCGATATCGACACACAGATTTGTCCTCATTGTTATTCATCAGCACCCAGCCGCGGACCTTGGCAAGGCACTTGGTCCGCGTTTGGTGTAATGGTCGCCGTTGGACTCGTTGTATTCGCAGGCGCTTGGGCCAGCGATCATTTCTTCGACACAAAATTGGTCGGGATGTTACAAAGTTTGTTTACCGATCAAAAAAGCTAGTTCATGTTGGCAAACGTGCAAAAATTGGTAAATCGCCAATAGAACGTATGACTTGCCCTGTCGAAAAAACTCCCGTTTTCATATCCAGTTATCTAAAATCGATCCGTAGCTTCTTTTCCAATTACAGTCGACACCCTTCTTCGCCCAACTAAAATGGAGTCAACATCATCACCGATTTGTTGACATCCATTGACTCCTTGATCAACCCCGGGATAGGCCACCATGTTGTTGGATACATTTAAAAAATTCGATTCCTTGTTGCGCGGCGACTTGGGCCGCGACCCGCTTACTAATTCGCCGACCATTCAATTTCCAATTCTGCAAATCGTCTGTATCTCGGTCTTGATGGCCGTCGTGTTTGGTGCTTGCATTGCCGCATTCACGGTTGTAGGAACAAAAGACTCAAATGATGGCTTGATGCAACTGGTGGCTTCGATGGTAAAGACGCCGATGTTGTTTTACTTGACCTTAGTGGTTACATTTCCGTCGCTTTATGTTTTCAGCGCATTGATGGGATCGCGACTCAATGTCTTAGCAGCGCTGCAATTGATGATTGCCGCCATCACGGTGATGGTCACGATTTTGGCTTCGCTCGGTCCGATCATTGTGTTTTTTGCTTTCAGTACGCCAAGTGGAATATTGGGATACCGTTTTATCCTGTTGCTGATCGTGTTGTTGTCGTCCGGCGCGGGCATTTTGGGATTAAACTATTTGCTGCGAATGCTGAACCAATATGCGGCTAGTGATCCCGAGTCCCGTTCGTTGTACTCAGATCGACCTTTCGACAATCAACCGAGAACTTCGGTAAATCCCAATGAGTTGACTCAAGCGGATAGCAGTACATCTGCGGAACATCCCGAGGGTTCGCAGGAATTGGAAACTGGCCCCAATGTTTGGTCCGCGCATCGAGCGGCTCCACGGTTTAGCGAATCCAACTCATCGACCGCAGCCATCTTTCGCGTGTGGGTTTTTGTGTTTGCCGTGGTGGGAGCACAAATGAGCTGGGTCCTGCGGCCGTTTGTCGGTGCGCCGGGCAAGCCGTTTACTTGGTTTCGCGAGCGCGATGGGAATTTCTTTCAGTCGGTATCGAATTTGATTTGGCAACTTTTCAACGGCAATTAATTCAAAAGCAAAGCCTGTTCGCAATGGCAGTCGCCCAACATCACCGCAGCTTTGTACGTCGTCTGGGAGGAGTATTCGATGATATTCTCCGCGGGCACGTCGAGCGTTGGCAACTGGCCAACAAGCGGTTCGTGGTCTTGCGAATTTTGTTGACGATGTTTTTGTGTGGTGGATTTTATGGTGCCGTGATGGGCTCGTTCGCTCCGAGTTGGAGCGAAACCCGCGGACTGCAAATGTTTTACTCGGGCCTCAAGGTCCCCATGTTATTGTTATTGACGTTTGGACTGAGTTTGCCAAGTTTTTATGTCGCCAACTCGATGTTGGGATTGCATCGCGATTTTGGTCAAGCGCTGCGAGCGTTGATGACGACTCAGGCTGCTGTGACCATTGTGCTGGCTGGTTTGGCGCCATTTACATGGTTTGTCTACGCTTCGGGATGCACTTATGACCAAGCACTGGGATTTAATGCTTTGATCTTTGGAACAGCCAGTGTCTCAGTTCAGATTTTGGTAAGGCGTCTGTATCGGCCTTTGATTCAACGCAACCCGCGACACCGCAAAATGGTGGTGACCTGGATTGTGATTTATGGATTTGTCGGTATTCAAATGGGGTGGGTCATGCGGCCTTTTATCGGCTCGCTCGATAAACCGACAACGTTCTTTCGAGAAGGCGCATGGGGAAATGCTTATCTGGTCGTTTTCGAATTGGTTCAGCGGCTGTTGTAAATTGTCGATCGATTGTCCTCTATCGATCAATCGAGGAGCTGGGTCTAACCTAACTTTTTCTTTTTAAGGCAAAACCGCACGATAACGCCACGACAGCGGTGGACCCCTAGCTGGAGGTAACCCATCACTAGGTGTCGCTGGTGAGTCGGGTATGGGGTAACCCACCACTAGCTGTCGCTAGTGAGTTAGCTAGTAGTAACCCACCACCAGCTGTCGCTGGTGGTTTGGGTAGGGAGTAACCCACCACTAGCTGTCGCTAGTGGGTTAGCTAAAAGTAACCCACCACTAGCTGTCGCTAGTGGGTTAGCTAAAAGTAAGTCACCACTAGCTGTCGCTAGTGGTTTGGGTAAGGAGTAGCCCACCAAAAGCTGTCGCTGGTGAGTTAGCTAGTAGTAACCCACCACCAGCTGTCGCTGGTGGGTTAGCTAATAGTAACCCACCACCAGCTGTCGCTGGTGGTTTGGGTAGGGAGTAACCCATCACTTGCTGTCGCTGGTGGGTTAGCCAAAAGTAACCCACCACCAGCTGTCGCTGGTGGTTTGGGTAGGGAGTAACCCACCACCAGCTGTCGCTGGTAAGTTAGCTAATAGTAACCCACCACTAGCTGTCGCTAGTGGTTTGGGTAAGGAGTAACCCACCAAAAGCTGTCGCTGGTGGGTTAGCTGAAAGTAAGTCACCACCAGCTTTCGCTGGTGGTTTGGGTAGGGAGTAACCCACCACTTGCTGTCGCTGGTGGGCTAGCCGGTGGTTTGGGTTACTGGGGTTTGGGTTACTGCTGGTTTAAAGTGGTTTGCAGCTTAGATTCTCACTGTTCGGAAAGGTCGGTGGGAACAGCTAGCGGTTGGGGGGGAATCTTCTGGCGGTACGACGGGTTTTTTTAAGAACATCGCTAAAATCCGAAAAATCGTGCTATCCAACAGCTCTACGCTGCCGAATAGATGTAACGGAAATAGTAGTCGACGATTTGACAGATCCAGTCGCCAAAGACGGACGGTTGGTTCGCTTGGCAATGTTAATTTTCGACTTGGTTGCAGTCACGTTGTCATTCAGGAGGATACAGATGCGACGTTTCTTTTTTGGGATAGCGATGACCGTCGCCGCTCTTGCGCCCGCCGTGGGCAAAGCGGATGATGGTCAAATCGCTGAATTTGTTAAGAACCGGCTGCAGACTGAGCAGCAAGCCGGTAACTTGAAAGGTTTCAACGTCGATATGACGGTGGAACAAGGGACGATCTTCATGCGAGGATTCGTTTCCAGCGCCGAACAAGAAATGTTGGTGCTGCGTGCTGCTCAAGAAGCGGGTCCTTTGGGTGCGGTGCAAGTGGTTGACGAAGTCGAAGTTCGTTCGGCTCGACCCATGCCAGTTGCCGCCTCCATGCAAAACCAAATGGTGAGCATGCAAGAACCCAACCGCGGTGCACCTACAGCATTGCCGCAACAACTTGGCCGCACACCGACCATGCCAGTGTCGCAGCCAATGCCGTTGCCAGCCGGTCCTGCTGGATATGCTCAGCAACAAGGTCCAGCTCCCATGCCAATGGCCGTATCATCCGGCGGCATGAGCGCTATGGGCGGAACACCGAACATGCCAGGCTACGCTTGGCCAGGTTATGCAGCTCATCCAAACTACGCTGCTGTAACCTACCCACAACAATATTCTCCATCTGCTTGGCCTTACATCGGCCCATTCTATCCCTATCCCCAAGTTCCTTTGGGATGGCGTCGGGTAGAATTGCAATGGGATGACGGATGGTGGTTCTTGGATTTCCATGACCGTTAATCGCTCAGCTAAACTAATGTGACTATGCAACCAACCTCCGGTATTCTGCCGGAGGTTTTTTTCGTTTCACCGCGCGTCGGAGTTCAGTGCCAATATGTTCGCGGACCAATTATCGGACTTCGTCCAGCAAACGTTTATCGCGGGAATACAGGCCGTCTCTCCCGCCCAGCTAATGCAAGATTCGATATCAATCAACGCCGATCGGATTTTAACTTTCAATCCGCATTCATCCAATTACGATCTGAAACAATACGATCGCATCGTAATCGTAGGTGCCGGAAAAGCCAGTGGCGGATTGGCAAGGGAACTAATCAAACGACTTCTCCCTGCCGTCACGCCCGCCCAAAAAATTCTCGGCTGGATTAACGTGGCGGACAACGACCAAGGCTCCAGCGACTCGGTTCGAATTTTTCCAGCTCGCCCAGTTAACTCCAATTTGCCCACCACGCGTGTTGTCGAGGGCACTCAACAAATAATTTCGCTAGTGAAACATTTGGGCCCACGCGATTTATGTATTGCTGTCATTTCAGGCGGTGGCTCCGCGTTACTCTGCGCCCCAGCTCCTGGACTCACGCTGGAGGACAAGCAGTGGGTGGGTCGCGCGCTGTCGCAACAACTCGCTACCATCGAGCAGATCAATCAAGTGCGTCGGCAATTGAGTATGGTCAAAGGTGGCCGCTTACTACAATATCGCACCGCCGGTAGTTGGGTGACTTTGATCTTGTCCGATATTTTAGGTGACCCGTTGCATTTGATTGCATCAGGCCCAACGATCCCACAAATTGATTCTCCCCAACAAGCTTTGGAGACGCTGGTCGAATTGGGATTTAACCAAACCAATACACCCGAACGAATATGGAATTACTTACAACACGCAAAGCCGTTTCCAC
This sequence comes from Pirellulaceae bacterium, assembly GCA_041739975.1. Classification (GTDB taxonomy): domain Bacteria; phylum Planctomycetota; class Planctomycetia; order Pirellulales; family Pirellulaceae; genus BJ22. The sequence goes on from JBGSMY010000295.1 coordinate 27,021, forward strand.
CTGATCTCATGGATGCAGTGAAACCAATTATGACGCCGGCTCAACATCTATTGATTGGCAATTTAAAAAAAGCTGTCGCGGCCTGTGCGGCTTGCTCAGCCAGCGCCGGTTGGACTGTGAGTATAGAGATACAAGATTGCCTGGAACAATCGGTGGCGGACACTGCGGATCACTTCGTCGATTGGCTGACCCATCCCTCGATCCGATCGGGACGACACGCATTAATCCGGGGCGGGGAGCCAATCTTGCGAATGGATCGGCCACCTGGGCGTGGTGGTCGAAATTTGCATTTGGTACTTTCGATCGCTGATCGACTATTAAAATTGCCAAAAGATCAGTTTTTCTCGCTTCCTAAATTCTGTCTATTGTCGGCCGGCACCGATGGCGAAGACGGTTCAGCGCCTGTTGCCGGTGGATGGCTCAACGACAGATTGCTAGGAGCTTTGCGAAACCAAAGGGATGATGTTTCCCACTACCTCAATTCTTATGATGCGTTCTCTTTCTTTAGTCGCCATCAAACAACGTGTGAGCCGGGGGTAACAGCGACCAATGTGGGCGATCTACAGCTTGCCTTCACAACGTCCGAACCCGCTTTTTCCGCGGTCAAATGAGCTTCTGGGCCCGAAAAGCTTGATTGACGCTATCCGCAGAGGCTGATAAATTCCTTAAGTCAATAAGTTGTAACAGACTCGTAATTCAGGAAATTTGGGATAGCTACATGGCCAAAAAAGTCGCCGCGGGTTCAGGTAAAAATATCTATTACTTTGGCAAAACAAAAACCGAAGGCAAAGGACTGAGCAAACAACTGCTGGGGGGCAAAGGATTGAACTTGGCCGAGATGACGTCCATCGGCTTGCCTGTACCTCCCGGTTTTACCATCTCCACCGAATGCTGTGACCAGTATTATCAGCAAGGTAAAAAAATGCCGCCCGGATTGATGGAAGAAGTTCAAAAGAACATTTCCATCTTGGAAAAAGAATTGGGCAAGAAATTTGGCGATGACAAATTTCCATTGCTAGTCTCAGTCCGCAGTGGAGCAGCTGTCTCAATGCCGGGCATGATGGACACGATTCTCAACCTTGGCCTCACAGATGTGTCGACGGCTGGCTTGGCCCACGCCACCAACAACGAACGATTTGCCTACGACGCATATCGCCGATTGATTAACATGTTTGGCGATGTGGTGATGGAAGTCCATCACGAACATTTTGAACATGCCTTTGATCAACTTAAGAAAAAATACAAAGTAACCCTCGATACCGATGTGCCCGCCGAAGGGCTCAAGGAACTGTGCGAAGAGTATAAACGTGTTTACGAAAAACACACCAAACAAAAATTCCCACAGAATCCGCTGAAGCAATTAGAATTGGCGATCGAAGCGGTTTTCAAAAGCTGGAATGCACCGCGAGCAATTAGTTACCGCCAAAAAGATAATATCCGCGGTTTGCTAGGCACTGCCGTCAACGTGCAATCGATGGTCTATGGCAATATGGGCGATGATTCGGGTACCGGTGTTGCTTTCACTCGAAATCCCTCCACCGGTGAAAACAAATTTTACGGCGAATTCTTGATCAATGCTCAAGGCGAAGACGTCGTGGCCGGCATTCGCACGCCACTGCCCGTCGATGAAATGCTGAAGTGGAACAAAGGCGTTCACAAAGAACTCTTGGATATCAAAAAGATTTTGGAAAACCACTACCACGATATGCAAGACATTGAGTTTACGATTGAAAAGGGCAAGCTGTTTATGCTGCAAACCCGCAATGGTAAACGAACTGGCATGGCGGCCGTCCGGATTGCTTGTGAAATGGTCAAAGAAAAATTGATCGATGAAGAAACGGCATTGGTTCGCATCCCAGCAAACGATTTGAATCAGCTCTTGCTGCCGAGTTTTGATCCCGCAGCCAAAGCCAAATCCGAGATTTTGGCAAAAGGCTTGCCGGCTTCACCGGGAGCCGCCGTCGGCAAGTTGGCATTCACAGCCGCCGAAGCGGTTGAACGCACAGCCGCTGGCGAACGAGTATTGCTGGTTCGCAAAGAAACCAGCCCCGAAGACATTGATGGGATGCACTGTGCCGCAGGTATTTTGACCAGTACCGGAGGTATGACCAGCCACGCCGCCGTGGTTGCTCGCGGTTGGGGCCGATGTTGCGTGGCCGGTGCCGGAGCGATTGAAATCGACGAAAAGGGTCGAAAGATTCGTGTTGGTGGCAAGATGTTCGATCACAACACCACACTATCAATCGATGGTTCGACTGGCGAAGTGATGGTTGGACAAATCCCTACAGGTCAACCAGAACTGTCGGGCGATTTTTCCAAAATCATGAAATGGGCCGACAAATATCGCACTCTCAAAATTCGTACCAACGCCGACAAGCCCGAAGATGCGCAACGAGCTCGAGATTTTGGCGCCGAAGGTATTGGACTGTGCCGCACAGAGCATATGTTTTTTGAAGAAGACCGCATTTTGGCGATGCGAGAAATGATCTTGGCAACAGATCTTCCGGCCCGCAAAGCGGCACTGAAGAAATTGCTGCCGTTCCAACGCAAAGATTTTGAAGGCATCTTCAAAGCAATGAATGGCCTGCCAGTGACGATCCGTTTGTTGGATCCACCGCTGCATGAATTTTTGCCACACGATACCAAGGCTCAAGAGACGGTGGCCAAAGAACTGGGTGTGGCCACAGCGGATGTCAAACGTCGGGTTTCGCAATTGCATGAAATGAACCCGATGCTCGGTCACCGCGGATGCCGTTTGAGCATTACCTATCCCGAAATCTTGGAAATGCAAGTAACGGCAATTGTCGAAGCGGCCATTAACTGCAAGAACAAAAAGATCGACGTAAAAGCCGAGATCATGATTCCGCTCATCGGCACCGTAAAGGAACTTTCTGTTCTGAAAAAACAAACCGAAGCTACGATCGCGACGGTCAAGGCTGCCAAGAAGTTTACGACCAAGTTGGAAATCATGATCGGGACAATGATTGAAATTCCACGGGCTGCGTTGACGGCTGACGAAGTGGCTTTGGAAGCTGAATTCTTTAGCTTTGGTACTAACGATTTAACGCAAATGACTTTTGGATTTAGCCGCGACGATATCGGGACTTTCTTGCCCGATTATTTGGAGCAAGAAATCCTGCCTGAAGATCCGTTTGTGTCGATCGACGTTCGCGGTGTTGGGCAATTGATTGAAATTGCCGTGCAACGCGGCCGGCAAGCTCGACCCAACTTGAAAGTTGGAATTTGCGGTGAACACGGCGGTGACCCAGCATCGATCGCTTTGTGTCATCGAGTTGGCATGGATTATGTAAGTTGCTCGCCATTCCGCGTCCCCGTGGCCCGATTGGCTGCGGCCCAAGCAGCGATTAAAAGCAAGAAGGCTTAATGGGATTAATTGATTGAATTTTTGAAACACCGCGGGCTTTGGTCTGCGGTGTTTTTTTGTGCAAAGTTTGAAAGCTAGAACGCGAAACACCAACCGCCGCTAAGGACACGGCGACTACGATAGTCGCCCCCTAGCCAGCTTGCTGGCAGGGGCGGAAGGTTGACGGCTAGAACGTTAAACACCAACTGCCGTTGAGGACAGCGGGCGACTACAGCTCCCTAGCTGTCAAACTTTCGCTCCTGCCAGCAAGCTGGCAGGGGGCGAAAATAGCGGGGTTGGATTGTGGGGAGCGCTATCTAGCTGCCAAACTTTGCTTCCTGCCAGCAAGCTGGCAGGGGAGCAAAGTTTGTTGTATAGACGTCATTAAACCAAAGACTTTTCTTTCTTCCTTGTCAGTTAAGCTTTCTTTCGTTTTCGTTGGGGCGAGACCGTTAGATTGGTTTCCGCACAGGCCCCGCTTCGACCTGACAAGTTGCGGCAATGCATCTAAAAAAACATGCAAAAGCGGTTCTCGAAAGCTGCACGACCTCCTCGCGGGCAGGAGCGAAAATTTGATGGCTAGAACGCTAAACACCAACCGCCGTTGAGGACTGCGGCGACTACAGTAACCGCCCCCTAGCCAGCTTGCTGGCAGGAGCGGAAGGTTGGAAGCTAGAACGCGAAACACCAACTGCCGCTGAGGACTGCGGCGACTACAGTAGCCTCCGGTGAAACACCGGCGGCCACGACCTCATAAGCGGGCAGGGGGCTAAACAAGTCTTCGTCCGAGAAACTCGTACCCGATATCGTTAGGGCAGGGCTTAAGTGTGCGATGCCTCGCGAACGGTTTGGAAACGCTTTTCACCACACGCAAATGTAGCACAGCCACCGTTGTACTCCCAACAATCCTGGCAGTGTGGTGTGCGACAACCAATACAAATTGCAACGGTATCTGTAAGTTGTTGATTGCATACGGGGCACAAACCCTGCTGGATAGTAGGACTCGCGGCGGCAGCTGGGTCCGAGGACAAAAAGTCAAGTCCTTGTGTTCGACCTAATTTAAGTTGATCCAATAACTGCCAAGTCAATTGCAAAAGGTCTTCGAGTTGTTGTCTCCGCGATAAAAAGGGTCCACAGGTTACACTGGCCGTACCATTTCGAATCAACAAATTAAATTCGCGCGGCTGTAGACGATTAAGTAATTGCAGCAGTCGTTGCGCGGAATCTGAATTAATCCAGTCACGGCCTTCGTCTCCTGGCCCTAATCGAGTGGCCATTTGGTCGTCCAGGATGGGTTCATTCCATTTCGCCATTGAATATCGAAATCCGCCCCACAATCGACTGCCAAAGCGATGGCTCGTGATCTCCAATACTGCTTGCCGGTCCGGCCAATTCATCAACACACGGGTCACGGGACGACGCCAAAAAAATCGGCGATAGAAGTTTTCCAGCCGACAGTGATTCTGTCCGTATCGAAAAGCCATCTGAGGTAACAGCAATCGGGAATAGAACTGACCCCGATATCGCTTGGCCAATTCTCGGTAAGTACTATTCCATTGATGCAGCCGATAAGCCAAAACGAGGGCTAAAGCTACAATGATCGTCATCGCCAATGGTACGAGAACCAAAATCAATTCCATAACATCCGACATCGATCAGGGTTCCGGTTGGACAGGCTATTAATTGGTAACACCAATCAAACGACGCATTCGAGCGCTGTTTCCTATTGTACCGACCAGCCCAACTGTGGGGATACGTCGCCCTGGTTCACGGGTTGAATTCGTTGTCTAGCCAAAAAGCTTGGAAAATGTACGCGATAATCATTTTACTTTTCGACCAATCGCTGCTTGGTCGGCTACCCATTCTGTGCAAACGGGGTCACCGAGCGAGCCAAGCAGCGCAGATCTTGGAATGGCCTGAATCGGGCCGGGGTCCTATTGTCCGTCTGGTCTAATTAATTCAAATTCGCCAAGCACAAAATCTAAGGCAATTGGAACTTTGGGCGGTTCAATACGACCGAGCCACCAATTGAGTCGCGACCACCAGGACAATGTTTTCTCCCATCGCCGAATCGCGTCTTGAATTTCTTGGACGCGGGGTTGTTGTCCCGGATCCAAATCGACAATTGTATCCAGGCAACCTGCGGGATGACCGGTGAGTAATAAAGCCGTTGCGCAGTTGATGCGAAGATTGGCGGAAACATGTGGACGAATCCAAATCGCCCCGGGTTCATAAATGAGATCCCGAAAGAGCTTGGCGGCCTCTTCATGACGACCTTGTCGCATCAAACACACACCCATATCATTGCGTGCCAGGGGATCTTTTGACCAATCTCGCAAGGCGCTGAGAGCGCCGTCAAAATCTCCCCGCTCCACACAATGTTTTGCCCTATTGAGCGATGAGTCATGGATGGCCAATTCTTGTATGGTTTGGAGGCCCGATTCTGATTTCATGGACACTTGACGCGCAGCACTTGCTATTTGATTTCGCGTAGACATTTTGATCACTTTCATTGATTGCACAGGAGCCGAGTGAGCGCAGGGCTGCACTCGCTCCGAACCGAGTAAAACACTAATAACGACAAAACCTAGGTTTGTCTCGGTTTAGATTTGCAATCGCACGTGGGCCGTAATCAAAGACTCTTGGTGGGAATGTGGCAGAAGTTGCCAGGACAATCCGTTCGAGCCATGTCCTGAACTTAATAGGCATATTGGTTGCGCGACAACATTCAGTTGACTTAGCGCCAAATTCAATTGCCAAATCCAAGTAGCTCCCGGCAATTCGAATTCAAAACGATGGCAATTTTCGGCTGGTGTTGTCTCTGCCGACTCCCACCGCAGGGTGGGTTTAGACTCATCATGTAAATCAAACGGCGTAGAGTCGGTTGTGGCTTCGATATATTGTGTCGATGTAACCGATGCCCCCAGCGACGTGCGGCTTGTGGTTGTAACATCCGTACTTTCAAGCCATATAAGTCCAGCGATTAAAACGACAAACACTAACAACGTCATCAAAGTCGCGCAGATACTCATAACGCTACGATTGGCACCGACTGGTTTAGTCATTTGGTCTAGGTATTCTGACGAAAGAACAGTCATGAGTCGCAATACTTCTGGATCATTAATGGCGAATTCTGTCAGAAGAAAAGTCCTGCCACTTCGCTTGAGAACCATGTTAGTTTATTGGCTTTTGCTCGTCTAAGCAAATACCGACCTCCAAAAAATGCGGCTTGCTTTCGATTACGCTAGCAACAGCACGAAGAAATGCGACTTTTGTGAAAGTGTCGGTTTACCCGTGTTCAGTTTGATAAGGCAGTATGAAAAGAGGCTCTGCGAGGAATTTAGTGGTAAAAAAGATTTGACCACGAAAAACACGAAAAGCACGAACGACTGATTCGGGCGGGCGTCAGACTGGTTGCAGGGAATTGTCGGCAAGTTTGAATTCGAACTCGACACGCACTTTCGCGAAGGTCAAACAGAGTAGATCGGGAAGCAGGGCAAATCAGTTTTATAGTTTGCGTAACATTTGAAATAAGAGCAAGGGCTTGGCTGAGAAGTCTCTAATGGTGGATGCGATGCCCTTGTGCCCTTCCAGTCGCATGGCGGTGA
>JBGSMY010000312.1:0-82414 GCA_041739975.1 Pirellulaceae bacterium
AGGCTGACAAACCAAAACTAAATCCTTGCAACCAAAGTTACTAGTCACGGGGGTTGCGCCGGCGGCCACTTTCGCCCCTGCCAGCAAGCTGGCAGGGGGCGAAGAATTCTGGTGGCGGTTTGTGGCGCGATACTAGCTGTCAAACTTGGCCTCCTGCCCGCAAGCTGGCAGGGGGCCAATTCAACTCAACTCCTTTCAACGCAACTCCTTTCAACGCATCTACTTTCAACGCATCTACTTTCAACGCATCTACAACACTCAACTACAACACTCAACTACAACACTCATCTACAACACGCATCTACAACACGCATCTACAACACTCATCTACAACACTCATCTACAACACGCTCCACCTCAAACCTCAACCGCCATGCAAAACCGCGACGAAATACAACTGTCAACTGATACACTTCAATACAACACAAGAACAACCCACACCCGTAGATCTTTTGTATACGCTTGGCAAGCAGAATGCTCAGTCGGCGAATGGCAGGTAGATCGATCGCGATGAAGAATAGGCTTTTTACGAAACCTGTTGGACGTTTTATTCCGGAATCAATTGAGTGCCGGCAAGCCAGTCTTGTAGTCCACGGGTCGGGTGTTTCAGCAGAAAATAGATCCCATATCCGATCAGACCTAAACAACAAAAACTGGAGATCGCCAACTCAGCCGATTGAAGGGGTGCCGACTGCAATTGAGTCAACAACGACGAGGGCAATGTATGCATCTGCTTGATATATTCACTGGTTACTAACCAACCCACGATCGTCGCTCCTTGCAAATACAACGCGGGCGACCAAGCCAACACGTTTCGCCAGGCGGCTCGTGCGCGGGAAGCCAGTCGACCATTGAGATCGCAGACATTAATATTCATGTAGTGAAACACTGGCCCGCCGCGAAATACAAATCCAACGATTGCGACAATGCTAACCATGATAAACCAGCACAAACCAAAGCGAATAAAAAAGTCGCTTTCAGGGACTAAATAAATTCCCGTCAGAAATACTAAACTCGACAACAAACTCAGCGTGACTTTTTCTACACCTAATGTCACCCCTAAAATTCCGGCGCGCGCATCCCAACCTAAAACGGCCATCCGCTGCGACATGGATTTCAGTCTTTGAATGGCAAATTCAAATAAATTGACGTCCGCAGGCTGTTGCGATAATTCGATCAAGAATTCTTTAGCCGAGCGAGGCAACCCCGGATAATTTTGACGGACTAGTTCCGCCAATTCTTGCAACAAACGTCCATAATTGGCGACACGATCTTGGACTCCGCGCAACTCAAATTGATCGTATTGACCAACCCGTACGCCTTTTACTAACGATTGGTCGACGACCTTGGCATGACCAAATTCATCGACCCAAATATGAGTTAATGACAATTCAGCGGGCAAGGTTTCATCAACGGTTGCCGCTTGCAATTCCATGGCCACATCTTGCAAGACCATCCTCAGGACACTCCAGTCGACCAAGGTCGGATTTGCCAATAGGATATGAATCGGCATCCCCCGCACTGCTTCGTAGGCATCCCATCGACCATGATCGGCCGAGCCGCCACCCAGCCAACGCGTGCGGCTAGGTCGTTTTAAATTGATCCGTTGTACGTCGGGGCAGGGCTGGTGCGGTTGCCGAACAATCCAGACCTCACGCGATAATTGCGGGTCACTCGCTAAAAAGACATCACCCGCATCCGACTGAGCCAGGAGTTTAGTCGTTTGAAACGGTCCAAATGTCAGGGTCATCGGCGAGATTTCATAAGGACTGTCAGCCGATAGTTTTAATTTTCGGCAACGCCCCGGCACCACATAAAATACGCGAGTGCGACTGAGCCATTCGTGGACGCCGCGCAGTCCATTACTTGCCCGCATTGAAGTTAGACAGGCCGTTACAATTAAGACAAACACAATCGTTGAGACACTATCCGAAAACAACCGCCCGGCCGTATCGAATAGATTGTCATCGCCACGCAGCAACATCAATTCGCAAATCAAAGTAATACCGAAACAGCCCGGTACAACCACAGCCCGCAGAAATCCTCGCCCCAATCCTGGCGATTCACCTTGATCGTTCACCACCCGCAATCCGAGCATTCGTTTCCCGAGCGTCAATCCGGTCAGCCCTTCGCTCAACGCAAAGTAAGCGACCAATGAGCTCCAAAAGCCGACAATATAGATCCAGGTCAACCGCGCAAACGCGCTTGGCAACGATTGAAATTGCAATTCCAGATAGCTCTGCACCAAAATTCCGATAACAGCCACCGCCAACAGCGACTTTACACCGAGTTGAATCGTGAAATAGTCGAGCATGAATGCGGCCAAACGCCGACCGGCGGTTGCCAATGTCGTACCGTGTGATGCAAACGGCAACAATGCTGTTCGCAAATGAGTAAGATCCGGAAAACGGTCACCGGCCGTTTTGGCCAAACATCGATCGACGATGCGCTCAAGATCTCGTGGGATTTGAGGTTGCCGAGTCCGCAACAAGGGCGCTGGATCGCTGATAATCTGAGCAGCGACAGACATCGAGTCGCCTTGGAACGGCGGCTGGCCGGCTAATAGTGTAAACAAAGTGGCGCCGAGTGAGTAAATATCAGTTCGATGGTCGACGGCCGCGCAGCGCAATTGTTCCGGTGATGCATACAGGGGTGTCCCCATGAACGAACCCAATTGAGTCAATTCGGCCGCTTTGCCGCCCATCGATTTTGATAAACCAAAATCACCCACTTTGACTTGGGAATCGTGATCCAAAAACAAATTAGACGGTTTGATATCTCGATGAACAACGCCAATCCGATGCGCGGCAATCATCCCATCAATCGCTTGTAAAATAATGTCAACCGCTCGCTGTATTGGCAACGGGCCTTCTTTTTCGATCAGTTGGGCCACCGTTTGGCCATCCATCAACTCCATGGCGATATAGGGCTGCCGATCGACTTCGCCCGCTTCAAACACAAACGTCACATGGCTATCGGAAATTTGGGCTGCAAGTTGTGCTTCTTGAAAAAACCGAGAACGGGTTGCGGCGTCCGACAACAAAGCCGGATAGAGTTGTTTCAGTGCCACCTGTCGTCCAGATTGCCGCTCGATGGCTTGCCAAACAACCCCCATGCCGCCAGTGCCCAATGGTTTTAGAAGTTCGTAGGGTCCAAACGGTTGCGCCATTCCGCCTGCTCCGTGCGTGGAGATGGGCATCGGGCGCGTTGGCGCGATGGTTGAATCAGCTGCCGGGCGAACGGACGGGCCCATGGGCTGACCGCAAAACAAACAAAACTGCGGCACGACCTGAGCTTCAACCCAGAACGCTTGGCGGCATTGCCCGCAAATGATGTGCTGATTCAGATCTACAACGTCGTGCAAAACACTGCTTTCTGCAAATATGAACGGCAATCAGAAGAGATGAACTGTTATTCTAGTTGGCCCAACGCCTGCTGGAAACCAGTTGCCACTTGATCGTGGCGCTCTACGGCGAATTCCGGCATCTCTCAATTGGTTTCGCCCGGTAACTTTCCATTTTGTACGGGGCCATTTACAATCGCTGTTTGGAATATGGTCAGTATTGATTAAGGCTTTGGATCATCGGCTATTTGGTTTGACAGGCAAGCAACCCGGGTTGCCGCCTTTCTGCTGATGAAGAAATAAACTAGGGGATCGCAATGCGCTGGGAGTTAAAAGTTGTACGTGGCCCCGATGAGGGGCGAGTTTTCTCGTTGGACCCAGGACAAACGTTGGTCGTGGGGCGCGGGGATGCCAGCGATACACAAATCAACGACCCCTCTCTGTCTCGCGTTCATTTCGAACTCGCTCATACCGGGACGTCGATTTTAATCGCCGACCGTGGCAGTTCGTCCGGAACGTTTGTCAACGGTCACCGTGTAACCGCAGCTGACATCGCCAACGGTTCGGTGATCCGAGTCGGTGACACGGATTTATTACTAACCAATCTCAACGAATCCTCCGATCGCACGACGTCACCCGCATTGGGCTCGGCGGTCAAGCCGCTGGCGGATTTAGTCGGTTCACGGATTGGACCTTATCAATTAGAAAAAATTTTGGGTCGCGGTTCCAATGGCGTGGTCTTCTTTGCTCGCGATGAAGAACATCAACGGGTGGCCGCAGTTAAAGTACTCACACCCCAATTTGCCACCGATGAAGATCAACGCCAACGATTCATCCGCGCCATGAAGACGATGTTACCGATCCATCACGATCGCATCATTCGACTTTATAACGCCGGGAAAACGGGGCCCTATTGTTGGGCTGGAATGGAATACATCGATGGCGAGGACCTTACCCAACTCATCGCTCGCACAGGTATCGAAGGAATGCTTGATTGGCGAAAAGTTTGGCGCGTGGCCGTCGACATTGGACTTGCGCTGCAATGCGCCCACCAACATAAAATCGTTCATCGCAATGTCACGCCGGCTAACATCATTCGCCGCAACAGCGATCAAGTTTGTTTGTTAGGTGACTTAATGTTGGCCAAAGGTTTGGAAGGTTCGAACCGAGAACAACTAACCACACCGGGTCAAATCCTCGGCGAAGTCGCTTATTTAGCGCCGGAACGAACGATCGCCGGCGCAACCATTGACTCTCGTAGCGATCTCTATGGTCTCGGTGCGACATGTTATGCATTGCTCACTGGCAATCCGCCGGCTATCGGCGAATCGCTTGTGGAAATCATCACTCAAATCCGCAATTCGGTTCCCCGGCCGCCAAAGAAGTTCCAATTAGCGGTCAATGAATTGTTCTCAGATACGGTCATGAAAATGATCGCCAAAAACCCGGACGACCGGTTCCAAACTCCCGATGAATTGCTGGCAGATCTGATGAAGATTGGACGGTTCAATAATCTCGACGCGGGAATCTAAATCCACTTTTAAGAACTGACTCTGGAGGCCAATCGCCATGTCATTGCAATACTTATTTTCGAACCCAAGACAACGATGGATTCTAAGTCTTTTGATTGGAGTCGTGAGCATGACGCTGCCAACGGAAAGCTTTGGGCAAACGGAGAGCTCGGGGCAAACGGAAAATCGCGCTGGACAATCGGCCGCCGCCGAGGCGAACAATCGACAAGATCCCGCGGCGAATTCTGGAAATAACCGTCGCGAACGAGATTCCGGTTGGCAAGCCAAAGGCCAATCCGGTGCCATCGCAACTGGGAGTCGCCGCAGCGCCGATGCGGGACTGGCAATGTTGCAAGCGGGAGGTAATGCGGCGGACGCGGCCGTGACATCGCTGTTAGTGCAATCGGTCGTCGAATCACAATTGTTTTGTTTTGGGGGCGAACTGCCCATTATCATCTATAACGCCGAACGGAAAACCGTCGAAGTTATCGTCGGATTAGGTGCAGCTCCCGAATTGGCAACCAGCGATTGGTTCGAAGCCAATCGCAAAGGCGTGATTCAAGGCCGCGATGACGTTGCCAACGCGGTTGTACCCGGCGTATTAGACGCGTGTTTGGTGGCGCTCGAACGCCACGGAACGCGCTCCTTTGCTCAATGTGCCGAAGCGATGTTGGCGGTCTTGAGTGAACGGGCTGCCATGACCGTCGAACAAGTCCAAGCTGCTCGGGGACGACGCAATGAATCGCTCGCGCCGGAAGCCTGGATTCGCCATCATCAAAACTTTCACAAATTAATCCAACGCCTCGTGACCGCTGAACAAACCGCCAGCGACCGGATGCAAGGATTGCGGCGGGTGCGCGACTATTTTTATCGCGGCCCCGTAGCGCGCGAACTGGACGCTTGGTCGCAGGCCAATGGCGGTTTGCTGCGGTTTTCCGACTTAGCGCGGCATCACACTCGCGTCGACGAACCGCTGACCATCGACTTCGCCGACTATACGATCTACAAATGCGGCGTCTGGTCACAAGGTCCTTTTTTGTTGCAGACTCTGGAAATGCTCGAACCGTATGACTTGACGAAATGGACTCGGCACTCGCCTGAATATATTCATACCATTACGGAAGCAATGAAGTTATGCTTTGCCGACCGCGACGCTTATTTGGGCGACCCAGAATTTGTTGAGGTCCCGATTGGGCCAATGTTATCGTCTAACTATTTGGAAATGCGCCGAGGATTAATTGACCCGCAACGAGCCAGCCAAGACCAGATTGCCGGAGATCCCCGGACACCCGCTCCGATCTTAGGTATTCCCCCCCAAGATCACAAAATCACTAGCGGTAAGAGTGACGACACTTCCAATTGTTTGGTCGCCGACCAATGGGGCAATGTGGTCAGCGCCACTCCCAGTGGTTGGGGCGGAGTGATTGCGGGTGATACGGGCATTGAACTGGGAAGTCGCATGATCGGATTGACTTGCTGGGAAAACCACCCCAGTGAATTAATGCCCGGCAAACGCCCGCGGATTACGTTGACCCCAACTCTCGTTTGTCGCGATGGTAAACCTGTTTTTGCCGTCAGCGTGGCGGGAGGCGACCAACAAGATCAGGCATCAATCCAAATCTTGCTCAATCGATTAATTTATGGAATGGAACCGGCTGAAGCCGTTCGTTCCGGCCGGTTTAGTACCGAGCATCATATTAATTGGTTTGGTCATGAACCATTTAAACCGGGTACGCTGCAAGTGACTCGCGATATCGAGGCCGAGGTGGTCGCTGCTCTGAAACAGCGGGGCCATCAAGTTTCGGTTGGCGGGACGGCCGGACGAGCTGTCGTGTTGTCAATTGATCCGGCGACTGGCGAAAAACATGCGGCCGGGGACCAAGGCCGTTTTGCCGCCGGATATTAGCTTCATGGTCAACATGCTGACGAAAATCGATTAGTTGGCGATCCCAGCGTGGATCGTCAAAAGTTCTTGATATGCCTTGGTATCGCCTTGAACGGCAAGTAAATACACGTATTTTTTTGACAAGAATCCTCCCAGCGATTCGTTGTCTCGACGATAATTGGGGTTCACCGGCAACTGTTCGGGCAATTGAAACTTATTGTCCGAGTCAACGACGAACAAATATGCCGGACGCGATTCGCCGGGTGAATAATCAAATACGGTGACCTTTCCAAATCGGGATTGGAATTGCCGCGCACGTTGCGGTTGGCCTTTGAGTCCGTCACAGGGAGGAAAAGTGGTGGCGAACATCGACCAATTATTCTCCCAAACTACATTTCGCGTTTGGTCATCGATCCATTGTTGTGATTCCGCGGCCAATGACGCGATCGACTCGGGTGGTTTTTCTTGTAAATAGGCCAACACACCCATACCCAACGCGATAAACAATGACGCTGCTAGTGCAACGCCCAGGCAATATTGTAAAAACGTCCGCGGCGTATTGATTTGATATTCTTGATATTTTTGATGTAGCCGTTGCCAGTCTACCGTAGGTGAGCTGGGCGTTGGCGCAACGGACAAAGCGTTCCCGACACGGGCCGTTTTTTTTCGGTCGGACTTTGGACCGGATACCGTGTCGCTGTTGCGATTTGTGCGGGTGGTCGGTTCCAGCGGTTCCAATTGCAATTCGGGATCGTCGACGAGCTCCAAGTAATCCGATTCCAAATTAGGCTGAACACTTGTCGATGGCAATTGCGCGCTGTCCTTGATGGATCGAGCAAGCGCCGCCATGGAACGAGAGAAGGCTTCGGCTGGTACGGGTATGTTCCTTAAAGCCGATCGCAATTCGTCGTCCTGCTGCTGCCACCGCTCGAGGATGGCCATGCGATTGGGGTCATTCAAAATCCAAGCCAGCAGCGGCGAAGCGCTTGGCGGAATCGTGGATGCATCTTCCCAATCGATCATTTGTTGTTTTAGATCAAAGGCAATCTCCAAGATCTTGTCGGGGATTACCGATCCGGAATTCCTTGATTTTTCTTGAACCATTTCAAAACCGCCCTTTTGCTCCTGGCCAGCGATACTCTAAACCGCTGACCTGATGCTCCCACTAATTTTCTAACTTTATTTCCTAACTTACCCTTGCAACTAATCTTGCCCTACCTGAGCCAAATCGCGCAAACGTTGTTTAGCACGAGCCAAACGACTCATGACCGTACCGATTTTGACTTGCAACATTTCGGCGATCTCGCGATAGCTGAGGTCCTCAAAATAGTACAAATGCAAAATAAGACGCTGCCCGTCGTCGAGTCGAGACAACAATTGGGGCAACTCGGATGGATCGATGGGATAGTCGATCGCACTGGAGTCCGCACCTCGCTGCTGAATAATTGTCCGATCCGCCTGACTGTGCCGATCCGCACTATTCGAGCGATCGTCGTCAGCGGGGTCAAAATTAGCCCACAGCTGTGCTGATTTCTTGTGCAGGTTTTTGAGAAAAATGCTTCGTGCAATAACCAACAGCCAACGTTTGGCCGCTGCCGGTTCCCGCAATTGCTCACGTTTTTGATAAGCCTTGAGCAATGTCTGCTGAGTCAAATCCTCGGCATCGGCATGTCGTCCGCCGGACAAAACGAGCGCAGCGCGATAAAGCGCCTCGTGGTGCGACACGATAAGTTTGCCGAATGCCGTGATAGACGTGTCTACGGGATTTCCCACTTCGCCCCCAAATTGCGAATGCTCCCGACATTCCTTGACTTGAATTCTTTGGAAACGTACCTGGAATTTTCAAGCACCAAACTTAAATCCCAAATCGGTGTGTTACCAAAAAATTAGGTTGATCGATCCAGGAGTCTAGATCCGGTTACAAATGGCTATATTCCAATAAAACTGGATTTTGCGCGGTAAATGAGACCGGAATTGTAAATAAGCCCATTCGATTCGACAGTCTTTCGGATTTAGCAATTAGTCTAGAACGCCTTTTGGGGGTCGCAGCTAATGCGCCGATACCTGACAGCAAAATGATGAGAACGAGCTTATACCCCTTTCAAATTCAAACATTTGACAAGAAAGACGGTACTTGGAAACTCGTTGGATTTGGTTTGCCTGTCCAATCCGCAGCGGTTTCCATGCCAAGCCAAAACCTGCCTCTCGGTTTTTGGCGAATGCGACGAGGCTCACGAATCTCTCGCCACCAAACGGTCGGACCTCGGTCCGTCAAGCGAAATATCCTTGCACTCAGGCCACTCCATAAATTAGAGAGGCCGGTACAGGGATAGAGAGATTTATGAACTGAATATATTCTAATCAATTAATTCGTTCCGGGCAAAGCAAATTCTTGCGTCGATTTGGCGACCCTTGCCAGGAAGCCGAGAGTCTATCATAATCCGCAGCATATGAATCCCACGTTATTGTTTACCCAAGGCGTGCAACACGGCCAATTGGTGCAACTTACTGCCACCAAAACCGTGTTCGGTCGCAGCACGCAATGCGACTTTCAATTGTTTGACCTGGAGGTCTCCCGCCAACATTTTGCCATCGAATTACGTCCCGAGCATCAAGTTTGGCTGGTTGATTTAAAAAGTCATAATGGGACTTATGTCAATGGCATGCGGGTACGAGAGTTTCAATTGCAAGCCGGCGACACCATACGGGCTGGCCAAACCGAGATGCTCTACAATGAACGGCCGCCACGTTTGTCGGACACTTCGGATATCACGGCAGTGATTGGTGAGCAAACTCAAAGCCCCACGGATTTGGTGTTCGATGAGTTGTTAGCGGAGTCACGCAGTCCCCATCGTGGTCAAGATCCAGCGACAACACCAGTACCGAGCATACCGCAATTGTCGCGCGCGAAATCGTCGACGAACTTGCATTATCAATTGGCGCAATTACTCCGGTTAACGTTGGACTCCGACCAGTTGTTGCGCGAGATGCTGCGACTCGTATTTGATTGGATTGATGCTGACCGCGGTTGCATCGTATTGTTAGACACCGAGGTAGGTGGCTTTAAAATCGTAACGTCGCTCAGCCGCATCCCCAACGATGATCAACCCATGGTCATTAGCCAATCGATTGTCAATTATGTTTACTGCGAATTGGAAGGGGTCTTGATCCAAAACGCAACGAGTGACCCACGTTGCCTGGAAAGCGAAAGCGTCGTGGCTCTAGGAATACGTGAAGCCATTTGTGTGCCGTTGTTGGTTCGCCAAGGCTTTCGCGGTGCGATTTACCTGGATACTCTTGATCGCGCAAGAGAATTTTCAGAAACGCCAGCGCGCGTATTTACCGAAGATCACTTGCAACTGCTGATTTCATTTGGTCAACAAGCGGCCATTGCGCTCGACAATGCACATTATTACAACACGCTATTGGAGTCACAACGATTAACGTTGCTGGGCCAAACAGTCGCTTCGCTCGCCCATGATGTTCGTGGAATTTTGCAAAGTTTTTATGGGGGCATGTACCAATTCGAAGATAGTTGGAAACGACAAGATCATCCTAACATGGTTGCCGGTTGGGAGATCTTAAAAAACACCCATCAACGGATGTCGAATTTGGTGATGGATATGTTATCGTTTTCAGGACCGCGACAGCCCCGTTTTCATGATTATGAGATTGGACAAGTGGTCCGCGACGTCATCCAAATGGCCGAAAGTTTAGCCAAAAACCAAGGTGTGGCGTTGCGTTACCTGGGAGATTACCTCTTGCCGCCAATCAGTTTAGACCATGAAGGTATTTTTCGCGCGTTATTGAACATCGTGCTCAACGCCATCGATGCTTGCCAAGACCGCAAAGAATCCTTGATCACAATTACAACCAAACTGGTCGAAGGCGAGGAGACGTTGGCAATTGTGGTTCACGACAATGGTCACGGGATTTCCAGCAATGAAATGCCTTACCTGTTTGAGCCGTTTCGCACAACGAAAGGCCTGCGGGGCACCGGTTTAGGGCTAGCCGTCAGCCAAAAAATTCTTAAAGAACACGGCGGCGATATCAAAGTTAGTTCGACGTTGGGACAAGGCAGTGAGTTCACGATGTTGCTACCCGCAAAACGCAGCTTGCCAGAATCGAATACAATTGTGTCGCCCGAATATTAAATTTCGGCGAGATTACAATTTTTCCGTGGTCACGCCACGGCAAACTACTGTGCAAAACAAACGCTGCTGTGGCACAGTTGGTAGATCCAACTCAACCGATTACAATAGTGGCTGTCGATGATTCCCGTATCGAATGGGATTGACCCGTCGCTCAAGGGGGGATTGAAGCATGTGATGTGCAATTCGATCCCATTTATTTCACAAGTGCCCAATTGTTTCATGATGAGGAAACTATGAATTCGTCTCAATCTGACCCAAGTCGCCGTCAGTTCATTCGCACTGGAGTTGTCGGTGCCGCGACCGGTTCAGTGGCCGCAACTATCTTAGGTTCGAATCCGTTAGCCGCCGGGGTCCATCATGGCATCGACAATGTGCTGAAGGTCGGGTTAATTGGCTGCGGTGGACGCGGCACGGGGGCGGCGATCAATGCTCTCAAAGCCGATCCCAATAACAAGCTCGTTGCCTTGGCTGATGCATTTCCCGATCGACTTGAAAGCTGCCTCAAGAGCCTACAGAACAATGATGAGATTTCTAAAAAAGTCGGGGTTGAAAAAAGCCGCCAATACACGGGCCTGGACTGCCACGAACAATTGATCAATTCAGATGTCGACGTGGTCCTGCTTTGTGAACCACCCCATTTTCGACCTCGATCGCTCAAAGCGGCAATCGCCGCAGGTAAACACGTTTTTTGCGAAAAACCCGTGGCGGTCGATGTGCCTGGCGTGTTGTCGGTAATGGAAACCTGCAAAGAGGCCCAAGCGAAAAAGTTAAACGTCGTTTCTGGTTTGTGCTGGCGCTATGATCTCGGCGTACGAGCCACCATCGATCAGATTCACGAGGGAGCCATCGGCGATGTCATGTCGATCCATTCCAACTACATCACCGCCGAACTTTGGCACAACGGCCGTAAACCCGAATGGTCGGAAATGGAATTCCAAATGCGCAATTGGCTTTACTTCTGCTGGCTCGCCGGCGATATTCCACTCGAACAACATATTCATACGCTTGATAAAGCCCTATGGCTCATGAATGATGAACCACCCGTTTCCTGTTATGGGTTGGGCGGCCGACAACGTCGCACCCACGAACGTTTTGGCAATGTTTACGATCACTTTGCCGTAGTCTACGAGTGGGCCAACGGACTCAAGACTTATTCGTATTGTCGCCAAATGAACGGGTGCTTCAACGAAAACGAATGCCATGTACTTGGCTCGAACGGCACGGCAAAAGTACTCGCTCACAAGGTATCGAACAAAGACGGGGGATGGGAATATCATGGCCCTAAGCCCAGCATGTACGATGTGGAACATGAATTCTTGTTCCGCGCGATACGAGAAGGAAACCCTATCAATAACGGCCAATATATGGGTTACAGCACATTGATGGCCATCATGGGGCGCAATGCCTGCTACACGGGCAAACGAATTAGCTGGGACGAACTACTACAAGACGAGACGCGATTAGGTCCAAAAGAATATGCCTGGGGACCAGTCGACGCAGGTCCCGTTCCAGTTCCTGGTTCCTAAATTCACTTTTTCGGTGACGGCAATTGAGTTTTATTAAATTGCCATGAATGGTTTTGGTAATTTAATTTCCTCGGATTCGCTGGAAAACTTTGAGATTTTCAAGTCGCGACTTCGTTATGTCCGATGACAAAATGCGGGTGCTTCCTACAAGCATAAGCAACTGCTTGAAACACCTGTTTTAAGGCCAGGGGTGGTTTTAGTCGGGTCGGTCGACTTGACAGGACTGCCCCTAAAAGGTAACTCTGAAAAGCTGACACGGCGCTGCAGAGTAAGTTGCACGGTTTTGCTGGGCAAGTTGCTTGAATTTTTGTACCCTTTGGGTTCTAATCTTAGGATCCCAAGTTGGTTGCTGCCGCGTGGATTTGGTGTCGATAAGGCAACAATTTTAGTTATTTCCAAACGCTACTAGTTAATTCCAATAGTTAATTCCAACGTCGAGAATTGATCCTGTGGTCAACATGTGCATTGGTTCATTGAAAACATCAAAACTACCGGAATCCGGTATGTTTGGTTTTCGACTTGGAAATGGGCCATTCCAGACGACGACCGTTGCACGACTGATCGGATGCCTATTTGTTTGGTCATTAGCGATCAGTTTGGGTGCTGCGCCATTTTTGGGGTTATTCAGCCCTATTCGATTTTTGCCCAATGTGGCTTCGACTCCTGTCGTACCGCTCAACGAAGAAGAGGAAAAAACTAGTTCCTCGAGTTTGCCCTTTGGCGAAAAAATTCGGCGGCAAATGGGGCTGGTTGTAAGTTCCGAACGATTTGTCGTCGTTCCCCGCGATCGACAACTTAGTCGAGAAGCTTTGACATATTCTCCTTGGCGGCAAGATTCCTGTGCTCGATGGAATAATTGCTTACATTCCGGGCAGCGTTTGCCCATGCGCTGTTAATGCGCTGCGGCGCGATTCCGAGGCGATTGCAGTAAGACTTTTTTTTGAAAATGGCCCCCGAATCGCACCGAATCTTGCGGCAATCGATGCTCTCATTTGTCGCAGTTCGCGGTCAACGCAACGCTTTCACGGGCGCTCACGACTTAGCACGCATTATCAGCTCAACTCTGGTGATATTCGGCGTGCGCTCCAGGGCAGGTTGCACCACCCGTGATGTTGCACCACCCGTGATGTTGCACCCACCGTGCTTATCCGGAAATCGATGTTCCCTTGGACTTCGATATACGGCAATTCATCAATCGAATGCATCGCACGGTTTTAGGCTAACTGCTATGGCTAATTTTAGCGTGCGGTAGCTTTCGATCTAGTTACGGCTCGATTTAGGAGCCCAAACAATTCAACAACGAACAACGAGAAAACTATGCAAAAGTTAATCAAAGGAATTCATCAATTCCAAAACGAAGTATTCAGCAATGAGACCAAATTGTTTGAACGGTTGGCCAAGGGACAGAATCCATTAGCGCTGTTCATCACATGCTCTGATTCCCGGATTGATCCGGCAATGTTAACTCAGACTCGCCCTGGCGAATTGTTTATTTTAAGGAACGCCGGCAACATTGTCCCACCGTATGGCGCCGTTCACGGTGGAGAGTCGGCGACCATCGAATACGCGGTCAGTGTTCTTAAAGTCAAAGATATCATTGTCTGTGGGCATTCTTTGTGCGGGGCAATGCAAGGATTATTGCAGCCGGAAACGCTGGAAAATGTACCTGCCGTTCGCAATTGGTTGAATCATGCCGAAGCAACGGCGCGGATTATGAAAGAAAACTACATGCACATTACGGATCCACAAGATCGTTTGACGGCAACCGTCGAAGAAAATGTATTGGTGCAACTTGAAAACCTGCGAACACATCCTTCGGTCCGAGCTGCGATGGGCCGCGGGGAACTTAATTTGAGCGGTTGGGTTTACAAATTTCAAACGGGAAAAGTCTTCGCCTTTGATCCCATCGAGTCGCAATATACTTTGCTCAGCCAACCAAAGCCGGCCATGCGCGAAGTGACCGAAACGATGCCTGCCATTTAAGGGCATACGTTACTTAACGCTTGGTGACTTCGATCCGTGCAATTGATCGGAGTCCTTTTTTACAGTACCGATCTCGGCAGCTGCGCGCGCTTTCGCGGACTGTGCCTGTGGCTGTTCCCGTTTATAGAACCTTTTTATCTCGGAACTTTAATTATGACTGATTCGACGGAGAAATCCGCGCAGCCACACTCTGGCGCGAAAAACTTCGGTGGCGACCTACTTCCCTCGTTTGTAGTATTCCTGGTTGCCTTGCCATTGTGCATGGGCGTTGCCATTGCCTCCGGAGCGCCCGTGGCGACGGGATTGATTACCGGCATTATTGGTGGAATCATTGTGGGCACATTGGCCGGTTGTCCACTTCAAGTCAGCGGACCGGCAGCCGGATTGACTGTGATCGTGTATGAGATCATTGCCAAGTTCGGTCTGGAGTACTTGGGAATTATCGTCTTGATCGCTGGTATCATGCAGGTTTTGGCTGGCGTGTTTCGAATTGGGCAATGGTTTCGCGCGGTTTCACCGGCGGTGATTCAAGGAATGTTGGCAGGAATTGGCATATTGATTCTCGCCAGCCAATTCCATGTCATGGTCGACGACTCCGTCAAAGGCAAGGGATTAAAAAACCTGCTCTATATTCCTGAGTCTTTTATGAAGGCCTTTGCCCTTCCGGATTGGGAGCCAATTTCCGTTCGTAAACAACGAATCGTTGCACTGCGCAGCGTCGGCGAACTACATCGGCGTCAGGTCGATTTGCGAGAACGCGTGGCCGAGTACATTCCTCACGCTGAGTTGAGCGCCGGATTGGATCCCACGAAAGTCCCTCGGCCTGAGTCAACGATCTTGCAACAAAAAATGGATGATCAACAAAAATTGCTCGATGCCTTGGAAAAACTCAGCGTTGATATCATGGCCAATGAAACGGCTGCTAAAAACCCAGATCGCTTAGAAAAAACCCGTGCCGCGATCGCTGACGCCAAAGCGCAGATGTTGGTGGCGGAACAGTCAATCATCAATTGGGACGTCCAGCATGTCCTGAAAGACCAAGAGAGTGTTGTCAAATCAGTTGAGCAATTGATTGCCACCCAAAAGAGCCATAGTTGGGCGGCCGCGCTGGGCCTACTGTCGATCGGCCTGATTGTGCTTTGGAAAATGTTTGCGCCACAACGCTTGAGCCTAATACCTCCGCCATTGGTCGCCATCACGGTTGCTACTTTGTTGGCGGCGTGGTTTTCATTGCCAGTAGTTTATGTCGAGGTCCCCGATCAACTTTGGAGCGAAATTCGCGTGCCCAGTCTGACACTCTTGAGTGGGGCTGACTGGCTAGCTCTCATCCAAGCCGCGGCGGTTGTGGGAATTGTAGCCAGCGCGGAAACTTTATTATGCTGCACCGCGGTAGACCAAATGCACTCAGGACCACGTACCCGCTACGATCAAGAATTATTGGCCCAAGGCGTAGGCAACACGATTTGTGGTTTGCTCGGCGCTTTACCAATGACTGGTGTTATTGTCCGCAGCTCGGCTAACGTCCAGGCCGGCGGAAAATCTCGTTTATCGGCCATTTTGCACGGCGTGTGGTTGCTAGTGTTTGTCGTCTTTCTTTCTTTCCTACTAAGACTGATTCCGACAGCAAGCTTGGCCGCGATCTTGGTTTACACCGGATACAAATTGGTCAACCTTGAGTCGATCAAAAAACTTTACGAATTCGGCCGAACCGAAGTACTGATCTATTTCGCTACGGTCATCATGATCGTTTGCACGGATCTACTGACGGGCGTTGTCACAGGGATTGTGTTGGCCGCGATCAAACTGCTTTACACCTTCTCGCATCTAGAAATTAAGTTGGAGACCGATCCCCTCAAGCCACAGCGAATGTTTTTGCGGCTTACGGGCGCCGCTACATTTATACGACTGCCGAGTCTGGCATGCCGCCTGGAAGATGTCTCGCCATCTGCCGAGTTGCATGTCGATTTCGAAAAACTTGATTACATCGATCATGCGTGCCTCGACCTCTTGATGAGCTGGGCCAAGCAACACCAATCGTTGGGCGGACGCCTCGTGATCGACTGGGCCTCCCTGCACGGTCGGTTTCGCGGACCTGCCAAACAAGGCTCGGCGGATGCTGAAACCATGGTTTAGCAAAAGTCGGCCGATTTCCTCGAGAATGATCGCTGCGGGCAGCTCTATCGCCGGGTGGTAAACTGAACGACAAAGGAATCACCATAGTCCGCGGCCAACGGTCGGTCGCGCAATTCCAATTGACGATGGAACACATATCCAATCTCAATGGCATTGTGTTCACCCTCGGCACTTAGCGATTCCAGTCCGAACAATATTCGATAATCTCGGTATGTCATCACATCGTCGGACTCGTCAGGAAACTCAATGTCCCAGGTTCCACCACCCAATTACCCTTGGAGATAAACTCGATGTTGTGGGTCGAGAACTAACTCTATGCGCGGACGTGGAAAGACCAAGTCTAAACGAATCGGAGCAACCTCTGCGGCATGCCATGACCAGCCAATCACCGGAAGTATTTTGATGTCGTCTCGGTCCAGGTAATCGACACCAAAAATAAAGTCCAATGCAGGATGTGCATGGATCACGCCGACAGCGTGACTGACAAACCGCACGCCTTGTCGGGCACTCCCCTCAAAATCACTGTAGACGCCCACACTGGTTGCTATATCGTAACTAAACCGATCTGCAATCGTGCGGCGACGTTGATAGCCGAATACAAAATCATGCACGCGGGCTGGCAAGTCGGGCGTCGATGGCCCCGATAACCAATGATGGGCTGTGCCAAAATTGAAGTCATCGGCCTTGTCTCGCTTCGAATAATAATTACTGTCCATGGTTGTCCAGCCCAACTCGTCACTACCGCTCGATACAAATCCCAGACACGACTCGTCACTGCGGTAGTAACGGTAGGGAGTTTGGGAATCTTGATATAAGTCAATGACAACTCTGGGCAATGGCGCCGGCTCAATATCTAACGCCTGGAGATCCAACTTGTCACCGCTTATCGATGAATCGCGAGCGGGCAATGGCTGATTTGGTTCGATGAGGTAAGGCATCTCTGTTCGCGGCGTTACAGCTGCTGGAGCATAAATCGAATTCAACGAGTCGGGAACAACAATTCTTTCCGAAGGATTCGGCATTTGATTTACGATCCGCTCATCTTGTCCCCAAGCCGATGTCGTCGTGTTGAAGAACGACCAGCCACAGCCAAACGAAAACGCTAAAGTACAAAGGAAGCGTACCGACACATTTTCGACCTTTATCCGACCCCAAGGAACTTTCATGATTCTCTCGAAACAAGTCGTTCGGGCTGTTTGAACAAAACCCATATTCCTACCCAAGTCGCTGCGAAGGCTTGGAGTTTCCGCCCAGTAATTATCAAATTAGAGAATCATCGTCAATTCCAACCCCATCAACGTTGGTTTTGTATCAATGCGATTTCAAGATGGCCGGTTACGATTTGAAGACCGATCGCTGGCCTGCTACTCAACAACGGATAACAGATATTTGATGGATTAAATCAAATCAAAATCAACCTCTTCAATGTACGAATCCAAGTCCGTCGTCAGACTAAAATTCTGCCGCACATCAGGCGTTGACTTCGTTGCCTGATGCTCTTGAGCGGTTTCCGATGCTAGCACCACCGGCAAATCATTCCACCGTTGATCCTCGGCGATTGAGCGAATGCGAGGTTCGATCGTCGCCGGGCCATTTATTGTCTTGTCGGAAATCGTCCATTGGTCGGATCTTAGCGTCTGAAAAGATTCAACAATTGGCGCATTAGCACCGGTCAATTGCCGTCCTCTATCGATGGCTTGAGTCAACGGCGATAAACCGTCCGCTGACAAAGAATCTCCCGCTCGTGGTATTTGAGGGGGACGTTGACCAAATATCCAACGGCCATCGATCGCGAGCCAGGCAACGACTTCTCCGCGGTGGTTTGTCTCCGTGTCGCGAGATTGTTCTTCTTGCAGAAAATATTGCAGTTTGTTCGATTTCAGGTCGGAAATTCTCACACTGACCGGATCAGAATCCCAGTAACTTTGCACAGAGGCCAAAAGCACTGGGATTTGGGAAAAATTCTGGGAAAAATTAGAGGTAGTTATTTGATGTGTGGCACGCTTATCAAGTCCGGCTTGATAGTCTGTTGTTCCCGAAAAATTGGTCGATCGAGTCATTCCGATCCAATGTACAGGCTGTGGGGGTATGACAAAGCCATGAAATTGCTGGGCTTGAATACGTACATCAAATTCGTTTTGTGTAACTCGAGTGAGTCGCGGTGTGAGTGCAGAGCCTGTGCCATTCCCGGCCACTTGAGTTAACACGACGGTCTGCCCAGCAAACGGCTCACTAAATCCAACACGTTGAAAACTCTGGTTGACAGCTCCCACGATGCCGGCTTCGAGAACCGATCCGTCGGCTAAGACATGCCGTCCCGATTCAACCACAAAATAGCTGACCGTTTCGGGCCCATGGCTGCTGGGCAGATAGTCCCAACGATCTACTTGAACATCAAAACTTGTACTCGTAACGTTGCGAATTCGAACGGTCGCCGCAGTTGTGTCGTTAAACGAAAGTGGACTGACGATCACGACCGGATTGATATAAGGTCGCGACAGGACAATGGTTTGCCATTGGTCGGTCAGTGAGTTGATCCAGCCCGTTTCGCCCAACTGGGGAGCCGCAATCACGTCAAGTGAATACTGGTTGAGCGCGCCTTGGACGCCGAAGACTTCAATGTAATAGGTATCCCCGCTGATGGCATTGAGAATAATTTCTTCGTTGTCGGTCGTGGAATCTGATCTAGCAATTTCCAACAATGAGCTGTTATAGACGATCAGGTCTAGGTTTCCGACGGCGTGAGAAAAACCGGCGCGAATTTCAGTTGCCCCAGCGGCACCTGCTTGGAACCGAAAGAAATCCCGGTCCGTTGCGCGGTGAATGGATAAATTGTCGCGAGTAGACTGACCCAGCATACCTAGGTCGACCGCTTGCGGAAAAAATTCGTTGGGCTCATACAAATCACCTGGATTAAGATCAACTCCAGTAAAAACAATGCTCCAGTCGTGCAAAGTTCCGACATCGGAGGAATACCAATCGCGAATTGAAAGCGTCCAGGTGCCGGATGCATCCTCGCCGTTAAAAACAGACAATGGGTTTGCCCCTGTGTTGGCGTGGTTGATTCGATATGAGCCACTATAGGGTGCATTACCGTTGGCAATATTCGTCGGGGCTTGATCGTCCAATACGGTATTCAGGAAATTGTCTTGACTTTCGAGCAATCCGCCACCAGGTTGCCATTGCGAGGTTAATACTTGGGCAACCGTTCCTTGCGGTGAGGTTAATTGAAACTGTAGGTCCCCCAACCATGAATGATCGAGCCGGCCAAACACCAAGTTGAGGTCCGATAGGCCGATTTGAGGTCCAGGCAGTGTTACATGAATCCAAGGGCCGGCCGTATTTGCGCCCAATCCATCGGGAATGCTGATCGGCACTCCGGTCCCTTCGACAATCTCGGTGATGATATGCCCAGGACCATGCAATTCAAGGTCGTAACCGTTTGATGCCCCGTCGAGTCCTTGCACCACAATGAAATAACTTTCACCTTCCAGCACATCAAAATGGAGGTGCTCGTTATCGTGATCGCCGGTGGAGCTTGTAATCAAGTTTTGAGCTTGATCATAGACGTATAAGTTAAGATCGCCCAAGGCGTGAGTAAAATTAACGTGCACACCAAACTCGCCGTCCTCGGCCGCAGTCACTAAATAGTGATCTCGATCGGTCGCGTTATGAATTGACAAACCTGTATCATGTCGTTCGCTAACCATTCCAAAATTTGTGGCGGTGGCGAACGTGTTATTTGGTTCCCATTGATCACCTTGAGTTGGACCGCCTCGATTGAGCGAAATCTCGATTAGCGCAGTATTGTTACTAGTATCTGATTCCAACAATAAATTATCGGGGTCGATAATTACTTCCAGCCAATAATCACCGTCGGGTACTGTCCCGACATTGACCCATTGATCCGGTAAGTTGCGATCGTAGACGTCTGACCACCCGGCGGTAACGCCTTGAATTTGTCCGCAACTGTTATATCGAGACGAGCCCGCGTTGCTGTCGTAACGAGCAATATCAATCAAGCAAAAACTAATCTTTCCGCCGGTAGCAACAATATCTCCAACGCCGCCTCCCACCAAACGTTCTCGCAAATTGTAGATTGCATATCCATCGAAATGGATGTGACCATGTCCTGGGTGATAAGTAAACTCGCCAGCCACACGATCGGAGAATGTGCCATCATCATTAAAAACACGTTGATTGACAACTTGATTGCCGTTGGCCAGCACTTCACCACCTCGCAGTTCCAAGTGCCCGGCACCTTGGTTTGCAAAGGCGGTTGTGAAGCGCAACAAGTCTCCCTCGACTACCCAGTCATGCAAGAACCCCTGAGACTCATCTGCCCAGGGAAATAAATCGGGCAACAAAGGGGCCGCTGCAAGTACACAACGATTTTCAAGTGGTTCAAAAACTAATTGGGCAGTTGCATTATTTGTGAGGCTTTGCCTTAGGTGTAGTTTTTTACGGTCCGTTCGTTTGGAGTGATTTTGGTTCGCAGCAGAAATCGGGTTGGTCCGAGATTTATTTGTGTGTGGCACCGCTTAATTCCCCATCGTTGATGAATAGGCATTTGATGAGGCCCCAGTATAACACACCGTTTAGATTTTCACCGACTACCCTGACTCAAATATTGGTCAGTCGATCGACAGATTTTGTAAGCTCAATTGCAGCATTTTGCTTGACTCGTTTAGCAATACCACTTGGGCCAAGTTCGCTTCACACTGCGAAATCGTTTTGAAGGCCGTCTTGACTTACAAACGACTTACGACATCGCGTCAAACAGGGCCTGCATTTGGTCTAACTTGGGCTGAAGGTCTGCTGTCAGGCTGGCGTCGTTGCCAGGATTAAAATAATACTCCCATATAGTGGCCCAATCTTCATAGGGATTGGTCTGTCCATAGCTTTCTGCAAACGTCGCGCCGTCGAGATACCACCAATTGCCGTCATGTGATTGCGTGTAGACATTCGAATTGGGGTTGGTGTCGCGCCATCCGCTCAGATTGAGGAAGGTTTGCCACAATTGACTGGCCTGTGAAGAGACCTGGCTCATTTCCAACAAGCTGTCCCAGTTGTGACCGATTTCATGCAAAGTCACCGACTGAAATTGATCGTTGTACCAACTTGAGTTTTCGTTCCAGTCCAGCAGCCGAATTTCACGAGTGTAGGTATAGGTCCATTGCCATTGGCCGTTGACCCAAGACTGCGTTCCAGAAGTCGACAAAGAGTTAATCCCTGCCGCACCATTCAAATCGCTATACTTGAAAAACGTCAACGGGTTTGGATCGAGGGAGTCGCGCAGCAATCGGTTGTTGCCGGTGGTTTCAAACAACTGCGAGAACGCCCCGTCGAGGACTTCAATTTCGCGATCGTTCCAAACGCTCGTGCGGTTTTCAAATCTTAAGGTCGCATCGTCACCGCCAAAGTCGCTGATATAGTCGCCCGTTTGAACCAAGAATCGATCGCTGCCCACTTCACCGTAAAGCGTATCGTTTGAATTGGCATCACCGGCCATTAGCGAATCGTGTCCAGACCCACCTCGCAAAATGTCGTTGCCTTGACCGCCGCGCAGTACATCGTCATCTGCTTCACCGTACAGCCGATCGTTGCCATTTTCGCCATACAATTGGTCTTGGCCATTGCCGCTGCGTAATATGTCATCGCCATCGCCGCCAAAAAGTTGATCGTCACCATCACTTCCATAAATTTGATCGTGACCGACACCACCGCGGAGGATATCATTGCCGAAATAACCGTAGACGCGATCATTCCCGCCTCCACCGTCCAATTCGTCGTCGCCTTGATCGCCCATCATGTAGTCGGCGCCGTCTCCGCCATACAGCTGATCGTTGTCGGCATGACCGCGAACGCGATCGTCACCCCCGTCACCCCAACAAACATCGTCGCCCGCTTGCCCATAAACAATATCATTGCCGGCGCCGCCAAAAAGTTGGTCGTTGCCGACAAAACCCGACAAATAATCGTCGCCCTCGCCGCCTTCGAGCCAATCATGTCCATCACTGCCCAACAATTGATCGTTACCATGATTGCCAAACAAGGAATCATCGCCATTGCCTCCATTGAGGACGTCGATTCCCGAACCTCCGGATAGCCAATCATTGCCGGCTTGTCCATAGGCGCGACTAGCGATATCGGTCAAGTTTTCAAACCGATCATTGCCACTACCTCCCCAAAAATCGACGCGAACAACAAAGACGCTCGAGAAATTCCATTGACCACTACCGGCAACTTGAACTTGGATTTCCGAACTATTCAGCGGGGCAATTGTAACTTGATCGTCAGCGCTATCTGCGACAATCGAAATCACTTGGGCACTGGCATCCCAAGAGACCGTAGCAGCCAGTAGTTGCCGCGATTCCAAGGCATGATATTCGATCGTTCCATTTTGGCTGGCTGTGGGTCGGATTCGAGACATGGCGATTGTATTCGATTTTAGTAATTCAATTTGTAATCGACGGCGAAGTCACTATCGAAACCCTAGCTTTTTTTCTGACGCCGTGTCGGGCTTTCAATTCCATTGTTCTCGTTATAATCAGACTAATCGGCAGTCTATGGTGCTAGTCGTTGGTTTTAGGTTTTAGGTTTGTGTTGGAGAAAAGATGTCGCGGCAATTGGTGGTAATCGCATCGACGATGCGTAGCGGTTCCACGTTGCTCAAAGCTTTACTGGCTTCGGCACCCGATGTATCAGACTTGCCCGAAGTGAATTTTCAGCGTTGGTCAAATGCGAAATTTTCCAAAGACTTGGATCAAGTATCGCGTTTGGCTCAATTGGCACCAGAACGAATTTTGGTACTAAAACGCCCAGCTTGGTTTCAGGAAAGCAAACACTATCCGCGATTGCCAACCGTTTTGGGAACCAAGGCCATCTTGCTCGTGCGCGAGCCCTACGATACGGTTCAATCGCTGCGAAAAATGGTTTTTGGATTTGCCGAAAGTCTGCTGCGACCGGCCGTTGATCGCTGGCTGTTAAAAAGCTATTGGCAACCGGTAACCTGCAAACTATTGGAACTGGCCGCCAAGCCTGACGAGCGGTTTTGTTTGGTCAGTTATGAAGCATTGGTCGCTCAGCCAATTCCAATCACGCAGCGACTTTTTGAATTTATCGGCAGCGATCAAAAAACTGGCCTGGACACCTATCAACCGCCACGCGGTCGACGCTGGCGTTGGGGAACCGATGATAATAGTGAAAAAATCCGCAGTTTGCAGGTCAAGCCGCCGCGGCCGCAAACGCATCCGACATCCAATCCGCGACTTTGGGACTGGATCGAATCCGATCCTACTATCCAGTCGCTGGTAACCCAACTAAAACAGTTACAACGGGCGCCACTCAGTGAAGCCCCTTAAATGCATTTTTGTTTTTAATACAGGAGCACACCATGAGCCAGTCTAACACCAACCGCAATGTTATCGACCGTCGCGGTTTTGTCCAACAGTCCGTCGCTCTGGCTGCTGCCATTTCCGCCACGCCATTGTTGCTGTTGAACAAAAAAACTGCTGATGACAAGCCTATCATTGGCGATGGCGATTACAGATTCCGATGCCATCACAATTATTTTCAATTGCCGGCAGATCACCAATATGGTCAAGCCTCACATGGCGTCTGTGTCGACAAAACGGGCCAGATCTATATCTCGCACCAAGGTAACCCTGGATCGATTTTTGTTTTCGATCCCGACGGAAAATTTGTGCGGAGCATGTCGCCCGAGTTTACCGGCCATGGCCATGGAATCGATATTCGCGAGGAAAACGGACAAGAGTTTTTGTATTTGTCGCCCGCCGATCCTAGCTTGGGATTCAGCAAGATCGATTTAAAAGGAGAGACGGCTTGGTACAAAAAGATTGAGACGATTCGCGAAGAAACCGGAAAGTATGGCGAAGCCAATGCGCGATTTCGCCCCACGAATACCAGCTTTTCACCGGATGGCGGGTTCTTTCTCGGCGATGGGTATGGCAGCAATTTTATTCACCAGTACGATGCCCAAGGCAACTTTGTGCGCACGATCGGCGGCTCGGGGGACAAAGATGGCCAATTCAATACGCCACATGGACAATGGCTCGATGCCCGCGACGGTAACCCTAAACTAGCGGTCTGTGACCGCGCCAATAAACGATTACAGTTCTTTGATATGCAAGGAAAATTTCTGATCAAATTAGAAGGGATGCTATTTCCCGCTGATATTGATGTGCAAGGAAAATTGATGGTCGTTCCCGACCTGCACGCTCGCATTACCTTATTGGACCAAGACAATCGTGTGCTGACACAGCTGGGCGATGACGTTCAATGGCGTGAACAGGTTTTGGCCGATAACTTCAAAATGCGCTCGCAGCCGGATCGTTGGTTACCGGGAAAATTCGTCCATCCGCACGATGCCTGTTTCGACTCTCGCGGCAACATCATTGTCGCCGAATGGGTCGTCGGCGGGCGAGTGACCTTTTTAGAAAAGGTCTAAACGTAGAATAAATGTCCACATTTGTGACGTGGCACATTTGTCCACATTTGTGACGTGGCAGATATGTCCACATTTGTGACGTGGCACATATGTCCACATTTGTGACGTGGAATAAATGTCTACATTTGTGAAGTGGAATAAATGTCCACATTTGTGAAGTGGAATATAAATCCACATTTGTTGCCAGCCAAATCAAAAAATTCTGCCTACTGGGCAATCACATTTTGTTTAATCAACTGAATGTCTTCGGGATTTTCAAAACTAAAGAAATCCGTTGCGCCATTTTCGTCAACCGTCAAAATCATGCCGGCAATTTTCCAGGCTTCGCCATCGCGTTTTAATAGCCACGATATTTGGCTTTCGCTTGGTTGACCTTCGACTTGGTCAATTACAG
Source organism: Pirellulaceae bacterium (assembly GCA_041739975.1). GTDB lineage: Bacteria > Planctomycetota > Planctomycetia > Pirellulales > Pirellulaceae > BJ22. The sequence goes on from JBGSMY010000312.1 coordinate 25,400, forward strand.
TGCACACCACGGTGGCAACCAGTCGTTTACTATTGGCAAATGTCGGCTCGGCAAATTCAAAGCGAGCTTGGGGGCTACCAGGTGATTCAAGTGTCAACGCGGCTTTGCGAGCATTCACGGCCGATGTTTTTGTCAGGTAGCGTTCAGCGCTTAAGGCGTCCGATTTTTGTAAACAATTCAAAAATTCGCGACAGACTTGGTCAGGCGTCAAAACCTGTGGCTCTTGATTTGTTTCCACGCCCGATCCCGTGGCCGAGTCGCTAATCATCGAATTCGTCGTATTCGATTTATTAGACTCCTTTTTTTCTAGAGTCGTCGAATTATCAACTGGTAACGACTGTTGTTTATCGAGCTGGGTAAACATTTCTGACGAATTGTTGCAGCCTGCAATGGTCAATGCGACCGCAATTGTCAACAACACGCAAGTCAGCGAATCAAATCGCTTGGCCATGTCTAACTCCTAATCCGAAAAAGCAAAAACCGTCCATCGCGACCCCGCGCTCGGTACAACTAAACAATGTTTCTCAGTTTTTTCGATTTGGGTCAAGACGAAAAGTAAAAGAGCACAGCTAGCTGAATAGTATGCCTCCACCAGCTGTCGCTGGCGGTTGGCACGAAGTGCGCGCTGTCCGCTGGACTTAGCTAATTAGTATGCCTCCACCAGCTGTCGCTGGCGGTTGGCACGAAGTGGGCGCTGTCGCTGGCGGTTGGCATTAATATCGCTGGCGGTTGGCGAATCGGTTGTCCGGAGTGGGCGCCTTATGCAAAACCTTAGTTTCAATTCTGCTAAATAGGCTGCTTTAAATTTTATTAAATTCGCAGATAATTACGCCTATTAATTAAGGAGTCAAAAATATGCTGATGACCACCACGCCAAGCGTCGAAGGACGTCGGATCACTCGCTATTGCGGAGTCATTGCTGGAGAGGCCATTTTGGGCGCCAATCTGTTCAAAGACATTTTCGCCGGAATCCGCGATCTCGTGGGCGGACGCTCGGCAACCTATGAACGCGAATTGCAGAACGCTCGCGAAATTGCCATGCAAGAACTGCATGAACGGGCGACTCAACTCGGCGCCAATGCCGTCGTCGGCATCGATTTGGATTACGAAGTCCTTGGTCAAAACAATGGCATGTTAATGGTCTCTGTTAGCGGCACGGCTGTCGTCGTCGAATAACAACCATTTTTCAAACTATGAATAACCTCTAGCAGGTTATCTTATGACTACTAGCCCGCAGAGGATTTTCGCACCTTTCGTAGCGTGTGATTGAGCGCCTGTTGGTTAGCAATTGCCGACCATTCCATCTAGAATAAGTGTGTCGCTTGGTTCACTCGATTGAACACCGAGTTCAACTATCAACCAAACGACATTTGCTGGTAAATACTCGTTGGATCCATTCGATGCATTGTTGGCTGAAATTCTCATGTGTTTTTGTCGCCGTCGGTTGTGGCATGGCCGCGATGGCTTCCGCTCAAGACCCCGTGATCGATTTTGGTCGCGACATTCGGCCCATCCTCGCGGAACACTGTTTTGCTTGTCATGGCTTTGACGCGGAAACTCGCGAAGCCGATTTGCGCCTGGATACCGCCGCGGCAGTTGCCGAAAACGTCGAAGGCGTTTGGCCGTTTGCTCCCGGCGACCTCGATCGCAGTGCGGCCTGGGAGCGAATCACCAGCGATGATCCGGATTATTGCATGCCACCGGCCTCGGCTCATTTGCCTTTAACGGCAGAATCCAAGGAAAAAATTCGGCTCTGGATATTACAAGGTGCGCCGTATACACAACATTGGTCGTTTGCGGCTCCCCAACAACAACCATTGCCGCAACCACCGAACTCAAAATCGACGCCAATCAGTCATCCCATCGATGCCTGGATCCAATCCACTTGGCACCGCGAACAACTTGTCGGCTCGCCGCCCGCGGATCGCAGTACAATCGTTCGCCGACTTTCCTTGGACCTTGTAGGATTGCCTGCTTCTTCCGATTTAGTCGATCGATTTATTGCGGATGATCGACCTGACGCTTACGAACGTTTGGTCGACGAATTACTTGCCAGCCCTCACTTCGGCGAACATCAGGCAACGAATTGGCTCGATGCGGCACGTTACGCCGATACCAATGGTTATTCGATTGACGGCGGCCGACACGCTTGGATATGGCGAGATTGGGTGATTCAAGCGTTCAATGACAATCTACCTTATGACCAATTTCTTGTTCAACAACTTGCTGGCGATTTGATTCCTGAAGCGACGGATGCTCAGCGAATCGCCACTGGTTTCCAACGAAACAATATGGTTACTCACGAAGGCGGCACAATCCCGGAAGAGAATCTAGCCAACTACAGCGCCGACCGAATGAAAACCTTGGGCGAGGCGGTCATGGGACTGACGTTGGGGTGCGCTCAATGCCACGATCACAAGTATGATCCGATCAGCCAACGTGAGTATTATCAACTGGCCGCTTTCTTTCAGGCGCTGCCCGAACGCGGCCTCGATGGCGATGGTGGCAACAACGCTCATCCTGCCATTCAAGCCAAAACCGTACTAAAAGCCAATGACCTTTCCTCGGTCGAATCAGAATTATTGGACCTCAACCGTTGGTTTGACACCGTTGATGAGCCTATGCTGCTGGCCTGGCGAGACCGATTTGTCAAAAGTCATTCCGAACGCGGCCAAGGTCTGCATTGGTACCCGCTGGCGATTCACAATGTGTCGACTCCCAACCAAGGCAGTGGATTTGGCGCGAACGCACGTGGCTGGGCTGAGATCCGCGATGCAGGTGGCATTTCGGCCTATGACCTTGCCGCGGCCCTGCCGGAAACCGCCCAACCAATTGCTGGTTTGCGAGTCATCTTTCACCCCCGCGAAAATGCGCCCGACAGTTGGGGCCACGGACGAATCCCGGGTGGACCGGACAAGAACACGTTTGTGTTAACCTCTCTCGATGTCAGTGCCGATGCAGCGGCCGGTGACCAGCTCAACTTGCACCACTTAGAATCGTTTGAAACCATTACAGCCAGCAGCTGGTTGCCACAATTTCCGCCTCACGATATTCGAGATCACCGCAGTATCAATGGCTGGTCACCGGATACCTCGACCAATGAACCTCAGCATATCACAGTTACATTTAAACACCCTCTTGACCCCCAAGAACAGCGATATGTCACGGTTCAAGTCAATTTTGGGTATGGCCACCGCTTAATTGCAGGGCTGATCGAAATTCAGGCGTTTTCAGGAACCGACGATGGTCGCGAATTCACTTCCGAGATTGAATCGCTATTGTTGCAGTCGCCTGAATCCTGGGATGCAAATTTGAAACAACAGCTGTGGAGCTACTACTGTTCCGATCACGACAACGTTTTACCGCAGCGAATTCGTCGCGAAAATTTGCTTGAGCGGCAACGCGTTTTGACCGAACCCTTCTCAACACTTGTCATGCAAGACGCGGAACAGCCTCGTCCCACTCATATATTGAAGCGTGGCGACTATGCTCAACCAGGCGAACAAGTTTTTCCCGGCACACCGGCTATCTTACCGCCGCTTACGGAAAAGTCTAAATACAATCGGCACGATCTGGCCCAATGGCTGGTCCGTCCGGATCATCCGTTGACAGCCCGAGTGGCTGTTAATCGAGCTTGGCAATCTTTATTTGGGCGTGGACTAGTGTCCACACCCGCCGATTTCGGTTCACAAGGTGCTTGGCCTAGCCATCCCGAATTGCTGGACTGGTTGGCCGTCGATTTTCAAGATTCCGGTTGGGATTGGAAACGCTTGATCAAACAGATCGTCATGAGCCAGACCTATCGGCAAAATTCGGAAATCACACCAGAGGCCTACGAACGTGATCCCGAAAATATTTGGTTAGCCCGCGGCCCGCGATTTCGACTAAGCGCGGAACAAATTCGCGATCAAGCGTTGGCTATCAGTGGACTTTTGGTACCGAGACTTGGCGGTCCCAGCGTAAATCCTTATGCACCCGGAGATCTATGGCGCGAGGTCAGTCATTTTGGCAGTACTCCAGCGACGGCGCAGACGTTTGTTCAGGATCATGGTGAAAAACTATATCGACGTTCGCTCTATACCTATTGGAAACGCACTGCACCGCCAGTGAACATGGCCGTATTTGATGCGCCCAACCGTGAAGTGTGTGTCGTGCAGCGAATGCCGACAACAACACCGTTGCAGTCGTTGGTGTTACTCAACGACATTCAGTTTGTCGAAGCGGCTCGTGTATTTGCCGTCAATCTTTTGCACCTTGACGGCTCCGATGAAACACGCTTGCAAGCGGCAATTCAATTGGCCTTGTCACGTCCACCTTCGTCTGACGAACTGAGTTTGTTACAGCGATCACTGACCCGGCAACGAGCGTACTTTACCGAGCACCCAGAAGCGGCCGCCGCCTTGTTGGCAAATGGCGAATGGAATGTGGACACGTCCATCCCGGCTAGCGAACAAGCCGCTTGGTCCCAAGTGACTTTAATGATTTTTAATCTCAGTGAAATGGTGACCCGACAATGAGCGAACGAATCGAAACGCCTGCTTGGTTGACTCGCCGCGCCGTATTGGCCGATTGGACGCGGGGAATTGGCTCCATCGCCTTGGGATCGATGTTGATGCGAGACCACGGACATTCGCTACACGCGGCTGAGAGTCAAAAATTGCACCTCTCCGACGACCGCGGGCTACCGCATTTCACGCCGCGAGCCAAACGAGTATTGTGTCTGTTTCAATCGGGTGGACTATCCCATGTCGATCTGTTCGATGGCAAACCAGCGTTACAAGAATTTGCGGGTAAAGAATTGCCGGCGTCGATCAAAGGCACTCAACGACTGACGGGAATGACTTCTGGACAAACCGCTTATCCGATCGTGCCGCCGCTGCGTCCTGGAAAAAATTGCGGCAACAGTGGTTTGTGGATAAGTGATTTGTTGCCACATTTACAGGAAATGGCAGATGAATTGTGCATTATTAAAAGTGTGCATACGGAAGCGATCAACCATGACCCGGCGATAACCATGCTCAATACGGGCAACCAATTACCCGGTTACGCCAGTATGGGATCTTGGGTGAGCTATGGTATGGGCAGTGAAAATCAGGAACTGCCGGCATTTGTCGTAATGGTTTCTCAAGGCACGGGAAAAAATCCGGGGCAGCCTATATTTTCTCGCCTGTGGGGCAGCGGCTTCTTACCGTCATCGCATCAAGGCGTCGGCTTGCGGCCAGGAGCAAATCCCGTCTTGTACTTGGCGAATCCGGACGGCATCAATCGTCAACAACGCCGAGAATTGCTGGACGACCTGCGGGGACTCAACGAACTCCACTCAATTCGATCCGGCGATCCAGAAACGTTGGCGCGAATCGAGGCTTATGAAATGGCCTTTCGCATGCAGGTTTCGATTCCGGATTTGATGAACATTCAACAAGAAACGGCGGAGACCTTGGCCGATTATGGGCCGGATGTCAAACGGCCTGGAACCTATGCGGCCAATTGTTTATTAGCGCGACGAATGCTGGAACGGGATGTCCGATTCGTGCAGTTATTCCATCGCGGTTGGGATCAACACATTGCCTTGCAGCGGCAGTTGCCTCAACAATGTCGCGACATCGATCAACCGACCGCAGCGCTCTTGCGAGACCTAAAGCAACGGGGTTTGCTAAAGGACACGTTGGTAGTGTTTGCCACTGAGTTTGGGCGCACGGTGTTTAGCCAAGGTACACTGGGTGATCCCGGAATGGGACGCGATCATCATGGACGATGTTTCTCGGTTTGGCTGGCCGGGGGCGGTGTAAAGCCTGGAATGGAATACGGAGTTACTGATGATTTTAGTTACAACATCGTCGAGAATCCCGTCCATTTGCGCGACCTACACGCTACGATTTTGCACGCGTTAGGTATCGATCACGAACTATTCACTTACAAATTCCGGGGCCTCAACGTCAAACTTACCGGCGTCGAACCGGCTAAAGTGGTTAAAGAGATTTTTTAAGGTTCAGGCCTCAAGGATCAGAGAGCGGTAACGCCGCGATGAGGGACAGGTGACAACTCGTGACCACAGGTGTCCGCCCAGAGACTGCATCCAACAGGTGGTCTGTCACGGTTACACGGCATTAACAAATCTGGCCGTTGCTTGCCCCGGGGGCTTACAACCGCAGCGACGTGTGGTCGCCCTCACCGCAGTAGTTTGCGAAATCGATTTTTGCTTTCCGGCAATCATCTATCGTTAATCGACGGTACTCACAAACCAAAGCCAAAAAAATTCGCCGATCCCTTTCCGTCAACTCCTTTCCGCCAAGTGATATCTGTCGACATCGTCGCTAGGTTACTGTCATTGGTCTTTGATGGCTCATGGCATAGACGGCCGGGACCATAACTAAAGCGATGATTGTTGCGCCGGCGATGCCGCCGGAAATGGCGACGGCCAAAGGTGGCCAGAACCCACCACCACTTAAAATCAACGGCACAAACCCGGCCATGGTCGTAAACGTCGTTGCCAACACATGCCGCGTCGAACGCGCCACCACATCGCGGATTGCGGCACGATCGCCATGTTTGGCTCGAGTATCACCACGAATAGCCGCCAATACTACAATCGAATCGTTAATCGCCACACCAATCAGACCCATGGTCCCCACAATCGCCATAAACCCAAACGAGTAGCCATAGAGCCATAGCGCACCCATACTAAGTCCAACCGATAACAAAGCGACAAGCCCAATCACTGAAGCCAATCGAAATGATTGAAACGAGAGTACGAGAGTCGCCACCATCAAAATGCCTAACACGCCCACATTAGCCATCAAGTTGCCAATGGCATCGTTACGTTTGGCTTGTTCGCCACCATAGCTCAACTCATAACCGGGCGGCAAACTAAATCCCGAATCAAGCAACCGCTGTTCAAAGTCGGCTAATACGGGCGCAGGCAACTGACCGGCCCGAATAAATGCTTGGACCTCATTCATCCGGCGGCCGTTAAATCGCGGCACTCCAGCCACCTCGGCATCCAGTTTTGCTGAGGCGATCGATGACAGTGGCACGCCGGCAAAATCAGGACGTCGCTCCCGATTCGTTCCTGACTCCGAGGCCAACATGGAATTGTTAGCTGTCAATAAATTCAAAGCAGCAATTTGATTAAAATCACTGCGGGCCGCGTTATTCCAACGCACGCGAATCGGCAATTCTTCGGTTGCCTCCAAGATACTTCCGCCCACCATCCCCTCAAGCGCTGAATTTAATTGTTGGGCAATCGCGGCATGGTCGAGTTGCAGCAATCGCGATTGAGATTCATCGACCACAAACCCAATTTTTGGTAACGATTCAGCAAGCTCAGAACGTGTGCTGATAACCTTGGGCGTCTGCGTCAACACCAAACGCATTTGATCGCCCAATTCGCGAAGTCGGTCTAAGTCCGGCCCAAACAACCGCAATTCAATCGGTGCATAAAACGGTGGCCCTTGTTCTAATTGTCGCACCAAAATGAGGGCTTCGGGATAAGATCGATTGAGTTGTTGTTGCAGCCGTTGGATAAAGTCAACGTTGTCCTCCGCCGTGTCACGTTGCACAATCGCCTGAGCATAACGGGCGACATTCTTGCGGGTGGGAATTAAGTTGTAATAGAAGATAGGCGCACTTTCCCCCAAGAACCAATGTACATCTTGGACGCTGGAAACCTGCAGAATTTCTTGCCGCATTTTGGCGGTTAATACCTGCGTCTCGGTCAGCGAACTCGAGGCGCTCAGTTCGACTTCGATGTATAACTGATCGCGCTCCGCCGGAGGAAAAAATTGTTCCGGCAGTTGGGTGGCAACAACAAACCCGAGTAACGCGGGGGTTACGGAAATGGCAATCGAGGTTTTAGGGTAACGCAAAAAGAGGTCGATTAATTGCCGCCACTTTGCACCCAACCAGACGCTGCGGAATCCAATTTGCCACCAAGAATTGGAACCTTCGCGTACAGGAATTCCCCACGCGGCCAAGGCAGGAACAACGGTCATCGCCAAAATAAAAGAGCTGCAGACTGCGAGAATCACACTAATCGCAATCGAACCGACAAACTCACCTGCCGGGCCTGGCATCAGGGCGATCGGGCCAAACGCCAGCGCAGTGGTCAACGTCGAACCAAAAAGTGGCACCGCGAGCAATTTGACACTTTTAGAAACCGCGGCCAACGGACTATGCCCTTCGCGCATTTCCATCACAACTTCATCGACCATCACAATCGCATTGTCGATCAACAGTCCCAAAGCAATGATCAGGCCCGTAATCGACATTTGATGAATGGGAATCTCCAACCCTCGCAATGCAGCCAATACCATCAGGGCGGCCAGCGGCAATGCGCTGCCGACAATAACCGCACTCCGCCAACCCATCATCAGCCAGATAACAGCGATCACCGCCAGGGCGCCCAATATCAAGTTTCCCGTCAAATTAGTAAGCCGTGATTCAACATAGTCGGATTGATTAAAGACGATTTGCATCGCGACCGCTGGTGGCAACTCATCAGACACAGCGGCCAAAATTGGTTGAACCGACTTGGCCCACTGATCAATTCGCGCATCACTGCGCACCAATGCGCCGACCACGATCGCCGGCTTGCCGCTGATAACTGCTTGAGTCAACGGCGGATCGAGTGCTGTTTTTTCCACTCGCGCTATATCGGATAACTGTACTACCGCGCCCGATTGATTGATGCGAATAGGAGTCGACTCAAGTCGCGTCAACGTTTCGATTTCACCGCTGACTTCCAGCAGCATGTCTCCGTTGGGGTTGCGAATTTGTCCGGCCGCCACCTTGGAATCACTGGCTCGAATTTGCTGAGACACTTGCTGTACAGTTAACCCCAGAGCGGCCGCCCGTTCCGCGTCGACAGTCACCACGATCTCCTCGTCGGGATCGCCAACCAATTCGGTTTTTTCCGTTCCCGGCACCGCTCGCAATCGTTCTTCCAGCGCCCGCGCCCACCGCCTTAAAATCGCATGATTTATGGGTGTCGCTTCGTTCCAATTGAGCGAAACCAACAGCGCAAATGCCTTTACATCAATTTGGTCAAACTCAGGACGCGAGGCCTCCGCTGGCAACAATACCTGTGCATCATCGACTTTGCCACGGACTCGGGACCAAACCGCAGGAGCCTCCTCGGCGGTCACTGAATCTAACAGTTCAATCTGGACGAACGACACACCTAGCCGACTGTTCGAGCGAATTTCCTTGATTTCTTGGATTTTCTTCAGCTCATCTTCAATTTTCTCAGTCACTAGCGACTCAACTCGCAGTGCATCTGCTCCGGGCAACAACGTAGTCACACTGGCTGCCCGCGGCGCAAGCAAAGGATCTTCCATCCGCGGCAATACCATCGATGAAGAAATCCCTGCGACCAGAATCAGTCCCAAGACGAGTAAAAGCAGCCGTCGATCGCGCAAAAACAGATTGCTCCAATCAGAAGTATGACTCATGGCAATTGCTGCTCCGAAGTCTGCCGTGCAATTTGCACCCATTGTCCAGAAACTAATCGGTGTGTTCCGGAACTGACCAAAAATTCACCATCGTGCAAATCGCCTCGAACTAACACCCGATCCGAATCCACTTGTAAAATTTCGACATCGCGCCTTTCTATTGCCACAGCGTCTTGAGGTACACCAGCAGGGCGGGGCAAATCGGTAACAATCACCAACGCCGACCATAATCCGCGCTGCCCCCGAGTAAGTGCTTTAACTGGAATCCAAAATCCACTCTGCGGAATTTCGTGATCCAATTGAATTCGAACCAATTGTCCTGGGGCAAGCTCACACCAACGCCGGCCGGTTTCTTCACTGGCTCGATCGTTCTTAGGAACGCTCGCCGGATCGCCAATTGTCATCGCGATTCCATTCAACATTGGCACCTCTTGCTGCGGCGGTAAGCAGTAAAAAATTGCCGTTTGCGTTCTGGTAACCGCGTCGAGTTCTGGAAGAACGGCATGCAACTTCGCGGCAAACGTCTGTTGATCAATCGTTAAATCATATATCTGGTTGACGTCAAGCGACGTTATTTGATCGGCGGGCAAGCCAATCCAGGCTTCTCGAGAACTTTGTTCAACCAAGCGAAACATAGGGCTGCCGGCAGGTACAATCGATCCTTCGTCAAATAGTCGCTGTGAGACAACGGCATCGTAAGGAGCAATCAAACGACTTTCATCGATCTCAACTTGAGTGCGTTCAATCGCAGCATCTAAACGTTGCAGTTCCGCTCGTTGCATCGCAATCCGTTCACTGCGAGTTCCTTCCTCGAGTTCGGCCAATCGCAAACGGGCTCCTTGCAGACGTTGCTCGACTGATGTCAACAGCAATCGGGCCTCATCAAATTCTTGAGCCGATATCGACCCGGAGCTGCGAAGTCGATCGCGGCGATCAAAATCAAGCCTGGCCAACGATTGTTGCGCTTCTAAATCAGCCACTTCCGTTCTAGCCGCTGCCACGGTTTGATGTCGCGGACCGGCAACCAATTCCGCCAACAACGCCTCTGCGCCCTGACGCTGAGCCAGTAGTTCGTTATGTTGAGCTCGCAGCGCTGCGGTATCCAATTCGGCCAGTACCGTCTCCGCTTTTACACGTTCGCCTTGTGTCACCAGCACTCGTACCAATCGTCCGGTACGATTAAACCCCATTTCGCTGGTCTGCCCTGCGCGAATGGTTCCAGAATAAGTGCGCGGTACTCGGACCGACGACTCTAAATAAAGCCGTGTCATTTCGATCGTCGGCAGTTCGACAAGATTCATGTTCGATTGATCGGCCTGGGCTACTCTTTTTTGGGTTACCAGCCAAGTGCCAATCCCAATGGCCACAGGGATAACGACTGTTAATGCAATCGTCACCACAATTTTTGTTTGTTTTCGCATTGTCATTTTTTGACGTTTGGTCAATTCATGTTTCTAAAAAAACGCGAATGGATTTTCGCGTTTGTTTTGTTCAAAAATCAGACGAAGGACGACATCGACAGAGGAACTACTGGTTTCAACTGCATAGTATGCAGCTAACTAGTTGATTTGAATTACGGCCGCAGTCGCCCATCCCTCTAATTTCCAGTGACTGTTTCCGCCTGTTTATTGATCTGAGCGGCATTGCTGTAAACTGCCTCGTTTAATTTTTCGAATTCAAAATGAAAGACTTCATTGAGTACTCGCTCGATGACATGGTCATAATTGTGCTCATCGGTCAGCGGTCGCCATTGAAATCCATCAACTAATCGCCGCGTCAATTCGCGAACACTAGCAAACGGTTCGCCGACTCCGAGGTTGGTTAAATTCGGATTACTGGCGGCCATCGAATAAGCGGCTGATGTCAACGACCATAGTCCAAAGACAACCTCTTCAGGGGCTACATACGAAGGCAGTTCTAAGTCACCACCGCGGATGCCATCGCGAACTACTTCGACGACCGTGCTCATGCATCGCATTTCAGCCGCTTGGAACAGGTCTCGTCGACTTTGCGAGGCTTTTTCCCAAATGGACGACATACGAATCATGTGTTCGACAAAAAAATGGTCGGGATACAATCGGGCAAACAATTCAGCAGCAACGCCAATTGCTTGCATCCGTTCTCGCGAGCGACCCTGAAACTGCGAGGCCCTTTGAAACAGCCCGATACGCCGTTCCATGGTTTCGATTCCCAATGAGACAATGATCTCTTCCTTGCAAGGGAAGTGGTTATAGATCGTGCCCTTGGAATACTCGATGGCTTCTGCAATCCGATCCATGCTGAGCCCGTGATAGCCGTCTTTGACGACAATCTGCCGGGCAACGGCAAGGATTCGCGACTCGCGCTCGACCATTTCTCGTTCTTTTCGGTTTATATTTGACATCTCGTCAATAATTGACCTAAAGTCACAATTTGTCAAGGGGAACCGGATTCGAGGCCTGGAAATAACTCAAAAAACTAATAATTTTTGCCGTGAAACCACCAAACGATTCCTGGCGGTCGGTTGGCCGCACTTTCGGAATCGTAAGAAAGCGAAAACATAGCTCGCGGTTGGCCGCGAATGAGTTAGGGGTAGCTAAGCGTGGAAAGTAGCCACGGCAAATTCGGCGACAACTTGTGGCAGGGCATCGATTAAATCGTCAACCCGATGTTCTTGATCGCCAACCCAAAATGCGATCCGTTTGTCAGTGCGATCGTCGAGCGAAATCCGATCGCTAAAGCCCCATCGGCCCCAAGTTACAATTCGGTCGGCTGCGTCAACTGTTTCTACGAGTTTGCGGTGAGCTTGATCGGCCATTTGAGGTTGATGATGATGCAAAATGGCATGTTCAATTCGGCCTGGTACGCCCCATGCTCGGCAGGCTGCCGCGCCAATTTCTCCATGGTGGGTTCCAATTCGTTTCATTTCGATTTCGGGCCATGCCAGGTCATCCACGAGCAAGAATTCTCCCAACACATCGGCAAAAGGGACTTTTGAATTTTGCATCGCAATCGTAATTCCGATGTCGTGCATTAATCCGGCTAGAAAAGCTTCTTCCGAGTTTTCATTAGTAACATGCGTGCTGAGCCAGGCTGCGGCGTGCCCCACGGCAACACTATGAATCCACAGGTGGGCTGGATCAAATCCGTGTACGGCCTGTTGATGGGCGAATAGTTTATTGAGACTGATTGCAAAAACAATATTGCGAATTGTTCGTTGGCCAAGCACAACCAGAGCGCGGTCCAGCGACAAAATCATGCTCTTAAAACCATAAAACGAGGAATTGGCGACTTTCATAATGCCGGCCGTCAAGACTTGATCGTGTTGGATCAGTTTTACCAATTCGCGATTCGATACATCGACTTGATGAATCAATCGCATCACGCGTGTCGCGATTACGGGTAGGGTTGCCAATTGCCGACAGCCTGAAACAATATTTTCGGCAATCAAGCGCGGAGATTGGTCATTGGCAGAGGACTGCCATTGATTAAACAATGATGACATCGGGTGCTCACTCAAGGGGGGCTTCGTTCAGTCCAAAATAGTTTGCGGCAATGGGTCATTCATCTGCTCCGCACGCAGTGGACGACACAGCAAGTTGCCTTGGGCATAATCGCAATCCATCGATTGCAACACCGCCAATTGACTAGGATCCTCGACCCCGACGGCGATGGTGCGAATATTGAGATTCTGCGCTTTCCTCAGAATCAAATGTAAAGTGGCCACACGATTGTGGCTGGTGTCCAAAATACTGGTAAAATCGCGGTCGATCTTCAAGTAATCGATCGGGTATTCATCGAGATTGGCCAGTGTTAATTCTTCTTCGCCCAAATGATCGACGTTGATGTAAACGCCTTGTCGGCGCAATCGCCTTAGATTTTCCAGAGCCGTTTCACCGCAAACCATCAGCTCAAATTCTGCAATTTCTAAATGGACTGCACTCGCCGGCAAATCGTATTCATCGAGCTGGCGAAGTAATTGTGGTGCAAATGAATTGTCTTGCAAGGTAGCACCGGAAACATTGATGTGAATCGATTGCAGATAGGGATGAATTGCGGACTGTCGCCATTTGGCCAGCTGGGCGATGGACTGTTTAACCACCCATGTTTCAATGGATCCGATCAAACCCATTTCTTGGGCGACCGGCAAAAACTCCAGTGGTTCAATTCGCAACGATCGCGGATGTTGCCATCGCAGTAACGCCTCGATCGATTCGAAATGACCGGTTTTTAGATGATAGATCGGTTGGTATACCAAAAACAATTGTTCTTGGCTGAGTGCCGTTCTCAAGTCGCGTTCAATTACCGCGCGATCGTAATCGTATTCTTGAACGAATTGATTTGTCATAGTCCTTAGCTCGGGCGCCATTTTTGGGTCGCAACGTTCAATTCCAAGAAATATGTGTGACTCCAAAGCGGCCTAGTAGGCTCGCGGAGCTCACGATTCTCGCGAATCGGCTAAGGTGAATAATCATGTTGTAAATACGAGTCCAATTCTTGCTACCGGCCGACGCGATTAACGCATGTTAACGCGGCGAGAGCTGATAGCAATTTGGATAGCCAACGAAAGGTAGGTTTTGCTGAAGATGTCGGACTTGGAAAAGCTAACGTTTCCGGCGAGCTTAACAATCGCTAAGTGAAATTATTGATACCTTCGTTAAGATCGGTACAAGTAGGCGTAGCGGATCGAAAACTCGCGCCCGACAATGGCGGCGGTGATGCCAATAAAGCAAATTCGCCCTGGCCACCTCAACAACTTGCGATGTCGTTATTCTCGCAGCTCGCTAACTTGCGATTTGTCGCATAGCCGCCAACCAAATGGTTAGCGGCGGGGAAGCGGTTTGTGCGACTTCAAAATAATGGTTATCCAGAAATTTTAGTGGCTGGCTGGGGACGATCTTCAGGTTTATCGAGTCGATTGGCTACGATTGATGAAACTTCCCGATCTATTCTGTGTGACCCTCGCGAAAGAGAGTGTCGAGTCGAATTCAATCTTGCCGGCAATTCCCTGCAACCAGTCTGACGCCCGCCCGAATCCGTCGTTTGTGCTTTTCGTGTTTTTCGTGGTTAAATCTTTTTTGCCACTAAATTCACGGAAGCGCCAAAATAATTAACCCGCTAACCGAGCGATTCGATTGACAGAACTGCTCGATTCATCTGCAGTATTGAAGTCAAAATTCATTACATAAGCGTCTTCGGTGGTGTCGTCGTAGTAATCTCGCAAAACCGAGATTGCTTTGAAGCCGGAATTTCGAAAGAACACTTGGGCTGCCAAATTCGTTTCGCGAACTTCTAACGATATCCTGGTACGGCGTTGTTGCGACAATTTGCCGGCAAGTTTTTCTACCATTTGCGAACCAACGCCACGCCGCCGGGCGTCCGGGCGAACGGCAAAGTTGAGAACATGCAATTGATCGCGGTCCAGTTCGTAGATCATGAACCCAACCACTTGTTCTTCGTATTCTGCAACCATGCCGATGCAATTGCGTTGGCGCAAGCAGCGAACAAAGTCTTCTTCAGCCCAAGGGAATTCAAAACTGCTCTGCTCAATTCGTAGAACTTCCGGCATATCGCGACGGATCATCCAGCGAATGTGAGTGTTGACGGTCATTCCTTTGTTCGAACTCATGTGCTTGCATCCTTTGCAAACGACTCGACTGACGTTGTCAATCGAAGTGCGATCTATTTGAAATCCATCCTTGGATTGTTGTTAAACGACAACTGGGTTACCTCCCAGTTTCGATCATCACGCCCGACGTTTAACCATTGCCATGGCTTCTGGTCGCGACCAACGGTTGCGGTCAGGTTTCCCCGAAGCTACCCTCGCTTTATGATGACGGCGTTAAAACTATCAAAACGAGTCGGTGCTGCCAAGATTGAACAAAGCCCATTTCTCAATCAACCTGCATTTTTTTTGCCACTTCTTTCGATTTGGCACGAAAAATTTGCAGGTTTTGATCTAGACAACGCTTAACTCATTTGCATTCTAGGATCACACCGTCCGCTCTGGCCATCCGACACAACATAATCGAAATGAGCGATGCGTTTCTATTTTTTCGGCAAGCTTTTTTGGGAAACATTAACCTATTACTGATTCCTCGCCGCGCGGCGGCATTTATTTACCGTCCGCCTTGCGTTGCTAATATCATCTAGTGGTTGAAGTTCACTTGGCAAATCACCAACAAATTCGAGTTCTCGAAGTATTTCGAACCCTGAGACTCTGGAATTTTTAACGCTAAATAGTTGCCTGCTGGGGCAATCGATGAAGGGGAGACAAACGATGTCGACACCGGTTTTCCAAACCAAATTGTACTTGTTTTTGAACCTGGCAGCATTTTGCCTCGCGATAGGATGCCGCCCACCCTCCAACAGTCCTCAAGCAGGATTTGACCCGATCGCGGCGGCCATTCACGAGGCCGAGGAAGCCGGCGAAAAACGCTGCTTAGAGGCCTCGCGGCCGATCCTGATGGCCTTGCAAAATCGAGATTACGCCGCACTTTACGAACATCTTTCCCCGCATGCGCTGCGTTATTTCTCTCCCGAACAATTTATGCCCAACTCCAATTCGGAGATGCCATCGGCTAAACCTAACGATTCCGCCCAATTGATGAGCCTTGAAACTTTTTTAGAGGCGATGAAATCGATGGAATCTCAATTGGGTGTACCCATGAAATTAGATTTCCTTTACGTGCAAACGATTGATCCCGATGAATTGGCGGGCAAGGGAGATGGATTGTCAAACGCGTTTAATATCGGAGCGATGTCAAAGGAAATTCCTTTGGATATCCGCCGCGGAAGCATACGCGCTCAAGTAAAATGCCAGCCAAGTGACGAATTAGCACAAGAGATTGCAGAGGAATTCAAACTACCAGTTGCCGATGTCAAGGCTGGAAAAATCCCCGAATCTTCCGAGTTTGATCCGGATACACTGCCGTATCTAACATTTAAATACGTGCTGGTCGAAGAAGCCAATCAATTAAAAATTGGTTATTTCGAATTTCTTCCACCCTCGATTCTTGACTGACATCCGACGTCACTCTTTTCGAATGGTTTACAGTCGTGGAACGAACGATAACGTCGCATTTGCGTCACCAATTCCCATAAATCCCAGTTTGATTAGGGTTTTCGCAGACAAATGACTTGATCATAATGAATGGGTTCGCAACTCGAACAATGACAAGTTTTTTGCCGCCTTAAAGAGGAGGGGCTAGAATCGCCTTGATGGTTTCCGGTCGGGAGCATTATCAAGCCTGTTTTTCGCACTCGTAATTTAGAAAACCGAGCAATCTTATGAAAAGTCTGGGACATCGAGCCATGTATTCCGGCAGCCGATTTGTCGCGACATGGTTGATGCTCGTCGGATTGAGCATCGGGGTCACGGCCATTGCGCCAGCACCACTGCTCGGCCAAATCTCGTTTAACCGCGATATTCGACCGATCTTGGCCGAAAATTGTTTCTTCTGTCACGGGCCGGATGCCCGGCAACGGGCCGCTGATCTTCGCTTGGACTTCCGCGAATCAGCCGTGGAAATGGGTGTAATTGATCCCGGTGATCCTGATTCCAGTGCGCTCATTGAACGAATTCGATCCAAAGATGCGGATGAGATGATGCCGCCGCCGCATTCCTTGAAAAAATTATCCGCCGCTCAAAAAGATCTGTTGGAAAAGTGGATTGCCGAGGGCGCCGCCTACGAACAACACTGGGCGTATCTACCGCCGAAACGTGACGCTGTTCCTGACATAACTAACAACCGCTTCGTCCGCACTCCCATCGACAATTTTGTCCAGTCGAAATTGGCAGCACAACAATTGGCCCCAGCTGCTGAAGCTGATCCGGCAACTTTAGTCCGCCGAATTTATCTGGATCTCGTTGGACTACCGCCCAGTCCTCAAGTTATGGAAAAAATTCGCGAGCAGGGTACGGCTTGGGACTATTCGGCCGTGGTCGATGAACTCCTCGCGTCCCCTCACTTTGGCGAACGGATGGCGGCCGGCTGGCTAGATGTTGTCCGGTATGCCGACACGGTTGGTTACCACGGCGATCAAAATCGAAATGCGTTTCCCTATCGCGATTGGGTCATCGACGCTTTTAACAGGAATTTGCCATTCGACGAATTCACCCGCCAACAATTGGCTGGTGACTTGTTGCCCAATCCATCGTCCGATCAACTTGTGGCGACGTGTTTCAATCGGCTCAACATGATGACTCGTGAGGGCGGCGCTCAACCTCAAGAGTACCTTGCCAAATATTCTGCGGATCGCGTTCGAACAGTCGGCGGCGCTTGGCTGGGGTCAACCGTCGGCTGTGCCGAATGCCATGACCACAAGTACGACCCCTTTACGACTCGCGATTTTTATCAGCTCGCCGCGTTCTTTGCCGATATCAAACAGTGGGGCGTATACCAAGATTATCAATACACCCCGAACCCCGATTTGCGCGGTTGGAGCAATGACCACCCATTCCCTCCAGAAATCGAGGTCGATGTACCCTATTTGCAATCTCGTTTACCTCGTTTGATCCAACAGCGCCAAGCCCAGGCCGACACATCACTTCGCGAATTCTCTCAAACGGAGGACGGTCGCAAAACGCTGGAGTCGTTCCGTAATGATTGGCGACAATTTTCAACTGGCCAGCCCGATGGTTGGAAACCCCTGGCGATTTCCAAACTGACTGCAAACGAGGATTATCAATTACAACCCAGTAACCCCGGGTGGCAAGTTGCGGGAAAATCAACGGCCAACTTAGAGCTGGTTGCCTTGTTTGCCGAGCCCATTTCTAGTATTCGGCTCGAACTACTCCCTAGCGACAACTTTGACGGTCACATTTTTCCAGCGGCAACGCGCTCTCGCGATCTGCGTGTGACATTGGAAGTGTTAGCAGCCGATGGTACAACTCGCCGCAAGGTCAATATGCATTTTGCGGATTCCACAGCCAAGCTGCCGCGTTACTATAATGGCTTTGAAATCCATGGGGTTCATCAGGCGTGGATCGTGCCCAATCGAAAATCAGAAACGGAATCGGTTTGGATACTTGATCGGCCCTTGCAACTCGGAATCGACGAACGCTTAGTACTAAAGGTAACCGGCAATCAAGCTGAATTTATTGCCATTACGGTTTCGCCTTGGGTGCCGGTCGACCTTGCGAATGCTCGCTTTTCTGATGAGTTGTTGCAGGATCTAAATTCAGCCGCAGGTGAAGAATGGCTTAAACACGAGTCCATTCAACGCAGTTTGCTAACATCCATTCCGGCATTAAGAAAAGAACTTGATCGTCAACGCCGATTCGACGCCGAGATACGGGAATGTCGCGGCGGCCGCTGGCCTGTGATGGTAACGGAATCACAACAACCAATTGATACCAGAGTCTTACCACGCGGTGATTGGCAAAACCAATCGGGAGATCTCGTTCAGCCAGCGTTTCCAGAATTCTTATCGACCCAAAACGTAGCGACAGCCAGTCGCTTGACGCGACTAGACTTGGCCAACTGGCTGGTCGCCGCCGAAAACCCTTTGACGGCCCGTGTCCAAGTCAACCGTTTTTGGAAGCACTTTTTTGGAGTCGGCTTGAGTCCCGTGCTTGATGACCTTGGAATCCAAGGTCAGTATCCAAATCACCCTGAATTGCTCGATTGGCTGGCAATTGAATTTCGTGAAAGCGGGTGGGATGTCAAGCATATAATTCGTTTGATTGTGCTTTCTCATACTTATCGTCAGTCATCCAAGCCTGATGAAATTGCCAACGAACGGGACGCCGCAAATATTTGGTTATCGCATCAGAATCCGCGACGACTCGAAGCGGAAATTGTTCGCGATCAGGCGTTGGCGGTTTCCGGATTGATCGCGTTGGACTTTGGCGGCCCGCCAATATTTCCTTATCAACCAGAAGGTTACTATAGGCTTTTGCAATTTCCAGATCGCAATTATTTGGTCCAGAGCGATGAGCGCCAATACCGCCGCAGTGTTTACATGCATTGGCAACGCACGTTTTTGCATCCAATGCTCGCCAATTTTGATGCGCCTCCGCGCGAAGAGTGCACCGCGATGCGCACGGAGGCAAATACGCCACAACAAGCGCTGACATTGCTGAACGACCCAAGTTTTGTACGGGCAGCGTTAAAATTATCTGAGAACCTGTTGGCCCTACCGGAAAAAGATGATGGCCATCGAATTGATTGGTTATACCGGCAGATTCTAGGCCGCGCAGCGTCAAACCCCGAAACCAAATCGCTTCAAGCGTTCATTGCTGGCCAGCGTGAGCATTGGCAACAGGTACCGGATGACGTCGCATTGTTTTTAAAACCTGCGACGTTATCTGAATCGGTCAGCGCAGCGGATCGCGTTGAATTGGCGACTTGGGCCAATGTTGCCAGGACGTTATTGAATCTACACGAAACGATTACGAGGTATTAGTGATGAATCAAATCGAAAGACCCGTATTCGATCGGCAAATTGATCCTCTGCAAGTTTGTCGCCGCACTTTTCTGGCGCGCAGTGGCGTAGGCGTTGGCAGCGCGGCACTAGCGTTGTTGTTGCAATCGGCGACGGCCCGAGCTCATTCCGATGATACGCTGAAACGGGCCGGGCAAACCGGCATTCTCAACCAATTTCATCACGCTCCTCGGGCCAAACGAATCATTCATTTGTGCATGGCTGGCGGGCCAAGTCAATTCGAAAGTTTTGACCATAAACCTAAGTTGGCGGAGCTCAATGGTCAGCCCTTTCCTGATTCTTTCACCGCAGGCCAACAACTCGCACAATTGCAAAACACGCCGCTTAAAGCGCTCGGTGGCTTGTATGGTTTTAACCGTTACGGGGAAAGCGGCCAAGAAATCAGCGAACTGTTTCCTCATATCGGCGGAATCGCTGATGAATTGTGCATCGTTCGATCATTGCATACCGAACAAATCAATCACGATCCGGCCCATGCATTTATGAATTCAGGCTCGATCATTAAAGGTCGGCCAAGCATGGGCTCTTGGTTGCTATATGGTTTAGGCTGTGAAACGGACAATTTGCCGGGCTTTGTGGTTTTGAGTTCGACCAGCAAGTGCGGTGGCGCTCAGCCCATTTCGGCACGGCAATGGTCAGCCGGGTTTTTGCCGAGTCGTTTTCAAGGTGTGCCTTTTCAGTCCAGCGGCGCCGCGGTTCATTATATCGGCAATCCTCCGGGGGTCTGCCAAAGCGCTCAACGGCAATTGATTGATGAAATCAATCGGCTCAATGTGCAATCGCCGCAGGCATCGTACGATCCGGAATTGTCCACTCGCGTGGCACAATACGAATTGGCTTTTCGGATGCAAACGTCAGTCCCCGATTTGGTTAATTTCCAAGATGAAACGGCAGAGACGCTGGAACTCTATGGGATTCAACAACCAGGCGATGGCAGCTTTGCCTCCAATTGCTTGATGGCTCGCCGATTGGCTCAGCGTGGAGTGCGAATGATTCAGATCTACCATCGCGCATGGGACCATCACGGCAATTTGAAAAACGATATGGCGATTGCCGCAAAAGACGTCGATCGGGCTAGTGCGGCGTTAGTACAAGACCTCAAACGTCTGGGTATGCTGGAAGATACGCTGGTCGTATGGGGCGGGGAGTTTGGTCGGACACCGATGGGGCAGGGCAGTGGTCGCGATCACCATATCCTTTCATTCAGCGCATGGATGGCAGGTGGCGGTAGCCGCGCAGGTGCCACTTTTGGCGAAACCGACGAATTGGGCTATCGCGCCGCAATTGATGCCGTTTCTGTTCACGATCTTCACGCAACTTGGCTGCATTTGTTTGGCATCGATCACAAACGCTTGACCTATCGATATCAGGGTCGAGATTTTCGGCTAACGGATGTGTTTGGAAATTTAGTGCCAGGCATTATCGCTTAACATCACCCTTTATTGAATGAGCTTATGGAATCCGAGTTGAGCTTACAAGAACGATTCGCGCCTCAGAACATTTGTTTTGGCTGTGGTCCGGCAAATTCGCAGGGGTTGCAACTGCGAAGTTTTGTAGATGGTGAGCAATTGGTCGCGGTCTTTCGACCTCAGTCGCATCATCAAGCTTTTGCGGGGATGCTAAACGGCGGAATTACTGGCGCTTTGTTAGATTGCCACTGCAACTGGATGGCCGCTTGGCATTTGATGAATCGAATGGGGCAGTTGACACCACCATGCACGGTGACGGCTGAATATACGATACAACTCGAACGGCCCACTCCGACTGATGTACCCTTGCACCTTAGCAGTTGGGTTATTGAAGCCAGCGACCGCAAAGCAATCACAGGCGGCACGATTGCATTGCCGGATGGTACCATTACGGCTCGTTGCCGAGGAACTTTTGTTGCCGTGAAACCTGGTCACCCGGCCTATCACCGCTGGTAGACTCTTCGTTGACGTTCTAACGATTGCATCCATTGTTCGGCTTGTTGAGAACGATTGCTGGAGGGTACTTGGGGGCCAGCAATTGTTGGTTCATTGGAACTAGTCGATGTCGATGTCAAGTCTGGCGATTGTGACCAAATGGATCGAGGCGCATTCGACGGATGTGAGCTAACAAATCGTGGCATAGATCGCGGCGCTACGTTCGGCGAGCGAATCTCGATTGGCTCATTTTGGAACTGGGGTTGATACGTCGTCTCTTGGCTCGATGGCCGAGGTTGCGGCATTGGCAAGAAATCTTGGCCAGTTGGTGGAAGGGGCAATGAGGGTTGCGGGTAAACAGGCGGCACGGGATATCCCCAGTTTGAATCCAGCGGCCCTTCTGGATACCAAGCCGTATTGCCTGAAGGGCCGATTCCTGGGGTGGCCCTGTGATCGTTACAACCGCGATACGAATTGAACGAAGCGGCAGAGGAATTTAAGTGGGACCACGGCTGGTAATATTCGATGTTAGGACCTGGTGAGCGCCAGTGGTAACCAGCACCGTTGCCAACACCCAACCAGCGGTCAATTCGTTCGACCGGCCGCCCGGTCTTGGCCCACTGCCCAACTACGATGTTCGTCTGCAACGATTGGGCAATAACAAATGCCACTACAACGATGCTCAACAATTGCCTAAAACATTTCATCGTTCGATCCTTCATTCGATTCCTTGCCAACAGAACATTTTAACACCTTCGAGTCCCTGAATCCGTGTCAACAACATGTCCTAGTCGTCAGTATCGGACCAACCGGGGCACTGATTGTAGCCGAATAACTTTTGAGCGACTTCTATCGATTAGACCAATCAAAACGGTAGTTCCGGCGGTTAATTGTAGTTTTTCGCTTCCATAAACACGTAACGTCGGGTTGTAAATTGAGATACATACCGAATAGCGGTTGTTAGACAAGAAAATGGAGGACAAGAAAATGGAGGACAGGAAGTTGGAGGACAGGAAGTTGAAGGACAGGAAGTTGAAGGACTAGCCTAAAGGCCGAGTGTACAATTTCTTGTCTTTTACTTTAAATTTTTTTGGTTTCTTACACCTTCATTTTCTTGTCTCAAATTTTCTTGTCCCAAATCTTCTTGTCCCAAATCTTCTTGTCCCAAATCTTCTTGTCCCAAATCTTCTTGTCCCAAATCTTCTTGTCCCAAATCTTCTTGTCCCAAATCTTCCTGTCCGACTAAAGGATCAATTGGCGAGACAACGAAAAGCGGATCTTTTGTTAACCTTCACGTTTTGTTAGACTTTGAGATGAAACTGAAGTTTGTGTGAGGAAATACCGGCATCTTTCTGATTGAATCAATCCAGCGATTCTATAAAACATAACAGGGTACATTTCGTGTCGAACACTGTAACCAAATGGCTAAACACTATTCACCAAGGCGATTGTGTCGCTGGCCTTCGTGAATTGCCGGCCGAATCCATCCACCTCACGTTTGCCGATCCACCTTTCAATATCGGCTATCACTACGACTCTTACGACGACCGACTGGCCAGTGACGAGTACCTCAATTGGACTCGTCAGTGGATTGCAGAGATCCACCGGGTACTGGTCCCAACGGGTACGTTTTGGCTCGCGATTGGCGATGAGTATGCAGCAGAGCTCAAATTGTTATCTCAGGAACTTGGATTCCATTGCCGCAATTGGGTCATTTGGTATTACACCTTTGGTGTTCATTGCAGACAAAAGTTCACACGCTCACACGCGCATTTGTTTTATTTCGTTAAAGACAGCAAACAATTCACTTTCAATCTTTCTGACATTGCCGTGCCCTCAGCGCGTCAACTGGTTTACAACGATGCCCGTGCTAATCCGAAAGGTCGTACGCCAGATGACACTTGGATACTGCGGCCCCAAGATTGTCCAACTGGATTACAACCCGACGAAGACACGTGGTATATACCTCGCGTCAATGGCACTTTTAAAGAACGGGCGGGGTTTCACGGCTGCCAAATGCCCGAACAGCTCTTAGGGCGAATCATTCGGGCCAGCAGCAATCCTGGGGAAATCGTGCTCGATCCATTTTCCGGCAGTGCCACGACGATGGTTGTCGCCAAAAAATTACGCCGACAATATTTGGGCTTTGAGCTGTCCGAAGAATATGCAGCCCAAGGCCGCAAGCGCCTGGATGCCGCGCAAGCTGGCGCCGATTTAGAAGGATCACCCGAACCCAAGGTAGTGGCCACCAGTCGCCGAAAAACGAATGCACGACACCTATTTGTCGACGAATAGAACTGCGTTTGCGTGCTGCTGGAGGTGCTGTGAATTTAAAGATCTTGTGTCCAGGCCAGCTCACGGGACTACGCCGGTTGAGCACTCGGTTGTCGACTGGGTCGCAGTAAAGTCTCGACCAACTCAATGTATCCTGTGGTCATCGAACGCAGCGAATGGTGCTGGACGATTAATTCCCGGCCTTGTTTACCCAGAAGCTCACTTTGTCGCGAGTCTTGCAAAACACGCAGCCACGCTTGAGCGGTTGCCATCGCATCCCTAGGAGTGACCAAGTACCCCGTTCTGCCGTCGACCACCGTTTCGGAAATTGACCCAACGTTGGGTGCTACAACGGGTACTTCGCACGCTAAAGCTTCCATAATCGAAACCGGACTCGCTTCGTTTTTGGATGTTAAACTAAATAGATCGAGTGAAGCCAACAAACTGGGAATGTCTGAGATATTTCCCAGCAAATGTACTTGCGATTGTAATTGTTTGAGCGCGATACGCGCTTCAATTTCTCCACGCATTGGCCCATCGCCCGCGATCAAAAAATGGGCCCCGGGGATATGGTCGCGAACTTGGGCTGCGGCATCGATAAATTGCAAATGATCTTTCTCTGGTCGCAAAGCGGCGACGATTCCAACCATCGGAGCTGTCGCTGGAATTCCCAAACGTTCTCGCCAAACGCTGCGTTGTGTTGGATTGGGAATAAAACGATCGGTATCTATTCCGTTGGGGATGATATGGACTTTGGTTTCGGGGAATCGTTCTTGTTCGACCAGATAACGGCCATGATGTTGCGCGACCGCAATAAAACCGTCGGTAATCGGGGTAAGCCAACGATTGAGTGTTCCGACCCCATCAGGCCACCCCGTCGAATGTAGGGCTGACAGCACTACCGGTACTCCTGCTAACCGCGCTGCCAATCGACCCCAGAACATCTTATCGCCAGCTCCTACGGTGATAACGGCATCGGTCCTCTGTTTACGAAAGACCTTTTTAAGTTTGGGGAGCACCCGCCAATCGTATTTGTGTTGAATCAAGTTGGCAACCACTGGAAATTCTTGCGCCAATAGCTCACCAAGCGGCCCCGGTTCTTTGAGACAACAAATGGCTGACTCAACCTTTAGTTTTCGAGCTTCGCGCACTAAATTCATCAGAAGTGTTTCGGCGCCGCCAACCGGCATGCTCGTGATGACAAACGCCAACCGCAGTCGAGGTTCAGCGTTCATGACCTCACCTCTTCTTCATATGCCACGCGCTTGACGCGCAGGACACGCTGTGAGAAATCGAGCCAATTCTTAAGACGGCTTAGACTCGGGTCGCCATGCAGTCGTTGCAAATGAAAACTGGATTCACCTGGCAAATTGACGCCGCCATAAGCGCTACAGAATCCGGCGAAAGCGTTTTGTCTCAATAATTCGATCGCTTGGCGATTTAAATTGTGAGGCTGGCCAAAGGGAAAAGCAAAGTAGCGTACCGGTTTTCCAATTGCCTGTTGCAGGTCATGCGCAGAGCCGATGACTTCGTCGTACAACAATTCAGAATCTTGAATAGGCCCCAAATCGAGATGATTTCGCGTATGGGCTCCAATCTCAACATCACATTGGGCCAATGCCGTTATCATTTCTGGCGTATCGATGGGTAAAGGTTGACCGTAATCGATATCGTGTTGAAACGGAGTTTGATTGACGATGTTGCCCCATGTGACAAAGTACGTGAACGGTATATTGCGTTCCAGCAAAAAGGGGATGGCAAATCTGGCATTGTCGGCATAGCCATCATCAAACGTGATCGCCACAGTGGGGCGTGCATTGAATTTGGACTCAATCCGACGCTGGCATTCTTGCAAAGTTACAATTTCAAACCGCCGCTGAATCCAGCGAATTTGAGCTTCGAATTGTTGGCAAGAAATTGTCCACGGGTTTGGAAATTCGTTAGCAACACGGTGATAGAACAACGCCACAACCGGGACCTGCCCGATTTGTTGCCAACGTTGTTTGCGCATCCAACGATTGGGTGTGGTGGCCCAATGTTGCATGCTGATCGCGAACTGATAAAACGGATTCATACCATGGCCATATCGAGGATTGAAATTTCGATTTCTCAACCATGCGATAAAGCACACGGGGAATCAAATCCCGATTGCCTAAAAAACGTCGATCTGCCGACAAGCTGACAAATAATCGATACAACCCGATTACTCCTCACGGGCAACCGGCCGTTTGCGGCCACTATCAAAGCCCAAATGCTGGCCAAGCCTCCAGAACAATCTATTTTTCTATGGCACTAGGTCAGCAAAATTCGGCTGTGGCTCAAAATTCAAATTGACAACAGGACATGCTAAGGAATCTTGTTGTACTTGCCACGCCGACCATGGCCACAACATTACATAGACGGCTACTGATTCTGATTGACTACCAATAGAAACCGATGATGAACGAAACCAAAATCTCCAAACATTCCTTGTTCGGCATCCAGATTGATGCGATCACCATGGACCAAGCGATTGCGCAAGTTCGACACTGGGCCAAGCAACCGTACTCAAAATGCCATTACGTGGTCACACCTAATGTCGATCACGCGGTGCTATTGCAAGAACATGAAGGCTTGCAAGCCGCTTATCAGCAAGCCGCCCTGATTCTGGCCGATGGCCATCCATTGGTGTGGGCTTCGCGGTTGGTTGGGCGACCATTGCCGGAACGAGTTCCAGGTTCTGACTTGGTGCCACAAACGTTTACCGCCGCGCAACAAGATGGCGAGCCATTGCGAGTATATTTATTAGGTGCCGCCCCGGGAGTGGCACAACGAGCGGCCGAAAACATGGCCAAACGCTGGCCTCAACTCCAGACCGTCGGCACTTACAGCCCGCCGCTGGGCTTTGAACAAAATCCCGATGAATGCGAAAAAATTCTCGCGCTGATCGCCGACGCCCAACCCGATCTCTTGGTCGTTGGATTTGGTGCTCCCAAGCAAGAATGCTGGGTTCACGCACATCACACCCGACTGCAAGCCAAAGTGGCGTTGTGTGTCGGCGCAACCATAGATTTTTTGGCCGGCGAAAAAAAAAGAGCGCCGCAATGGATGCAGCGCTGTGGCGTGGAATGGCTTCACCGTATGCTCAGTGAGCCGCGACGACTGGTCAAACGTTATGCCAAAGACGCTTGGATCTTTCCCCAATTAGTGTGGCGTCAATGGTGCAATCGGTTCCCCGTTGCAAGTCGCTAGTTGTCGATCGCTGATTGCCCTTTACTGAAGTTCATAGACAAATTGACCGTCTTCTCCCACATTGACATGCACCGTATGGAATGTTCCACCCTCAGCCATTCGGTGCAAAATATGAATCGACAACTCAGGCAACAATGTCTTGTTAACGATCTTGTCGATATTTCTTGCGCCTGTATCGACTTCGGTGCAACGCTTGACAATCGCGTCAATGACTTCGTCCGATAGTTCCAAATGCGCGTTGTAGTTTTCCAAAATTCGTTTGCGAATCTTGTTCAATTTCAATCGCGTGATGTTACGTAAGACATCGTCCGTTAACGGGTAGTAAGGAATCACCGTTAACCGCCCAAGAAACGCCGGTTTGAAATGATTGAGCAGCTCCGCGTGCAGAGATTCCGCCAACGCCTCTGGCGAAGGTCGTGTCTCGGGATCAGAGCATAACGATTTCACCAAGTCACTTCCGGCATTTGATGTCATAATTATCAAAGTGTTTTTGAAATCGATTACTCGACCCGTGCCATCCATCATGTGCCCTTTATCAAATACCTGATAAAAGATCTCTTGCACGCCCGGATGCGCTTTTTCTAATTCATCAAGCAATACGACGCTGTAAGGTTTCCGACGGACGGCTTCCGTCAACACACCGCCTTTTTCGGAACCCACATAACCCGGAGGGGAGCCCATCAAAAGCGACACTTTGTGTTCTTCTTTGAACTCGGACATGTTGATGGTGGTCATGTTCTGTTCGCCACCATAGAGCAAGTTAGCCAGCGTCAAAGCGGTTTCTGTCTTACCGGTACCGCTGGTACCCGCTAACAAAAACACCCCAATCGGACGTCCCGGATCGGTCAATTTGGCTCGAGCCGTTTTAATGGTCTCGGCAATTTGCTCCATCGCGTGGGCTTGGCCAACCACATTCTGTTCGAGTTGTTGTTCTAGGTTGAGGACAGTGCGAATCTCATCGGCCATCATTTTGCCAACGGGAATTCCCGTCCAAGAACTAATCGTTTCAGCGATACCGGGACTATCGCAGGCTGCATGTACCAATGGAGTGTGGCCTTGCATTTTCTTAAGTTCCGATTCCAAGGCCACAATCCGATCAATGGCAGCTTGGCTCACAGGCACTTTTGCAACTGCTGCACCATTATTGTTATTTTGAGGAGCTGGTGCGACCTGAGAATAACAATCGTTCAACTCACCCACCAATCGCAACTCCTCTTGCCAGCGTCGTTCCAGGAGTTCTAGTTCTTGTTGTTTTTGTTTAATCTGTTGGTGAATTTGCTCGAGTTCTTGTTTCGAGGCTTCGGTTGATACGACTTGCCGTTCGAGGATTCGGACTTTGGTCTGCAATTGTTCGATGGTGCGATGAATGTTATCAATCGGCGGAGGAGTTGCGGTTTGCGACAAGTGAATCCGTGCGCACGTAGTATCCAGCAAAGAAACCGCTTTATCGGGCAGTTGTCGTCCGGCGATGTAACGCTTGGACAAGTTAACGGCGTCTTCTACCGCTTGACTTGTAATGCGAACTTTGTGGTGTTTCTCCAAGGTATCTAAAAGCCCTTGCATCATCATCACACAAACTGCGGGATCGGGCTCTTCGACTTTAACAACTTGGAATCGACGTGCCAGAGCCGCATCTTCTTCGAAATATTTTTTGTACTCTGCCCAAGTGGTGGCGGCAATCGTCCGCAGTTCACCGCGAGCCAACGCGGGCTTGATCAGATTGGCAGCATCGCCTTGTCCCGATTGGCCACCTGCGCCAATCAAATTGTGTGCTTCGTCGATAAACAATACGATTGGCGTCGGCGAACTTTTGACCTCTTCGATCACACTCTTCAGCCGATTTTCGAATTCGCCGCGAACCCCAGCACCTGCTTGCAACAACGCGAGATCCAGCGTGCGCAACGTCACGTTTTTCATTTGCGGCGGAACTTTGCCATCGGCAATATATTGCGCCAACCCTTCCACAACCGCCGTTTTGCCGACGCCTGCATCGCCGGTGATAATTGGGTTGTTTTGCCGACGCCGGCACAATATGTCGATCATTTGACGAATTTCCGGATCGCGACCGATGATCGGATCCAATTTTCCGGAACGTGCTTGAGCCGTAAGGTCGATGGTAAATTTATCGAGCGACTTCGTGCCGGTTGTTGCTGTGTTGGCTGTTTCCGCCGCTTTGTCTTCGGCCTCTGTACCGGCCGACTCCATTGAACGTTCGCAAATCGTATTAAAATCGGCTTTTAGTTTTTCCGCGGTAATCTGTTCGAACAGGTCCGTTCCAATCCCGTATTGCCGTCGGTCTTGGCACAGCGCAAACAGGAAAAAGCCGGAACGAATTTCCGATCCGCCAAATTCGAGACTCGACATAAACCATGAGTCGCGAATCAATTCAATTGCTGCCGGAGACAACCCCGGCCGACGCGCGCTGCCGGTTTTGAAATCATCGATCACGCGGTTCAGTTCCGCCTCAGCTTTAGCCGTATCGATGCCGAAATACTTACAGATCAGGCTGAAGTCGTTGTTTGCTTCACTGAGCAAAGCCAAAAAGAGATGTTCGATTTCGATATCGTAATTTGTCCGCGTTACACAATTGGCCATCGCTGTTTCCATCGCGCGATGCACCGCTGCATTGAACTTTTTGAATACTGACTTTAGATCAACGTTATTCATAACCTGAATTCCCCGAAAAATATTTCACTACATTTTGACTTGAAAAATTGGATCATCGCGGTCCGTTGCCAGCGGTTTGCTCGACAGCCACGTATTGCGTCCCATTTGAAAGGCGGCCAGCGGGCGTGATGCCGTGGCTTCACTGGCTCTCGTCTTCATTTCAACTGGCGGAATGTCATCTTTGGCAATAATAAACTGAACATCGAATTCCGTAGAAATGCCGACAACATATTTGACGAGGTCCGTCAATTCGCGAAACCTTTTTCCACCCGGTAAAAAGGTTTGGAACTCGCGATAGGAAATCGGCCCCAAACAGATTCGAAATTTTGATTGGTAGTCGGTAATCACATACCCCACCACGGTACCCACACCTAAACAACTGGCAGGTGTTGGCTGACGACTATTGCAAGCCGTTGCTTGACTGGGATCAATCTTCAAATAGGTCGGAGCAAACTCTTTGACGACCAAATCGATGCCAGGGAAAAAAGCCGTCAGGATCTCGACCAATGCTGATTGACCGCGGTGACAGCCCGACAACGCCAACAAGTGCCGCAACAATGGCGTTACCGGAAAAGCCAGCTGTTCGCGGTTGGTGGCCCGCCGTAAACCGACCAAACTGTACATCAATTCGACTAAATCGCCACGCACATCAACCAGGGTACGTTCGCCAACGCGATTTTCAAAACCCACAAAAAAATGGTTTTTAGCCCACGCTTGATAGAACAAACCGATCAGTCGATGATTAAAAACGCTCAAAAAGATTCGAAACGGTTCGGATCGAACGGCCCGTTCGGCGTCATGCCAAGGTAAAGCGGATTGATTTCCGAACAAACCTAGAAAAGCCACTTCAAATGCCGTATGAGGCGGACAGTTTACCGGCGGAACATCTTCGACATTCGCAACTTCGGCGGCTGGAAAGCGTTGCGTCGGCGAGGTGCGAAATCGGATCCTTTCAGCTTGAGGATGAACTTCGACTACCTGCGGCGGATCTTCACCAGCCGACTCTTGCGCAGCCCATCGCTGCCACAAGCGTACAGCTTGGAAAAAGTCCATTTCAGCAGTATAAGGATCTTTCATCGCCATAAGATTACTATGTTAACATCTTCCTGCCACACATCGGATCAAATCGAGCGACACAGTCTCGCTCCACATCTTCTTCAATCTCCAATTTGGTAAACGAGTTAATCGATACGTAATAGGCAAAAAATCGGTTGAGTACGGAAAACAATTGCCACCAGGCGGAGTCTTCTAATTTATTCTTTGCCACCGTGATTACAATCTTGGATCCTCGACAAGCGGCCAAACCATGCCGGGCAAAATTGGCCGCGGGTGAATTGGTCCGACCGGCCACCGCCGACGCCGGCGGTGTATGGGTATCGACTTCACGCAAATTCATTAACTTTTCCACACAACTCTCAACGCGCAAATCGACTAATTTGTCCAGTAAGTCGCGATTTCGATCGAGTTCAGCCAAATCGAGATCGGTCAACTCCTTTTTCAACAACTCCACGCTATGGGGTCTCGCAAAACTCATTAAGTTCGTATTGAGATTCGAAATCAGTTGCAAATAATGTTGCGAATCTTCGCGTGCAGGAACCGCCTCGGTAAAAGGATGAATCAGTCGACCCGAATTGAGTTTGCCCTGACCCGCATAACTTTCCAATGGAATGTCATCACTTATTCCACTTTGTGTACGGGCACGATGCAAATTAAAAAATTCGCGATTCGTGCACATCGTCTGCAACCGCACTGATTTGACTTGCCGCATATCGGCGGGTTGTAAAGCGGTATCTACAAACGACAGTGCTACTTGAGAACCATTGATGCGATCGCCGGGCCAACGGGTTCGGCGTGCATGCCAATAGCGAACCTGTCGCGACCGTTCAAATTGAGTGGCTCGCGAAAAGAAAGGTTCAAAGTTCTCGATCTCGCCGCGAGGATTAAAGGCTCGTACATTGAAAATGTTGTAAACTTCATAAGCCGTGGGCAAGCTCTTATCCGGTACGACTTCGTAGTGCGTGTGTTGATAATCAAGATCCACTTCAGCCGGTGCCGGGTACTCGAACAAATTGACCACAGGCGTACAGCCTAAATGAAACGTATTGGTGCGGACAATTTTTTCTAAGGCTTCCCGCGGCTCGCGAAAATAGAATTGGATCTTTGCTTGCGATCCGGCCATCGCCGCCGCCGCTTCCTGCAACTTAACGCGGAAAAACAAGTGCTTTTGGGGGAAAGCTAAAAACTCAGCCACCAACTGATGTCCTAAATTGCCTCGACCGTCGTACGGCAACATTAATTCCTGTTCCGTCAATCCGACCGGTTCGATAGCCGATGCCGGCAATTCCACTACCTTGGTCTGATCTGCGCTGACAACTACGACTGCGACTAGGTTGCGAAACGTATTGACGATTAGCTCATGTATCCCAAATCCGTAGTTGGGATCGGAAATGTGAAACACAATTTCGTCAATGGCGAGATCGACCAATTTCATTTGCGGAGTGAAGGTCGACAGTTCAATTTCTAACCGCGATTGGGGCTTGCGGGCAATCACGTTTCGGGGGGCGTCAAAGGGAGCACACTTGTAGGAAGCGGTTTGAATTTTGATCGGCCAAACCTTAACCGGAAACCCGGTTGTAAATTTCACATGGGACTTGGTTCGCAGTTCAAACAACTCGCCGCGTTTAACCAATTGTGGCTCGGTTACGTCCGCGCTTTCAGCACCCAGTTGAAACTGAGCAATCGAAAACGAGGGCAGGGGTCGCAGGGTAAACGGTAATAATTGTTCAAGTACTGCCTCACTAATGCGCGGAAATTCGTCATCTAATTTTAACCGTACCCGCGCCGTCAACAGGGCAAACGACTCGACCAATCGCCGCACAAAGGGATCTTCGTCAGGAGTCGTGCCAAAGTCCAACAAGCTGGCGATTTCCGAGTGCGCTTTGGCAAACTCGGCGCCGTAATGGCGGAGATAATCCAATTCCTCGCGATAATAATCGTAGATTCGTTTCTGCATGACTATTCCACTTTGACCGCGTTGGATTCCGGCTCGACGGCTGTTTCAAAAATGACCCGCTCGGTCTTGTTCTCCAACATCAAATTTCCGCTAACTTTTAGAAAAATTTGCCGGTCCGCATACTGACTGTGAAACGACAGGTCGACCGTAACGCCACTCAATCGCGGTTCATACCAACTGACGGCTCGTTCGACAGCCGCCCTGAATTCTCGAGCTGACTCATCGAGCCCAATTCCTAGTCCCAAAAAATCTGGAATGCCACAAGCAAACGTACTCTGGGACAGCAACGGATCACGCTGAACCGGGTAGAAATGAATCCGCGAATTGAGCAAATCTGCCAAATTTCGTTTGACCGATTCGCGCACTTCTCGATCGCTCATTGGCAAATGCTCAACGACGACACGTTCTTTATCCTCAAGGACTTGTAGCCGATCGAGAATGTAGCGGATTACGGATCCGCCCGATTGTGTTCCGCGACTCACGCTGACGCTCCTGTCGATTGAACCGTTGGTTCAGTCGGGGCCGCAAACCGAACTTGCTGGATGCCTAGGGCGCACACATCGATCGGAGCGGCATCGGAATCTGGTTGCATTGTAAAAATTCGTCGACCAACGCCGACGTCCAATTCACCGCTGTATTCATCCCAACGACTGGCGCGACCAATACGATAGGCCGGATCTGCATCTTGAGCGGAGCCAAAATAGCGAACCGGCATATAAGCATGTAATGACGCCCCCCCCAACAACTCGACTTGGACCTGACGCCAAGATTGATCGAGTGGGCGGGTCAATTGCGCAAATACCAATTGTTGAACGCTGTGTAGTGATAACCAGTAGTATCCGCCAGTCGGCAGCAGCAATTCCAAAATTCGCGCCGTCCGCGCTTCGACATCGTGGAAATCGCGAAACGACTGTCCATTGCAAACTCCCGACAGCGGGTGGCGCGGTAGGTAATCCTGAAACAATTCGTTCGCTTCCTCCGGTCGACCGTGTTTCTCCAAGGCCAACAATCGCAATGCCATTGCAATATGATCGTCTTTTTCGCCCAATATCTCCGGCGCGTGGCCATGGGTCCATACGCCCTCGCGGCGCCTTTCCGCAGCAATCAATTGTTTTACAACCATGGCAAAGCAGATTTGGCCTTGGTCTTTATTGGCCAGCCGCATGACTTGATCGGCTAACTTTTCTGCCCGAGCCCAGTTCTCTTGAAAACACAACAATTGGGTCAACAAGACTCTCGCCGGTTGGTTCTGCAGGCTGGCGCGTAACGCTGCCTCGCAAGTGGCCACGGCCGCATCCAAATTGCCGGCGTTGAATTCGGCTATGGCTTGATCGAGGGAATCGGTTTTCATTCACCTTTCCTTAATACTGTTTGCAGTGAAATGCTTGCGGCCACATTATCAAATTGAAAATGCGGCGAAAACGTAAAGTGGCAATCGTAGACGCCAGGGTCATCGGGATCATTGGATACCAAGACATCCGCATACGACAACGGTTTCTCGCGACGCGACTCGGCATTGGTGCTTTGGGTAACAAATTCTCGCACCAAATAATTCAATTCCATCTGCAGTTGATGTTTCTCAACCATACCGCCGATGTACTTCATCATATAGTGTTTCAGCACATGCCCCATCCGGCAGACGCACATTACATAATTAAACATGGTCGTCAATTGAAAGTCGGCCGACTTCTTGTCGGATTGTTGCAGCACAGATTGACATGACAAAATGCCAAACAAGTCAGTTTGACGATAGGCGTATAATGGCATAAAGCCCAGCTCGCTCAGATCACCTTCGATATTCTCACTGATGGCAATCTCCGTGGGGCACAGCGGAGCCACACCCGGTGCGTCCGTTTGACAATAAAGGTGCGGCAGTTCCGAAACCACTCCTCCTTCACCCCGATCGCCTGGTACAAATCCTCGGATATCGGCAAACCATCCATACTTAACAAATGCCCTGAGCGCGACATTGGCCAGTGCGTAGCCACCATTGGCCCAACACAATCGATCGTGGCGTCCGGCCAATCGTTCGCGAAAGTAAAACGACCGGTCGCGAACAAAGATCCCCTTGTCATCCTGTTCGCGGACAAAATTCTCTGTCGAACCTTGATAGGGCGTACGGATTAAAAACCGTGGCAACACCAAGGCGACATATTTGGCCGCATCTGTTTGGCGAAACTGATTCCAGGCCGTGCGGCTGGGATGATTAAAAATCTCGGCAAGATTGTTGACCCTTTCAATCCCAGTCATACTGCTTAAATTGAATACATCGGGCGCTACCCCGCAAGCAAACGGACAAAAACTCACCCGAGCCAGTTGAGCCAACTCCTGCAGCGTTGTCATATTTAATCGATCAGCTGCCGGACGAATTCCTCGTTCTGGGTCGGGCCTGGGCTGTCCCGATTCGACTGAAAAATAATAATCGCCAACGATTAACCCAAAGGGATAACCAATCGCTTTGGGATCGCCACCAATGGCTTGACCATATGGAGTATCAAATCGTTCTGTAAAAATCTTTTGAAAAACAACACTGCGTCGGTACCCGATTTCCAAATCATCGCTTAATTCAACAGCGGTAACATTGAGCACGGAAACACGGACATGATCCGACTCTCCGTAGGTACCCACCAGCCAATGCAAAGATCGCCATGTCGATTCCAATTTCTGAAACCGCGGATGGTGCAAAATTTGATTGACGAGATCTTCGACGCCACGGCGGTAAAAGTCGGCCAAGACTTCGACGGTTGTCAGCCAGTCACCATCACCCAACCATTGTTCTTGGCGTTCGCGAAGTCGCCCAATGGTGGCTGATAAATCGGGCAAGCCATATTCAGCACACAATGAATCGAGTTCGGTGGTTGTTTCATTCATTGACTTGCCAATTTCCCTGGCGATCAAGATATCCCTGACGAACTAGATTTCTCTGTTGATCGAAAGCCGAGCCATTTCAACGACGAAATTTTTTCGCCACCAATTCCTGACCTGAACCACTGAGACTCAATCCAACCCTTATGCCGCGCGCATGACAGAAATAATCTTGGGATATCATCAAAACGGGAGTCGTTGCCCAAACCAATAAGTTTGTGACATCAACTCCCGTAGATGAATCGATTTCTGAACTCGACGCAGTAACAGCTGCTTGAAAACTACTTCTTGTCGCGAACTCGTGCCACCAACGACAATGTGGTGTTCAGCGCTTCGATTTGGAAGTGCGGGCGCAATTGGGCTTTAACGTAATAAACGCCTGGATCATCGGGATCCGCTTCGACGCTGACACTGGCAGCGCGGAATGGCTTTTGCGCTTTTGCTTCCTCGCCGGCGCTATCGTTCAACAACACGAATTGTTTCAACCAACGATCGAGATGGTTTTCGATTTCTTCGCGTTCCTTGTTTTGACCAATCATGTTTCGAGCCATGACGTTCATCAAATGCGCCACGCGTGAGATTGCCATGATGTACGGCAATCGGCTGTGCAAATTCTCGCTGGAATTGGCATCGGGATCGTCGTATTTCGTTGGCTTGCGAGTGGATTGGGCGCCAAAAAACGCCGCGTAATCGGTGTTCACATGGTAAGCCAAAGGCATGAAACCAACGCGACCCAAAATGCCTTCTTTGTGCATATCCAATGGGACTTCTGTGGGGCATTGAATCTGGGTGTCGCCCCGTTTACTGGTGAAGAAGTGAATCGGCAGATTCTCGACTTTACCGCCTGACTCTGGCCCGCGAATCGCCACCGCCCAACCGTAGTCGCGGAAAGCGTTCGTCATGCGAGTGGCCAGCGTATACGCGCTGCTCATCCAAGTATATTTGTCGGGCGTCGATTCCAACGGCTTGCCATCTTTGCCAATCGGCAGTTCTTGGTAACCGAATTTGCGAATCTGCGTTTCGCAATCACCTTTGCCATACGGCAATCGGGACAAAACGCGGGGCATCGTCATGACCACATATCGCGAGTTCTCCGATTTGCGGAAACTGCGCCAAGCGGTCATTTCTTTGATGCTTTCGTCTTCAAAGCGTAAATCCACAGCCTCGTCAGACAGATCTTTCAGCTTGCTCCAATCATCGATGTCGAACATCTTAGGATCGGGCGTGGTCAAAAACGGAGCGTGAGCGGCCGAGGCAATTTGCCCCATCAAGGCCACCGCCTGCACGTCTTGAGCCGCATGCGAAAACGCAAAATCGCCCACAATCGCCGAGAACGGCGTGCCACCGGGCGTGGCATAACGATGCAAATAGATCTTCTTAAACAATTCCGAGTTCTGGAACTTGTCGACTTCTTGAGCTTCGTCGATCAATTCGTCTTTTGAAAAGTTGAAACAGTTGATTCGCAAATCAGAACCGGTAATCGAGTTCTTAACCAAGTAATGCAGACCGCGCCAAGTCCCTTCAAGTTTTTGAAACTTGGGGTGATGCAAAATACGGTTTACTTCTTCACTCAACACTTGATCGATGCGATCGATCTCAGCAGTGATTTCTTGAATGATTTTGGTCGAGCGGGCTTTGTCCGCCAGACTCTCGAGCACTAGGTCCTTCCAGGCTTTAACTTTTCCTTCTTCGTAATTTTTGCTGGTTACCTGTAACAATTCATCGTAGAACAGGTCCCGGCTATCTTCTTTATAAGTGGTTGGAGCGGGTTGATTGCCTTGTAGATCGTCGGACATACTCACCTCAATTTCAGGAATTCGCTATCGTTGTTTTATTTTTCCCAATTCGTCAATGACACAATTACTTCTTTTTCAACAACTCGCCAAACTTCTTGGCGAATTCAGGGTCGGTGTTGGCGGCGTTTTTCAATTGCAATAACTCTTCACGTCGCTTCCACAATTCAGCAATCGGCCCATAATTTTTCTCCACCAAAGCATCGATCAACGCTTGTGGTGTAAACTTGTCCATGCTGTCAAAGATCAAATCTTTGATCATCATCGTCTTGTCGCCCACTTCGACTTCCAAATTCAATGTGGGACGTAAACTTTCCATGACTTGGTCAAAGTTATCCAAATTGATTTGCGTCGGCATGCGATCGCGCAGATCTTTCTTTTTGCCGTCGCCGCTCAAATCGGCCATTACCAACAGCTCAAATGGCAATTCCTCTTTTACCAACGCGCCGTTTCGCTCGACCTCGACGTTCATAATGACGCGCGGTTTACTGGCACCCTTGTTTTGCTTTTGCTCGGACATTCAATCATTCTCCGTCGAAAGTAGTTGCGTTGACTGTATCGATAATGCGATTATTGGAATGCAAATGCGTCAATAAAAAAATTGTTGGAGCCAGGGAAAGCACTTTCGCGGGAGCGGGCCGATTTGTGCCAAATCGACTCATCTCGGAAAAACAGTTCCACAAGCATCGACGATCTCGACTAACCGCCAGCTGAGCCCCGACTTCGATTGGACCCAGTTCCAGCTGAGGCTCGCCTCGTGAACCCCGGCAGTTTTCGAACAAAATTAGGCATTGTTTAATAATGTACTTAAGAAACAATTGAAATGTAACCCTCAGTAACCGCGGTTATCCGAGGTTTAGCCAAGGTTTATCTCCTCACTATCGGTAGGCGTAAACGGTTGCGGCCAAGCTCAATCGAATGTGCGGATTGTCCCCAAGGACTCTTGGGTGCTATCGGTCAAGATGCGGTCGCGACTGGAAATTGGACAAATTTGAGCTGACAATTGGATTTTTCCGCCTAATAGGGCAGGGATGGGGCATTTCTGAGGAAAAATTGGGCCCGTGCTGCATAACGATGGTCCGCACGCGCAGTTAACTTGATTGCGCTGTGACCATGTTGCAGCCGGAATGCATTAACCATTGTTGGCTTTGCAAATTCGCAATGTCGACATTTAACAGGTTCGGTACGACGACATTGCGTTCCGCGATGACGGTTGACGTTAGTTGGAAAAACGTACTAGAATCGAGAGGGTCAGGACAATTATTTGGTTTTTGTTGATACATTTGGGCCGTGGCGTTCATGAATTGGCTGTTAAAAATCGTCGATCGCGAAGACCAACGGGTGGTGCAAAAACACATCATCCCGCCGGGAGGCAGTATGAGAATCGGACGAAATTCTCAGCTGTGTGATATTGCTCTTGAAGACAAAAGCCTATCCCGGCAACATTTCTCGATCGTTTCCAGTCGAGAAGGTCTGCAAGTGCACGACATGAACAGCACACTGGGAACCTTTGTAAACGGTCGCAAGATTGTTACGGGAAGTTCTGAAACCATTGCCGGTTCCGTACCCGACTTGATCGTTCGAGTTGAAGCGGGCAAGCGATACGATTTTGAACTGACTTGTTTGGCGGCGACCGCGGCGCCGCCAGCGGCCCCGCCGATCGCGC
This sequence comes from Pirellulaceae bacterium, assembly GCA_041739975.1. Taxonomy (GTDB): domain Bacteria; phylum Planctomycetota; class Planctomycetia; order Pirellulales; family Pirellulaceae; genus BJ22. The sequence continues at coordinate 64,690 of JBGSMY010000312.1, forward strand.
CTTTGGCCGCGGATACTCATACGATTGGGCTCGATCAACCTTTGGGACGGCCCGTAGATTACGCATCACCGTCGCCGATGTCGCCGCACGTTCAGCCGGACTTGCCTTTTGCCCATTCGCCCTATGGCACGACCGAAGCCATGCCGTCCAATCCACCTTCGCCGCACAGCGGACAACCCTACTCATCGCAACCACTTCCTCCGCCAACGTATCCTCAACAACCCTACCCCCAGCCGCAACCCGAACAACCCTATGCACCAACGTCTGCGACCGGCGAACCTACCCGACCAGTACCACCTCCCCCGCCGTCGCGGCATCCGACTCCCACTCCACCATCCGCTCCCAATCAGAATGGGACATCCAACTATTCGGGTAATCTGAAACTTGACTTGGGGCAACTCAATTCATTTGATGAGAGTGATTTTGCTGATGAAAATTGGTAACGACCAACAATCGCCGGTGGATCGTGCCCAGGAATCATCGACCGATTCTTCAATATTCACATGAAATCACGGCAAATACGCTATTTGTACGGCTTGCTGTTTCCACTCCCTAACGATTGCGGTAAACTGCCTTACCTTCGATTGGAATGGCCTGCATCCGTCGGAATCGGCTTTAGGTTCAAGCAACGAGCGATCTCTCGTTCGTTGGTTAAGCAATTCAAAGGTCGGCTCCAATTGGCTGGGTAATCCGTCGATAGAAATCTCTTTTTTGAAATCGGGCAGGTTCATGAATCTTAACTTTTTGATTTTTGTCGCAGTTGCTTTTTTCTGCTGGGGTGTTTACGGCCCAGTTTTGCATCAAGGGCAGATGGGACTCGGCGATGGCGAAAGTCGCAGTTTATTAAGGCCTTTTATTTGCGTCGGCGTGGCCTACTTTGTCATTGCGGTCGTCTTCCCTTTGATCGTCTTGTACCGAAGTGGCGAAAAGGGACATTGGTCGATTCGCGGTATCTGGTGGTCGTTTGCTGCTGGATGTTTGGGTGCGTTAGGTGCTCTTGGCATCATTATTGCATTTAAATTTCGTGGGGCACCGGTCTTTGTGATGCCGCTCGTTTTTGGCTGTGCACCAGTGATCAATACGTTCGTGTCGATGATGATGAATCAAACCTTGCGCGACGCTTCAAAAATGTTCTATGTCGGCGTTGCGCTCGTGGCCCTCGGAGCCGCAGGCGTGATGTATTTCAAACCTAGCAAACCCACTCCCGATCATTCGCGGGCCGTTCCCGCCGCTCAATTCTTAAAGTCCGATTCTGAAACCTCAAAATTTACTTCGGCTAAATTCAATTCGAATTCGATGGCTTCATTAACGCCAACGAGTTTTCAAGACACGGAAAACAAACCTCAAACTCAAACTCCACCTGCGGTGACCCTGCCAGGCAACCAACCGGCCACAGGCAATGATGTCTCTCCGGAAACTCAGACTCCTGCGGAGACAACACCACCCGATCCCAAAACGACATCCGCTACACCCGACTCCAGTACGCCGTCGTCCGATACCGGTTCCTCCAATTTCATGATGATCGTTTTTGGTATCGCGCTGACTGCTTTATGCTGGGGTGCATATGGACCGATCTTGCACGCGGGACAAGCGGCAATGGGACAAAGCCGTTTTCGCGCATTCTTGTGCGTGGGCTTAGCCTACTTTGCGTTGGCAGTCGTGATCCCGGTACTATTAAGTCCTCAGTTTCCCGAACCGGGTGGTTGGAATAATTTTGGCGGGATCATGTGGTCATTACTCGGCGGGGCTGCGGGTGCCGGCGGAGCACTCGGAATCATTTATGCCTTCAATTCCGGTGGAAAGCCGGTTTACGTCATGCCTTTAGTGTTTGGTTTCGCCCCGGTCGTCAATACATTTACCGAAATTACGACTAAAAACTTGTTTGACCAAATCCCCACGCCATTTTATGCCAGCCTGCTGTTGGTTATTCTGGGAGCATGCACCGTGCTGATTTGTGCACCCAAGGGGCACGCCAAACCGGCCCCACCCGCTCCAGTAGCGGAGTAGTTTTTTCGGCTCTAACGATTTGAAAGCTCGTTTCCAAAATCAATGAACGCTGATCCCAATTCGCAACCACTGCATAAACTTTATATCGAAACCGTTGGCTGTCAGATGAACTTGCTGGACAGCGAAATGGTTGTGGCCGATCTGCGCCGTCATGGCTATGAACTGACCGATTCAACCCAAGAAGCCGACACCATTTTGTTTAATACGTGCAGTGTGCGGCAACATGCGGAAGACAAAATCTATAGTGCGTTGGGACGGTTGCGGTTAACCAAATTAAAACATCCGGAAAAGATCATCGGCGTGATGGGGTGCATGGCCCAAAAGGATCAAAAGTTAATTTTTCAGCGAGCTCCTTACGTCGATCTGATCGTTGGGCCCGGCCAATTGCAACAAGTACCGGACCTCATCAGCAATGCGAGGGCCGGTGCCAAACAACAAATGGCTGTCAGCTTGGACCGCAAAGCAGGTGCGCTGGCCGATATCAAACGCAGTCACGAAACGTTTGATCCACTGCGCGATCCGAGCATGCGGCCCACGCCGTTCCAAGCCTATTTGCGAATTCAAATTGGCTGTGACAAGTTTTGCACCTACTGCATTGTGCCGATGACGCGTGGCCCCGAACAAGGTCGTCCGCCGGACCAAATTGTCGCCGAAGCCGAAAAGCTTGCGGCTCAAGGTGCTAAAGAAATCACACTGCTCGGTCAAACCGTCAACAGTTATAAACATTCGGCCGGCGGTGTTATCACCGACATGTCGGATCTCTTGCACTTGCTTCATCCCATTCCAGGTTTGGAGCGAATTAAGTTCGTGACGAATTACCCCAAAGACATGACGCTTAAATTGCTGGAGACGGTGCGCGATCTGCCTAAAGTCAGTCCTTACCTGCATGTTCCCGCGCAAAGCGGGTCGGATGAAGTCCTTAAGCGAATGAAACGCGGATATACGGTTGCGGATTACGATGCGATGATGGAACGCATTCGCTCGGTATTGGGTGACAAAGCGGCCGTGTCGAGCGATTTTATTGTCGGTTTTTGCGGTGAGACGGATCGGGATTTTGAAATGACGTGTGAACTTGTTCGCCGCTGTCGTTTCAAAAACAGCTTTATCTTTAAGTACAGCGAACGGCCGGGCACAAAAGCAGCGGATCACATGCCGGACGATGTTCCCGAGGATGTCAAAAAACAACGCAACAACGAATTGTTAGCGATTCAGAACCAAATTAGCGAAGAAGACAATCAACGATTCTTGGGACAAACCGTAGAAGTTTTGGTCGAAGGCCCTAGTAAAAAGGCCGACCCGGACGCCGATCTGTCGGGCCCCATGCAGCTAACCGGCCGCACGCACTGCGATCGAATTGTAGTCTTCGATGGCAACCTGCGTTTGGTCGGGCAAACGATTCGCATCGGTGTCTACGATGTTTCTACCTTTACACTGTTAGGCACAATTCTCACCGAACACGCTGTGGGTGATCTGGTATCGCTGAGTGGAGCGTAAAGCAGCTCGGACTAGAACGGTTACTCATGGATTCTGTCCTAATTGTTCTCGGCCGTTAGCAGTACACGTAGTCGAACGTGTAACTTTTCTTGTTGCCTATTGTCAGCTTCACCCCGTTGATTAGCGAGTCTTTTTTGAGAGTACTGTCTTAAAAATGGCGGTGGCAAGCTTCTTGCTAGCCGGGCTGCTTGTCAATTTATCCAATGCAAAAAGATTTTCGGGAAAATTAAAAAAAGTTCTTGACAAGCCATTTTTTTTTTACAATCAAGATGCTATACGTTTACAACTACGACTTTGCAGCTGTGATTCTTTCTAAAGCAATCTTTACAAGACGTTTATTCCAAAAGTGCGAGAATAAACTAAACAAAAATAATGGCGCAATTGAAGTTCCGAAAACACTAGATCAGTGAAAGGAGCCGTAATCCAATTTATTCGAGTTGGTAATCTTGCGATTTAACGCGCGCACCAACAAAGCGTAGCTCCACGCCCTCGTTACCAGCATTTTTTGCATCATCTATATTCTTTGGAGGAAATCATGGCGAGAAAAAACGTTCTTCGTTCTCTGGGACTGTCAATTTTAGCGATTTTCTTTGCATCGCTGGCCATTGCGCAAATCCCGACAATTGAAGATTATGAATGTACTACGATGGGTGTTGGGGCCCCGGGGCGTGATGCAGAATGTATTGCGAACCCAAACTGTCACCTTCAGCAAACAGAATGTATTGTTAATAATCAGCCTGTCCTAGTATGGTACCGCGACTATGAAACGGAGAGTGCGTATCCAAGGTGTGTTGCCAGTCCCGGTTCTGCCTGTCGATTCCATATGTCTGGAACACCGTGTATGACATGGGCGGCGTATGCAAACAGCGGATGCGTCAATTTTAAATGCAATAAATCAATTCCTTATCCTGATTGTTATTAGATCCTTTGGTTGAAGGGTGTTGTGGGGATGGCGACAGAAAATGGTTTTCCGAAGCCTGTGACTCAATGATAAGCTAGGGCTATTCTTCCAAAATTTGTTTCCGCGTAAAGCAGATATTCGGCGTCGCAATTTTCACACCTCAAAAGGCATGTTTGTTTTAGCATCATGCGGTTGCAAATCGAATATTCCGGATCACGATAGGCCGCGACATGGTCGAGAATGCGGATTCGGTCAAATCGTGGAGATTCTAAATGAGTTCTTTGTGCATTCCTAGGTCGGAACGTATTGTCAACCTTGTTGGCGACTCGGGGAGATTTAGGGAATCTCGAACGATTGAGGTTCATCAACGACCTTTGGAACGTAACTATTTTTTGTTTCCGTTCATTGGTTTACGGCTTCTGATGAGCGCATGGCTCATTTCTTTCTCCTTCGCATTTGCTCATGCTCAAAATGTGACAACCACGTTAAATGCAATCGATGCATCGCTGCAACGCGCAAAAAGTGAAATGGCTTTTTCGGCAAAGTTTACGCTGGTATCTGGTTGGCATGAGTCGTTAACAACCAAAGTTGACGACGCATTCTTTCAAAATCAAACCGATCCAGATTTGGAGCAGGCTCACGGTACTCTTGTCGTGCGTGGGAATAGCTACAGGGTCGAAGTAATCATTGACTCTCCCTTTCATACATCCGGAGGTCAATCGAGCTTTTCGAGCGCGACGATTGTAAGTCACAACGGTGTCCGATTGTCGTACCATCCGAGCGCGATTTCTGTTGAAGGATCACGATTTTCGGAATCGCTGAGAGCTAATTTCGCTAGTTTAGCGCCGTCTGACTATTTGAACGATTCAAGTATCAGTGGAGCTTTTTTTTGCCCCTACGTCAGTGCCGGCTTTTCAGCCGGTGCTATTTTCAGAGAAAAAATAAAGGCGGGCATTTTTGAATTTATCGAATCTCGGGAATCGACTGGAAATCAAACTCCCAGCCTACTGCGTATCACAGCCTCGACTTCTGGCCCTACGCCGCTATCGATTAATTGGCTGTTTGACGATTCTGGTGGACGCCCAACTTTGCTCCAAAGAGAAACAGAAATTGAAAAAATTACTTATCTTGATTTCGTGGAGTTAAAAAATGGAGTTCGGTTCCCAATGCAGGCAATTGTCGCACGCGGTACTTTTGTTGTTGGTGGCAAATCGCTGTGTGAAGTGAAACGTTGGACCTTTACCGACTTCCGCGATGAATCTCCGACCGACGCAGCATTTGATTTGGAAATTACTAAGGACTGTAGCATTTTGGGATTTGAGCACCAAAAAGGTAAGACTCGCGTCAGTATTTTCGATATCGATACAACAAAAATTGGCAGTGGGGCAGCAACTGTGGTTCTGCCGCCAAACCAAATTGAAAATGCCGATGAACAATTTCGTCAACATGCCTCCGGAAATGGCGACGCGTCCCAGACAGGGCGTGTCGTATTGTTTGCTTTATTTGCGGTCTTGGCAGTCATTGCTGGAATAACGTTTCTGCGGAGTTTTAAATGAGATTGGAAACTTGGGCTTGGATTTTGTTTTTAATTGCTTACTGCTTATTGTGCGGGTGCAACAATACAGAACTGCCGAGCGAAGTGGTCTACGATGTCGGACCCGTCATCTTGGATTTGCAGCGGGAAGATTCTTGGCGAGTTGAGCACACCTTTCTGATCAAGAACTCAACAAGGCAGACTGTTACACTTGATGTTCCTCTTGTTTCCTGCGGATGTGCTAAATGCGATCTTTCCACCACAACACTCGATCCTGGTGACGACTTAAAGGTCTCAATGGCCTATTCGTTGAGGTATTTGCGGGAGAAGCGAGCAGAATCGGCGAGAATCGGGTGGATCGACGAAACGGGAAAAACGGGTGTGATTCACATTTTGTTAACTTCTGACGTCTTTCCCGCAATCGTGACCGATCTTCCATCCGGTAGCTTGGACTTCGATCTAGGCAGGCCGTTGCCGAGTGAAGTCGTATTTGATTTTTATGCCTATTGCCTGGATGAAGACGATGAATTCCTTAATATCGAGACGTCGATGGGAAAATGGGAATTGCCAGGTTCAATAGTCGACGTAAGTCCGCAGGTACAGAAAATTGGGAAAAGGATCAAACGACTGGAAAAAACCGTGCGAATTTCGCCTCAAGTGTTAGAAAAATATCCCCAACTGGAGTCTCTCAATATCATCGCCAAAGGGCCTAAAGGTCACTATGCATTACCGCTTAATATCCGACGCGCGACAAACATTCAACTAGATCGGCAAACGATTTTCTTGTCGCCTCAAGTGAAAACAGCTATCATCGAAATAACAACGGACTCCACAGATGTCGCGGAATCGATCCAGATTGATTTTGATAAGGAACTGTTTGAAATCGAATTGAACCCAACTCAAAATCCCAATGTTATGGTCGTTCAAGTTGCACTCAAGGGCGCTCAATTCAAGGAAACGCTTGAGCGGACAATACGATTTTCGTCTGGGGAGTTAGGTCCAGTTGACTGCCAGGCTTACGTCTTGAAAAACACAAACTAGCTGTTGCGGTCCCAACGGGGGGCATGAAATGCTATTATTTCGAACTGGCGCGATGTTGTTGACAAGTTTGGTGTTACTGATTGCCAGTTTCATTAAATTGACAAGCGTTGAACTTGCCTTTCCTAACCGAGGGCATGAAATTTCTGAGATCGCACTTACCACATTGACGATCTTCGAACTCTCGGTTGCGATATGGCTATTGTCTTTTAAGCATGTGTTGCACGCCCTCTTGGTTACGTTGACGTTGTTCGTAAGTTTTGCCTTCGTTTCTTGGAACAAATGGGCGCTCGATGTCGATTCTTGCGGATGCTTTGGGCCAGTGAATGTTTCGCCAGAAATTGTGTTTTTCATGGATCTGACGATCTGCGTTCTGGTGATTACCGCTCTGATTATAACTTTCCGTTTAAAAGAGGCAAGATTACAAATCTTTCCCGATCCAACGTTTTCATTGCGCTTCGTCGTTTTGTATTTGCTATTATTCTCTGTGCTTGCCATGCTAAATGCCGGTCCATTCATCGATTCGCAAATACGGGCCAATCGCGCAACTGATGAGAGTTTGTCCAACCTCAATTCGAACGATTTCCTCGAACTGGAATCGATCTTGGCTAAATTCCAGCCCAGTGACTCGAAACGAAAATTGTTGTCTAGGACACCTTCAAAACTACTCATCGTACTGACCCGAGCGGAATGTCTTAATTGCAAAATATTCACAAAATCGATCATGGACACCGTCGAACTCCTACCCTGTGAGGTCGTCATAGGAGAATTGCCCGGATCCGACGGAGTTGGTGAATCTGTAAACCCTTTCAACCGCAAGTCGTATCCTTATAGGTTGCAAAGTCGACAAGTCGATTGGTCCCTCCCGACTCCAATGCTCTTGTTTTATTTAAATAGTCGCCCGGTGTCATCTCAGACAAACGCCAAAACATATAGATGATGTAAATTGGCCAGCAATTTTTTTAACTTTTAAACCAGTTGGTCTCGATTAAACATTGTTGAAATGGCGGCCAAGGCACAACCCGTCGGATAAGAAGGCTGTTATGAAAATTTTCAATTTTCCGAATGGACATTGGTTTACGATCGATTGCGTATCAACTCGGGTGGCGGTTGGGGTCGTATTGTTGTTTATGTGCCTTTTTATTAACTGCCCGCTGCTGTCTCAATTCAATGCATATGAAAACGGATCCCAGCGAATCGCTTTTTATTCACTGCGACTTGCAGACGGCAAGTTCGAAATGTTTCAGTTTTCGATTGGCAACATTGATGACACCGACAACGAAATCAATTTTCTGGAAAACGATGTCGCACGGGCGGAATTAGATATGACCGTCGCGCAGACGGCAGACCTGGACGATGTTCTAAAGCGTTTTAAAGCCCAACGACGTGAGCTAATCGTTTTGGTCAATGAGAATGACAGAAAGATAACGTCAGAATTGAATTTGCAAATACAAAAGGTCGTCGAAAGCTTTCGCCATGATTTAAAACGAATTTTCCTAGCGAATCAAATAGAACGATTTCAACAATTACAATTTCGATATCTCGTTCGTCAACTCGGCATTCGTCAGACCATTGCGATTCCCAAAGTGAGCGAACATCTAAACATTTCTGAAACTGACCAACGGCAGTTATTTGAGGTAAGCCTAAAGTCTGCGGTCGAGTATGAAGATATTGTCAAATCGCACAAAGCGAAGTATTTTGAAGCAATGACCGAATCGCTAGATCCGCCATCAAAGGAAATATTCGATTCGGTATTTCGGGAGTTTGTGGAGCAACGACTTCCGCCCTTGGACGTAATTCTTTGGCAAATAGAAAACGCTGATGAACTGCATCGTCATTTTGAGGAATCGGGCAATTCCGGAAAGGAATTCAGTGGCTTGTTCCTACCAAACAAGTATGTAGTGGATATAACTGGCCGTTTCGTGGGCGAGACTTCAACATCTGGATTGTCCAAAGCTAGTGTGGCTAAGAGAATGAGGGTTGAACAATTGCTTTGCGACTATGCCTATTGTAAATCCCTTCTGTTTTACTTGACCGATTCCGCTTTGGCGGCAGGGCTCGACCTGACCAATGAGCAGTTGGCAGGAATAGAACAGCTATCGGGCAATGATCGAGAGTTTCATCAAGCGCTTCTACAACGTCGCACGGACTCTGGCTTGCCAGGCTACAGTGGTGACGAATCTACAGAATCGGCTCAAAGAGAGATTCGAGAGATGAAGTCATTTGCCGCGAAAACCCTTGGGCAATTAGACCAGATTCTGACGCAACATCAAAAAGAAAGTCTTGGACGTCTGGCCGAAGGTGCCGAGTTTGTGCTGGGCGGATTTAATTACGCCGTCGAATTTGGCAACGCTGGCAAACGCCTCAAACTTTCAGCAAAAGAAATCGAGCGGATTAGGAAGGCCGGCAGAGCATTTTCAATCGAATTGAAACAAACATCCGAAAAAATTGAACAAGAGATTATGGAAAAGATTTTTGCGGTCTTGAACGACGAACAGCGAAAAAAACTCGACTCACTGATGGGTCAGCCCTTAGAGTATTCAAGCTGCAATCTTGAACTGCTTCTTGTTCAACTAAAGGGCGGAAACTGACCATCATAAGGCAAATTCACATTGAAACCCAAAATAGTTCCAGGAATGTCTTGCAAGTCAGCGTGACGGAAAATAGCCACACTAATCCGCCTAGCAAGTTCATCACTTTTCCCGCGCGATATTTGCCCATCACGTCCGCTCGATTCACCACAAACAACAAAAATCCAATCATCAACGGCAATAATAACCCATTAGCCGCTTGAGCAATCACAATCATCTGCTCCGGGCTGCGCGGCATCCAAGTGGCCATGACCGTGCCGGCAATTAATACTACCATCCAAATCGCACGAAACCAGTTTGAGGTCAGGTCGGGTTTCCAACCCAATACGCCCGTTATCGCGTACGCGGCAGCCAACGGCGCTGTGATGGCACTCGTCATTCCGGCTGCAAACAATCCAATACCAAGCAAGCAACGCGCCGCGAATTTGCCAACTAATGGAGAAAGCCCCTCCGCCATTCCGCTGATACCCGAAAACGGCAACTTGGCAAAATGAAACGCTACGGCAGCGGAGATTACAATGGACGCCGTCATCACCCCGCCCAACGAAATCGCGACGGTAGAATCAATTTGCGACTGCCGCAACGATTCCTCGACCGATTGTTCCTGATCCCATTTCTTCTGCACCGCACTGGCGTGCAAGAACAAGTTGTATGGCACGATCGTCGTACCCACTAACGCAAGAATTGTCAGCCCCACTCCCGGCGGCGACAACGGTATTCGCGGGACCACCAGGCCTTGTCCCACGGCGGCCCAATCTGATACCGACATAACGGCCGCAATGATAAAGGTCACGCTCATCAAAACCACAAAAGCAATCAGTACTCGTTCAATCGTTTTATAGACGCCCGAATACAATAGTGCAAACGCCAGACCGCCCATCAACACCGGCCAAAAACTGGGGCGAGCAATTGGCGTTGAACCACTCGTGGCGGTCGTGGCCGGCTCGCTATCGGCCCCCCATTGCAAACTCCATCCGGTGGCAATTTCTAATCCCAAACGAGCGCCGGTCAAATTCCCTGTTTGATAAGCCGCATTGCCAAATCCAATCGCGGCAATCACCAACACTGCAGCCAGCAACCGCAGCCAAAAATTGGGCAACGCTCGCATCAACGCCTCACCCAATCCCATCCGCGCGACTAACCCCAATCGCGCCGCCATCGATTGCAACCCAATTGTGGCCAAAATAGCCAGTACCACCACCCACAACAGGGCAAACCCGTACTCGGCCCCGGCCTTGCTGGCCGTTGTCACTGTCCCCGGTCCAATAAACGCAGCGGTTACTAATAATCCCGGGCCCCAAGCAAGTTTGCGCATGAATGACAGGTCCTTTTCAAACGTGGCGATCGAATTGTTGGTTTGGAATATCGGGCCAAAGGTCTATTGTAACGTGTTTTGGCTAGCGGCTAATCCAACCGTTTGCAATTGCCGCCCTCAATGCCACAGCGCGCAGTGCCAATACCCCAGTGGCTTGCGCAGGGACTCGTTCTGTTTTTCACTACACCGACTGCACCATAAAATTCTCCCAGCAACGCATCCTCCGAATACCCCATGGCTTGCCCAGGGGTACTTTGTGTTTTTCACTACACCAGTAACCCGCCGAAAAGTCTCTCAGCGCGCCCTCCGAATACACCATGGCTTGCCCAGGGGATCATTCTGTTTTTCACTACGCGCAAGCCAACGGATTTTTCTAATCGCCGTCCAATTTCTCCCAGCCATTTACAAAAGATGCCAGCGCACTTGATGTGAGATCGCCATAGGAACCAAAATATGCACTGGCCTGCCATAACCGATTTACTTTGGCGTTGATTACGTCTTGTTGGAACTGTTCCCACATCAGTTTTTGGGCTGCATTCATTAACAATAAAACAACATCAGCAGGCGACACACTTGGATTAGTTTCAACAGCAATGTGCACATGATCGGGAACAAACGAAACCTTGAAAATAAAAAATCCGCAATCTCGTTCAAGAGACTTCCAATAATCGGCTACGGCTTGACCCGATCGGTCACCAAAAACACCATGTCGCCATTGAGTTGACAATACGATATGAAACTTTATGGAAGCAACTACGTGGGCACATGCCAACCACGATTTCGCATCGGTTGGCTTTTCAAACGTCCGGACGTACACAGGTGGTCGAGCACGTTCTTCGTATCCGTGGTGTTCACTTTGACGACCCAAATATTCAGCGATTTGTTCATCGGTAGACTTGCCCGACGTGACCGCGAAAAATCCACGCGCGAGGGTTTTAGATTTGGTAGTAGCTATTGAATGCGAATTGATCCATTTGCTTATCCGGCCTTTAAGCTTGCTGGCCGCTGTAGCAATTGACTCTCTATACGAAAGGCTAAGCAATACACGAAATTCGATTTCGTCAGTCGTTGATTCGAGGACTCGGAGATCATAAGGTTCTAGCAATTCGATAAGCGTTTCTTTATTGAGCTGTCGCAATGCCGCGAAAGGTTGACGATAGTAAGTGCGAGAACAAATATAGGCGTGAAAGTTCCAAGCAAACTTGAGTTCATCGAGGTGGTACGGTTGGATAAGCATAGATCGTCTCACGAGGGTCTAGTGGGAAATCGAAGGTTCCGAATGGCATGCCAGTCGGAATTGAAGATTGTGAATTCTAGTAATGACCTCAAGGAAAGGCAAGCAAAAGTCTTAGTGTAGTGAAAAACAGAATGATCCCCTGGGCAAGCCATGGGGTATTCGAAGGATGCGCTGCGGAGAGAATTTTATGGTGCAGTGCGTGTAGTGGGAAACAGAATGATCCCCTGGGCAAGCCATGGGGTATTCGGTGAAAAACAGAACAATCCCCTGGGCTAGTCAAGTGTTATTCGGAGGGCGCTATTCCCAAACTGCATCGAACGCTTACGGAGATAATCGATACTTATTCCAAGCACCGTTAACTAACTCATAAACAATTCGATCGTGCAAACGACTCTCTCGCCCTTGCCAAAACTCAATGCGGCGAGGTGTTAAACAATACCCGCCCCATTGATCGGGAACAGGGACCGGATCGTCACCAAATTTCTGCACAACGGCTTCATAACGAGTCTCAAGCTCTGCGCGGTGTTCGATGCGGCTCGATTGTTGCGAGGCATGCGCGCCCAGCTGAGCACCACGAGGCCGCATCTGAAAATAAGTCTCTGACTCCGCGCGACTCGTCTTGTTTACCGTACCGTCAATCCGAACTTGTCGTCCTAAATAATGCCAATGAAACAACAGACAAGCTTGCGGATTCTCTAATAATTGCTTGCCTTTTTCCGACTCATAGTTCGTAAAGAACACAAACCGCCGATCGGAAAATCCTTTCAACAAAACCGTTCGTGCCGCGACTCGGCCGCCAAGATCCGCGGTTGCCAACGTCATGGCGTTCGGCTCCAGCCAAGGGCCCGGCTGGCACTCGACAGCCGCCTTGAACCACGTTTGAAACTCAATTAACGGATCCGCATTCATGCCATCGACATGCAAACCTGCCGACTCATATTCTTTACGCAGGGCTTGAAAGTCCATAATTCATCTCTCCGTTGATGCTTCGCAAACGAGTTAACAGCGCACACAACCGACTGATTATTTGTATTCGGTTAATTATGTGATTAAAAAATCGCTTTTGGCCACGCCCAGTGGCGTTTTGACGCTGATCGGGATGGTGCGCAGCGGCTAGGCGTCTCAGCGCGATACAAAACGAACGCTTACTGTTACTTCGCTCTCCAGACAACTTTAGCAACCGAACAAAATCGGGTAAAATACGGATTCCGCATGGCGCGATCTAACGTTGCCATTCAAGCATCACAAACCAAAAACGTGACTCAAAATAAACATTTGGTTCAATCAGACAGAGGGACGACGACTCGATGACGACTACTGCTCAGGGCAAACAACCAACTGCTCAAACTGGCAAGATGAGAACGGAGTATGACTCGATGGGGGCCGTTCAAGTGCCTGCCGACGCTTATTACAGTTCCCAAACTCAGCGTGCCGTCGAAAATTTCCCAATTTCAGGCAACACGTTACCCTCAGATTTAATCCATGCCATGGGACTGGTCAAATACGCTTGTGGTGTGGCCAATCGTGACTTGGGCAAATTGACTAAAACCGGTAAGGTTCGATTGAACGACCCGCAAGTCGCGGCATTGTTGCAAGCGGCACGAGAAGTCGCCGACGGCAACTTTGATTGCCAATTTCCCATCGACGTTTATCAAACCGGTTCGGGAACGTCCAGTAATATGAACGTCAATGAAGTCATCGCCAACCGTGCCATCGAATTGATGGGCGGCGATCGTTTGGCGGCCGAAAAGCCCATCCACCCCAACGATCACGTCAATATGGGGCAAAGCACCAACGATACGTTCCCGACCGCAATTCATGTTGCTGTCGCTATGGCGATACACGGCCAATTGATTCCGGCCCTCCACGAATTCCACAACGTGTTGTCAGACAAAGCCCGTCAATGGGAATCGATTATCAAGATCGGACGCACCCATTTGATGGATGCGACACCCATAACACTTGGCCAAGAATTCAGCGGCTTCGCGCGACAATTAGAATTGTCCGTCAAACGCGCTGAGTTAGCGTTGCAAGCGGTTCTGGAATTGCCGGTCGGCGGTACAGCAGTTGGCACGGGGATCAACACTCACCCCGAATTTGGTCGTCGCGTCAGTGAATGCCTAGCGGCAGAAACCGGCATTCCTTTCGTTGAAGCGATCAATCATTTTGAAGGCAACGCCCAACGAGATGGCTTGGTCGATTGCCACGGCCATTTACGGACCATTGCCTCGACACTGTTTAATGTTGCCAACAATGTCCGCTGGTTGGGATCGGGCCCGCGTTGTGGATTTTTTGAAGTGTTACTTCCCGATCGCCAACCGGGTAGCTCGATTATGCCTGGCAAAGTCAATCCGGTGATGTGCGAAAGCATGATGCAGCTGGCAGCTCGAGTCATGGGCAATGATCAAACCATGGTCGTTTGTGGCGCTGCCGGCGGACAATTTCAACTGAATATCATGATGCCGGTTATGGGTCACACAGCGCTCGAAAGCATTAAGCTTTTAGCCAACGGTACGCGAGCTTTTGTGGAATTCTGCGCCACGACACTGCAAGCTAATGCCGCGGAATGTGAGTCGTTCGTCGAGAAAAGTTTGTCGATGGTAACCAGCCTCAATCCGTTGATCGGTTACGAAAAGGCTGCCAAGTTGGCGAAAGAAGCATTTGCCACCGGCAAAACAATTCGACAGTTGTGTACCGAGCAAAATATTGTCGACCCGGTCGAACTGCAAAAAGCGCTCGATCCGATGAGCATGACGAAACCGCAGGGCTGACCACCATAGTTGCGCGATTGTCCTCAATCGCTCCCAAAGTTCGTCGATTCTACCGTCAGGAAATACGACCATGCAACAAACTAATTTTCATCGATTTATTGCCTCTTTGCCGGTCGTCCTCGGATTCACTGTTCTCCTGCTGCCTGCGTCCCAAACTGCGGCCAGTCATCGCCAGTCGACACCGCCGACACAAGATCAGGGAGCCGTTCAATCGCCGACCGCGACATTGAGCGAGGAAGAGCAAAAAACACTCATCGCCAAATTGCAGTCCAGTTCCCAAAACTTACAAACAGCCGTCGAGTACAACCGGCTCATCGAACAATGTCGGGCCGCTCAAAATCAATCGCTTAGCACCGAACGCGCCGCATACGTTACGCAACTATTGGGCTGGGCGCTGTGCCGACGCGGAGAACGACGACTTCACTTGGCGGCTGACTTTGCCAAAGTCGGCAATCAAGATCAAGCCAATGAGATTTTGCGCCAAGCCACGGCGGACTTTGAAGAGACGCTGGACAAACAGCCCAATAGTTGGCGGGCCTGGCGCGGCCAGGGAATAGCCCAGGTTCAAGGCCGCGAATGGGAAACTGCGGAACGCTGTTTCACCCGCATGATTGAACTGCAACCCAATGAATTGAATGGCTGGTTTAACCGGGCGGAAGTTCGATTTCAACAGCGCCGTTTTGCCGATGCAATGGCCGACTATCAACATGTGCTCAACCAACAATCGAACGACTTGCAAGCCATCACGGGGCGTGGGCTGTGTCGGGCCGCACAAGGCAATTGGCAAGGTGCCCTGGAGGATCACGATGCGGTGTGTCGACTCGCCTCGGAAAATGGAGCGGGATGGATCAATCGGGGCGACGCCCATCTGGGGCTGGGGCACTGGAAAGAGGCGTTGGCTGATTTTCGCACCGCCGCTGACGAAAAAAAACTTTCGACCGGATGGCAACGTCAGGCCTGGCTCCTGGCCGCTTGCCCTGATGATTCGATTCGCGACCCAGACAGTGCATTGAAACTAGTCGAGCAATCGATTGCGGTTGACGGTGAATCAATGTCTAACTTGGAGACGAAAGCGGCCGCTTTAGCAGCAAAAGGCGAATATTTGGAGGCCCAGAAAATTCAACGACGCGTTGTGGAAAAGGCCGAAACGGCTACCCCCGCGGCCATTGAACGATTAGAACTTTATTTAGAATCAAAACCATTTGTATTGAGTTTTGACGCGGCGACCGACAACTAGCACGATTTCGATTTTTTCTGGCCGCAACAATAACTAAGTTGCGATTTGCTCATAATGCCAGAACACGTCAAGCTCTTTTCCGCACAGTATACCAATTTGTTCCAGACCATTAATTCCTATTAACCCGTCGGAGAAACAACTACCATGCGCTGTAAGCACAATCCAATTCACCAACATTTAACCCATTTGTATTTTGTTTTGGCGATTGCCTGTGGAATTCTTTGTTCGACAGCTACCACAGCAAACGCCTGGCAAACCGACGTCAAGGTAACTGTTGCCGGAATATCGATCGCCCGTCCAAAACCTAACGATGAATACGGCCAATCTCTGGTTATGGGTCGCAGTCCTGGAGTTGAGGTTCATCTGCGATTCGAATCGCCAACTCTACACATCATCAAAGTGGGCGAAAGCAAAGGCAAGACACCAAAACTTTCCGTCAGCGGCGGCAAGGAGCTTTCATCCGGCGAACGCTTTTCCGATTTTGGTTTCTTTTCTCAAATTGACGAAGACGGTAAAGCGGTGACGATACCATTTAGCGCTGCAGAAGTTCCGCCTTCAGGAACTGCCAAACTCCAGATCCAAGGCGAAATTATTTTGACCGCCGGTGCTGATCCAACTTCGGCAGAACAAAAAATTCTGCTCAAAGCCGGACAAAAAGTGACACTGGGTACCATCGCTTGCGAAATTGAAGAAGTTAGCGAAGATTCTTTTGGCGATGCCGGGACGATTGTCAACTTCAAAAGCAAACAATCGCTGGAAATGTTGCAAGAGCTGACATTTGCTGATGCGGCTGGCAAAGAAATCGAATCGTCTAGCGCGGGCACGTCGAGTTTTGGTTTTGGTGGCGATATGACTTACAACACCAGTTATCGTTTGGCTGGCAAACCGGAAAACGTGGTTGCCAAAGTTAAGTTCTTCAAGTCGACCAAAGATATTCCGGTAAAAGTCGATCGGACGATTAGCTTGGGACTCGACGACTAAGTCGATAGCGCCAAAACAATCCAACTAATATCATTACGCCGCCGACTATCACCGAGATAGCCGGCGGTTGGTATTCCGGGAGGTGACGATAGGCAATGAATACCCAAACCGGGACCAAAAGCGGCTCCAACAATAACAGGGCCGATGCCTCGCGACTGGAAATTTGTTTAATGGCGTTAGCAAATAAGACATAAGGCAAACCCATTTGCAGACAGCCAAATAAGGCCAATAGCGACCATTGCTGTCCGCCCGACGGCCAGATGTTTTGCGCCAGAACAAATGGCAGTAATAGTAGTGCCGTTGATAAATGATTTACCAGTACAACCCATGCCGGATCCACATCGCGCAGCCAGCGTAACGTCAAGACTACGCCAGCAAAAAAAAACCCCGACATCAAACCCAGAAAAATCCCCAATGGCGAACCGGATGATGGGCCAAATACAATAATCACCATCACACCCGACATCAGCAACACCCACGGATAACGCTCGCGACGTTGTGGCGTTTCACCAAACCACAACCAAGCCCCGAGTAAAACCCAGACGGGAGATGTGTACTGTAACCAAATTGCTAACGATACTTCGCAATACACCATCGAGGTCAGATAAGTCGCAGTCAT
>JBGSMY010000322.1:0-1948 GCA_041739975.1 Pirellulaceae bacterium
GCTGATCACACCGAGCCTGGATGAAATGGTCCACGTAGCCAAAGAAATGCAGCGCCGCGGATTGACCATTCCACTATTGATTGGCGGAGCGACCACGAGCGATAAACACACGGCCGTTAAGATTGCGCCGCAGTACGACCAACCGGTTGTCCATGTTCTCGATGCCTCGCGCAGCGTGGGCGTTGTCGACAAATTACAAAGCAAAGAACTAGGGCCGACCTTTGTCGAAGACAATCGTCGATTGCAAACGAAACTGGTCAAATCTTATGAAGACCGCCAATTGAATTTGGTTTCGTATGCCGATGCCGTTAAGAATCGATTTGCCACCGATTGGAACACGGTGCGGATTGACACACCTAGTTTCACGGGAAGTCGATTAGTAACGAATTTGCATCTCCGTGAACTGGTACCTTACATTGACTGGACGCCATTTTTTCAGTCTTGGGAATTAGCGGGTAAGTTTCCCAAAATTTTAGAAGACGAAATTGTGGGGACGCAAGCGCGGGAACTATATCGCGACGCGCAGAAAATGTTGAAACGATTGGTCGATGAGAAACGATTGACCGCGCGAGGCATTTATGGATTTTGGCCAGCCGCTAGTGTGGGCGATGACATCATCGTGTTCTCGGACACCAGTCGGACGGAAGAGATAGCCCGATTACACATGTTGCGGCAACAATGGCAACGCCAAGGCCAGACACAATTCCGATCATTGGCCGATTATATTGCACCATGGGAAACGGGGCGGGTTGACTATATTGGCGCGTTTGCAGTTTCGACTGGATTTGGTTGTGATGAGCTGGCCGATCGTTATAAAGCCAAATTGGACGATTACAATTCGATTATGGTCAAAGCCCTGGCGGATCGATTGGCCGAAGCGTTCGCCGAGTATTTGCATTATCGAGCTCGACGAGACTGGGGATTTGGATACGACGAGGATTTTCAGAACGAACAATTAATCTCCGAGGAGTACCGTGGTATTCGGCCGGCCGCCGGCTATCCGGCTTATCCAGATCACTCGGAAAAGGCGACATTGTGGAAGTTGTTAGATGTGGAAGCCAAGACGGGGATCACATTGACCGAATCTTATGCGATGTGGCCAGGGGCAAGTGTCAGTGGGCTATATTTCGCCCATCCGCAAGGGCGATATTTTGCCATCAATCGAATCAATCGCGATCAACTTGAGGACTACGCTCGTCGCAAACAGATTCCCGTCGCCGAAGCTGAACGCTGGCTCTCACCGATCTTGGGCTCTTAGGCGGGCGTGGCCGCCGGTGTTAACGTGGCCGCCGGTGTTAACGTGGCCGCCGGTGTTAACGTGGCCGCCGGTGTTTCACCGGCGGCGTTAGTCTAGTTGCCAAACTTTGCTCTCAGCCAGCTCAGAGGTCGTGCAGCTTTCGAGAATCGCTTTTGCATGGTTTTTTTTCGCGCATCGCCGTAACTTGTCAGGTCGAAGCGGGGTGTGTGCGGAAACCAATCTAACTGTCTCGCCTTAACTAAAACGAAAACGGCAAAAAAGCTTAGCTGACAACGGAGCAAGAAAAGTCTTTGATTTATTGACGTCTAACCAGCAAACTTTGCTCTAATCGCCGCTGAGGACAGCGGCGACTACGGTAGTCGACCCCCAAAGCCAGCTTGCTGGCAGGAAGCAAAGCTTGGCAGCTAGAACGCTAAACACCAATCGATGCTGAGGACAGCGGCGACTACAGTAGTCGCCCCCTGCCAGCTTGCTGGCATGAGCGGAAGTTTGACAGCTAGAACGCTAAACACCAATCGATGCTGAGGACAGCGGCGACTACAGTAGTCGGCCCCCTAGCCAGCTTGCTCTCATCGTACCACACAAGTTTTTTTATTTAAATTTTTTTTCGTTGACTTTTTGTTTGTGGTTTCTGGTCCAAAGGTATCCCAAGCTCTGGCGAAGTCGTATACGCGTTGTAGTCCGAGCCAG
>JBGSMY010000323.1:0-7589 GCA_041739975.1 Pirellulaceae bacterium
GCATGCCATCAATGAACTTAAACTAGAGCTAGATCTGCTCAAACAGAACCGCGAAGAACTGTTGGCACACGTCGAAGAATGCAAACAACGAATTGAGGCCATTCGCAAAAGGTTACAACATTGGAAACGATTGGCACTGAAGAATGGTGAAATAGAAAACGACGACGTAGAGGAAGGGGAAGGGGAAGGGGAAGCTGAATCTGAAGGTAAAGCTGAAGGTACAGCTGAAGGGGAAGGGGAATCAATTGCCGGTTCAAGTACATTTACGAGTACGAGTTTAAGTACCAATAAAAGTACAAGTACGAGTACGAGTACGAGTACCAACTTAGGAACGGATGGGGGTGCGGATCGGGACGGCCAAGGAGCTGGAGAAAATGGGCAGCAAGAAATGAAAAACAAAGACAATTCATCCGAAGCAAACGAAAATTATTGAGCGAGATGAACCGAGAATAGAGTTGCAATTGGCTTGCAATTGAAAAACACTTATTTAAATTTTTAGAGGAGTTCATTGTGGCAAGACAAATCAATCGTCGGCAGTTTATCGGTCGCAGCGCGGGAATTACTGGCGGGTTGGCCGCAGCCATTTATGCCGACAATGGTTGGTCTCAAACGATCACAAGCTCGCCCAACGAGCGGTTAAACCTCGCCGCCATTGGGGTCGGCAATAAAGGCAAACACAATATCGACGAAATGCGGGACCAAAATTGGGTTGCATTTTGCGACGTCGATGAAAATTACCTGAATCAAGCCTCTGCCGAATTTGCGTCTGCTCAAAAATTTCGCGATTACCGAAAGATGTTCGACAAACTTGGGTCGGAAATTGATGCCGTTGTCGTTTCTACAGCTGACCATACTCACGCTCCGGCCGCTGCAACAGCGCTTAGCCTTGGAAAACACGTCTATTGCGAAAAACCTTTGACTCATACCGTCGTCGAAGCGCGAACCCTGGCTCAACTTGCTGCGAAACATCGCGTGGCCACGCAAATGGGGATTCAAATTCATGCGGATGAAAATTATCGGCGAGTCGTTGAGCTAATCCAATCTCATGTCATTGGAAAAGTCCACACGGTATACACGTGGTGCAACAAAGGTTGGTCCGATGGACGCTTTGAACCTGGTCAACACGAAATCCCCGCAACGTTGGACTGGGATTTGTGGCTTGGTCCGGCAGAACAGCGAGCCTATTCCCCTAATCTTCACCCGGCAAATTGGCGACGTTTTTGGCAGTTTGGATCAGGCACTTTTGGCGATATGGCTTGTCATGTGATGGATTTACCTTTTTGGGCTTTGAAATTGCGGTCACCGGATCACGTGACAGCCGAAGGGCCCGCAGTCCACGAAGATGGCGCACCGGCTTGGTGCCGTGCCATCTACGATTTTCCGCAACCCGATGGTTCCAAAATCAAATTGCATTGGGCCGATGGCGGCGCAAATTTCGACTTCGTAAAAACAACACTGGATGCGGAACAAAAACCGTTGTCGGATTGGGGGCTAGGAATTCTATTTGTCGGTGACCAAGGAATGCTTGCCGCCGATTATGGCCGCCGACAACTGCTCCCCGCAGATAAATTTGCTGGAATGGCCGCGCCCCAATCAATTATTCCCAACTCGATCGGTCACTGGAACGAATGGGTCGAAGCAGCCAAGACGGGCAGCCCGACAACGTGTAACTTTGATTATGCCAGCCGATTGACCGAGACCGTGTTGCTTGGAATTGTGGCTTATCGCAGTCAGGCCAGTTTTGAGTGGCGCGCCGAGGAACTCAAGGCGGTGGGCAATGATCGCGCTCAAGCCTTTATTACCAAAGAATACCGTGCTGGTTTTGAAGTCCCTGGACTGATTCACGTTTGATCGACAATTGCGATCACAATTCCGAACTATGCGTGTCGCCGACCGCAGAGGTCCGAAATGCCGGTGCATAGCGATTGAATCAAACCGGAGGGGGACTCCTCTTCGGTTCTGATCGATCGCCAACCTTGTCGGTCATTTTGATTGCCAGCGATCGTTTTTGTCCATGATCTCTCGCGGCCCTTCGCCTTGCAGCCATTGTTTGGCCGAAGCTTGCTCTCGCAAATAGGCATCCCAAAATGCGGTCGACAATTGCATAATCGTTTTATGATGTGCGGGCTTATTCGGCTGGGATCTCGGCAACAGTTCGCGATCATTGAACACCGAATGTTGTGCACCATCGAGAACGAGTTCGTATTTGTGACCGGTGGGAAGCGCTGGATAAACGGCCAACCGGGACTCCATATCAATATCACCGATTGGCGATAAATCGTCAGTGCCCGTCATCAACATCCACGGCAATTTGACCGTGCCAAAGGCTGCGGCCGGTTTGCCGGCACGCGGGGAACTAGGGCTCAAGATCAACGCGGCTTTGATTCTGGGGTCTGTTCCCAGCGCCCGCCCGATGGCCGTTTGTCCACTCACAGCTTGGGTTGTGACGGCCCCAAATGAATGACCCGCCATGCCCAGTCGATCTAAATCCAATCGGCCTGCCATAGGATGATCGGATTGTCGGTTCCATGTCGTAAGTTGATCGATAACAACTGGCACATCAGCAATTCGCAACAACAAATTTTTCCCATTGGCAGCCTGTTTCATGGCCGCCATTCGTTCGCGTAACGGCGCATCGCGCCACACGGTTTCATCGCTACCCGGATGTTGCATAAACACGGCCAGATAACCTTGTTGAGCCCAATGATTTCCCAAAAACTTTGAACCGTTGCGATTACCACCCAGTCCATGGCTAAATAGAATTACCGGAGCGGCGGCATTGTCCTTTGGCAAATAAACGCGGAGCGGAATTTCTCGATCCCGCTTTTTGTCGACAAACGACAATTCCAATTGTTCGGCTTCCCGCCCATTGGGTTGAGCCGGGATATATTTGTCGCTCGATTGCCGATTCGTCTCTTGATTTGCAATCGAGATCGGTTGGACTAGCGTTGCCCATGATGACGGCGACTCGATTTGGCAACCAATTGCTTCGGTTACTGGCACTAATACTTCGGCACCCGCCTCGATCGATTCCAAGGCATTGGACAATTCCTGGCTCGTGGGTTGGGCTCTGCG
Source organism: Pirellulaceae bacterium (assembly GCA_041739975.1). Lineage (GTDB taxonomy): Bacteria > Planctomycetota > Planctomycetia > Pirellulales > Pirellulaceae > BJ22. The sequence goes on from JBGSMY010000323.1 coordinate 3,076, forward strand.
TTTGCCATAGTCCGCAAAACGATCGTCGATCCGCCCTGTATAGGCTGGCTTTGATTCACCTCGCCGAAAGACAATGGCCTGAGGTGTCACCGCAGCTTCAAATTGTTTAACCCATTTGTGGTTTGGATCGCCAATGCTGGGCAAATCAATTTGATATTCCTTGCGATGGTCGTTGATGGCAGGATCGTCAACCTGCAAGCCAGGATAAAACAGGTAAAACCGAATGCCACGTGGGCCAAATCGTTCGGCAAGTCGCCTGATTTCTGGCTGGTACGCATTGGCAATGGGACAATCCGTCGTCACAAAGATTGCGACGATCGCCTGGGTTTGGGAATCACTCCAAGGCCGATGGATCTCTCCGTGGCTGTCTTGCCATTGCCAATCTTCAGGTGACGAATCGACGGTTTGCGACCTGATCGCAGAGCTCGTCAAAAAAATCAACAACCATCCCAACAAGTAGGTTTGGGTGTGACGACCAATTTTCATTTACGGTCCCTTTCGCGTTTAGTGTTATCCCAAGGCAAACCCAACTGATTGGTCAGTTGTCGCAGACGTTCCAGTTCTGATTTATCCAGCCGATTGTCGCCATTTGAGTCGAGGCGGTCAAAGATCTTCCCGGCCAAACGAGGTGGTGATTCGTCGCGGTCCAGCATTCCGTCTTTATTCTCATCGAGTTGCAAAATTCGATCGGCGATCGATTGACCTGCCGAAAATCGTTGGAACATGGTTTGATTGACATATTTGCCGAGTGCTTCGGTTAATTGGTCTCGCTCCGCTTCGTTTTGTGCGACGACTTGAAGCGTAATGCTGCCCATTTCATCATTGGATTCGCGCCCCCAGCGTATGCGACGCGGGGGAGAGTAGGGGTTTCGCGGATTCAATGTCGAATTGTCGTAAATCAGTTCTGTCTGCAATTGCGTTCCCGCGGGCAAGGCAATGGGCGCCGCAAATGTGTATCGGTCTTGCCAATCCAAGTCCCAGTCGTTGATTTCCAACAATAGTTTCTTTTTGCCGTCAGGCAAGGTCGCTGTGATTCGCATTTCTCGACAGAGGTAATGAGCATGTCCGCCAACCGTTATCGCGTCGACGGCAATTGGCAATTCGAATTGATCTTCAACGCGATAATTTGATTCGCCTGCAGGGATGTCAATTTGCGCCCCAAATCCAAACATTGCCGGAATTTGAATTGGCACCAATCGTTTGGAGGGAGGTGAATCGGCAAAATACAAACCCAGCAGGGCTTGCTCCTGAGCTGCTTTGCCGGTGGGGTGAAAATGGGTTTGCATAATGATGTCAGCACCAGCTGGCAACAACATTGCTAAATCGCCTGGCAATCGTGCAGGTGTTGTCCCGGGAACATAACCGCCTAATCCTCGTGACAACGCTGCGGCAATGGAATTATTCCCTGTACCGACTTTGCGATTCAGCAACCCATTGATTAAAGCTTGCCCCGCACCGTTGCGATCATTTCCCAACCCTTCACCGCCGCCCACATTCAAAAAGCCCATTCCCGGAATACCCGCTTGACCATCGCGCCCATCACGTTGGCGAGCCTGTCGCTCGGCGTCCACAAAAAATAGCGCATGATGAACCGCCGATCGGGCCTGGGGGCGCAACTCAATCGCTTTTATCCAACGATCTTCTGGCAAATTGACTGGAAATACAAAAGAACGATAGATATCCGGTCCATCTCCTGGAATTAAAAATGATTTTGGCATTTTGACAATCAAATCCGGTGGTCCCAACATCCACTCCGTTTCAAATTTTGGCAAAGGTGTTTTGTCCTTGGCTTCGCCCTCCGGTGCGCCCTGTTCAATCCACTGAAACAACTTTTTGCGATCCGCTTCAGACAGTTGTCTTGAATCAGCAAATGCTGGCGATTGCGCTGATGGATGCCAAGGCGGCATGTAGCCACTATCGACAACCGCTTTGATCGTTTTGACTCGACGCTTGACCTGCTCGTATTCCAAAAGCGCAAACGGGCCGACTTGGTCGGGTCGATGACAGCCGGAACAATGGCTGTGAATGATGGGGGCAATATGTTCGTTATAGGTCCATCGATCATTTTCGAGATTCGAGGATGAAGTTGGAATCGTTGAGTTGGCGGACGCTGGCTGTGCCGATACCATTGATCCTAACCAAATAGCCAATCCCAAAGTCACCATCCACGGCAGACTGCGTTGAATTCGCACCATCGTTTGCCAACTCATTTCCATTATCATTGTTTTTGTTCCATCGAACTAACGAGCAACTAATCAAAATTCAAAATCAATCGACGTCCTGGATAGTGTCCCGCATGATCGAACCAATCTTCGCTAAGTTCGACAGAGGAGACGAGATCGACTACTAACGAACGACGACCGCGCGGGTTAGTCTGCGGGTCCCAAATCGCCACAACCCGCAGCGCTACCCCAGTCTCGCGATCGCACCACAATTCGATTTGCTCAGGATTTTGGGTCGCCTGTTGATTGATTCGTTCTCCCGAGATCCTGCGGCACTGACGCAATTGTGCATCGGAAAGGGACGAAGACATGTCATTGATAGCAACTACCGAATGTAAGTCGAAGTCTTTAGCGTTTTCACTGCGCTCTTGCAAACGATAGCCGCGCGACAGTCGCTGGAGCAACGATGTCAGATGGAGATAGGGCGTAGCCAGTTCTTGATTGCCTTCCAGCCAACGGTGCAAGGCTGTTTCGTCGCCCACCCGAACGGGCCCCCGAGCTGGCACAACCCAAGTCGAGTCGCCATTGCGTCCAATCCACAGATCGCCCGATCCCACCAGTGCAGGGTGTCGCAGCGCATATTGTCGATTGCCGCAAACATACAGATCGCAAGCCACGCTGCGCAACGTCGTACGATCGCGGTCCAGAAAGGTTGATGTCACCGCATAGTGTCGCGGAACGCTTTCATCGGCCGCTTGCAAGCTCTTTTCTACAACAGCCAATGCTTGCCGCATTGTTTGGTTTTGTTGGAATACAAAAAACAGCATGACGACAATCGAACCGGCCAAGGTCAGCGTGACCCATTTGGCCCAACGCCGTTTTGGCAATAGGACGGTAGGTAGCGGGCTAAATGGACTAGGTTCAGCGATGTGCTGAGGCAATTGAGTTCTTTTGGGCGTAGCATCCTCTAACGCAGCCAATATTTTTTGAATCCGCAACTCGTGATTTGCGTCTTGGCGATGGAGTGGCCCCGCCGCAGCCAATAACTCTTCAATCCAGCGATCTCGACAAACCATTTCAGGTGAACGATTTTCAGATCCGCCGTTCGGATCGTCTTGGCCTTCGGGATCTACGTCGTCGAAGCGAGTGTTCATTGGGCCCACCTCACTTGTTCGAGTTTGTGTTCTAAACAGTCGGCTAATTTTTGTTTCGCCCGGACGAGCCGTTTTTTCAGTGCGAACAAAGCCAGATTGAGCGAAGCGGCTGTTTGCTCCAGCGATTGTTCTTCAAAATAGCGCAGTTGAACCGTGGTTCGATAATGATCCGGCAATCGCTCAACACAATGCCGCAGGGCCGCTAGTTTCTCGTGCCAACCGTCGCCGGGAAGTTCTTGTAAACGATCGAAGCGATTTTGCAGCCATTCCAGGGATGTTTCATTTAATGTCAGTTCGGAGTCACGCAACTGACGATAGTAGGCCAGCAGTTTATGGCTGGCGATTCCGCGAAGCCAAGGCCCAAAAGTTCGCGTGCGATCAAAGTCATCAAGCCGTTGCCAAGCCGTCAACAAGGTGTCTTGGAACAGATCATCGACTGCGGCTGCGTCGCGGACTGCCGTCCGCAGAAACGCCAACAACCTTGGCGAATGCTCGCGGATCAAGATTTCAAACAGATCTTTTGGACTCATTTTGTTGGCTAATTCAATTTAAATCTTGGGCGATCATCGGTCAACTTCAGTCGGCTCTTTCCAGCGGGGCCCGTTTGTCTAAGGGAAACTTATGTCGGACACCTGACTATCGTCTTTCACCTAACTATTGTCTTAATTACCAAAAACGGAGACAAAAAAATTGGAAAATAAATAGGTAGCTGAAAATTCATGCCTTTTTTGGAAAAAAATAAATGCCGCCTTGCGCTAGTTGGGGATTGTAAATGACCATCAATTAACCGCATACGAAGATTACTACCGTTACCCCATAACCTGTAGAAATTGCGCTATGCATTTTCTCCTTGCTGGCAAGAGCGCAAGTTTGACAGCTAGAACCAAAGCACAACGAATTACTTCCTGCCGCCCCCTGGCCAGCTTGCTGGCAGGAACGGAAGTTTGGAAGCTAGAAGCGAAACCCAACACATACTTCCTGCCGCCCCCTGGCCAGCTTGCTGGCAGGAACGGAAGTTTGGAAGCTAGAAGCGAAACACAACGAATTACTTCCTGCCGCCCCCTGGCCAGCTTGCTCTCATCGTACCACACAAGTTTTTTTATTTAAATTTTTTTTCGTTGACTTTTTGTTTGTGGTTTCTGGTCCAAAGGTATCCCAAGCTCTGGCGAAGTCGTATACGCGTTGTAGTCCGAGCCAG
>JBGSMY010000283.1:0-13206 GCA_041739975.1 Pirellulaceae bacterium
AACGGTAATCGACCGCAGCGCTCCATGCGTTTCCCGATCCAGCGCCAAAGCGGTCGATACCACACCGGTATTGGCATCGATTTGGAACAAGCCGTCTGGGTTACTGGTTAAGCTGTAAGTGATCGTGTTATTGGTCGCGTCTAAATCAAAGGCGTTGGCGGTGATACCTACTATCGTGCCAATTGTCACGTTTTCATCGACTTCGTTGTTAGATGAATCCGTGTCAGTGGGGATGGTCACGTCATGCTCATCCAAATCGCCGATACCTATGGAAAATGACTGTACCGAAAACGATGTGTCTGTCGAAGTTGCTCGTACGGTTATGTTATAAGACGCTGCAGATTCGCGGTCGATCGCACCGGCAACCGTGATGATGCCGGTGGTGGCGTCGATTGCAAACCGACCGCCCGCATTGTCATCGAGCGAATAGCTTACGACGTCGGCGGTATCTGGGTCATCCGCAAAGGCCGTTACACCAACGGAAGTTCCAACCGAAGCGTTTTCGAGTACAAAATCGCTGGCCGCATTTGTATCGTTGATTGCTGAGACGAAGCCTTCATTGACGTCAGTAACGTTGATCGTAAACACTTCGGTTGCAGTCGATCCATCAGCACTAGTTGCTCGAATAGTGATATCATGCGAGGTCGCAGTTTCGTAGTCCAGTGCTCCGGCAACCGTCACTTCGCCGGTGCTGGAGTTGATCGTGAACAATCCTCCAGCGTTGTCATCGAGCGTATAGATGATAGTATTGGCAGTCGCATCCGCGTCGCTGGAGAGTGCGATGATTCCAGCCGATGTTCCGATCGAGGCGTCTTCTGCAACCGTGTTGGCAGCGGGGCTGTCGTCGATTGGTGTCGTGACCGCAAATTCATTGACATCATTAATCTGGATTACAAAATTCTTGTCAAAGGTCGCACCCGATGCATCGGTTACTTGAACGGTGATCGAATGCGAAGCGTCGACTTCTCGGTTAAGCAGCGCGCCGTTGGCAACTGTGATTTGTCCAGCGTTATCGATGGCAAAACGACCGCCCGCTGAATCGATCAAGATGTAATTAAAAGTCTCCCCAGCGTCGATGTCTTGTCCCGTGACGGTGCCGACAAGTGTGGCGTTGGCCGCATTTTCATCAACATTCAAGCCACTGTCAGAAATATCATTAGGAGCATCGTTGGCACCCTGAATTGTGACTGTGATCTGCATGGTGCTGGTCAAGCCGCCACTGTCTTGCATCGTATAGGTAAACACGTCTTGCAAAATATCGCTGGGGGTGCGCAGAGCTTGAACCGATGGGTTGTCATTGTCGACGATGTAGGTGTAAGATCCATCTGCTGCGATTATAATGGAGCCGTATAACCCGTCGATTAGAGTGTTCACAGATCCAGTGGCTGAAACCTGGTTACCAGCTTCAACGCCGATAACTTCTTGTGTATCAGCGGTGTCGACATCCGTGTCATTGTCGAGAACGTTACCGGTTGGATTCGTTCCAACGGTACCATTGTTAACCCCGCCCGCTTCACTTGCCACCGCTGTGTCAGTAATAGCCACTGGGGCGTCATTGGCGTCTGTCACAAGAATTTGATTAGTGGCGACTTGTGAAGAAAATGCGGTTGTGCCGCCACCTGCTCCCGGATTGGCGTAAGATGGAGCCCCATTAGTCGAAGCGATTCCGCTGGTTTGATCCCAGGCGACGAAGCTGAAGTTTGCGGTTTCGCCGTTGATCGTGTCACCAACATAGCGCACTTGCGTTGTTGCGGTGAGCAACAGGGCATTGGTTGAACTGACTGCGCCAAATGCGACCCAGGTTGTTCCATCTGTCGAATACTGCCAGGTGCCATTTCCAGTTTGACTTGTAATGGCAATGCCGCCCAGAGCACCGGAGTCGACGTCGCTATAGCCGGTTCCGCTGAGGATGGTAGCCACGGTCACACCCGCAGACGTCGAGTCCTCGTCGATCGGTGCTAAAGAGTAAACGGAACCGTTAGTGATCACGGGCGCATCGTTGACTGACGTAACGCTGATGACGGCCACTTCAACTTGATCACTGAACGCGGTCGATCCGCCCGTTGTTGTTGCGTTGACTTTTGATCCCGCTGTGCCGCTGGATTGATCCCAAGCATGAAACAGCACGGTACCGGTTTCGCCATTTTGACCGTTGGGGACGAATCGCAAACTGTCAGTTTCGCGGAGAAGCAAAGCATTATTGGAGTCAACTGTTCCCACGTCTGTCCAACCGGAGCCAATGTTGTACTGCCAAGTGCCATTTGCACCTGAGACCGATGTGATCGCGATCCCCTCGGCGTCTCCAGCATCCGAATCGGTGATGCGGTCGCCTCCGGCGCTGCCGACAATTTCGGCAATCGTATTTCCACTGTTGTTGGTGTCGTCTTCTGTAATCGTCGTCAGACTCATGAAAGCGCTATTATCAAGCTCCGGCGCGTCGTTAACCGCAGTGACATTGATGGTCACTGTGGCCAAGTTCGAATCGTCCGTACCGTCATTGGCGCGGTAGGTGAACGTATCGGTGCCTGTGAAGTTGGCGTTCGGCGTGTACGTGAATGAGCCATCTGCATTGAGCGTAAAAGAAGCAGCGTTTGTCGGACCGGTTACCAACACTGCGGTCAGCGGATCACTCTCGACGTCGCTATCGTTCGTCAATACGCCCTGAGCGGCCCCAACGTTCAGCGAGCCATCTTCATTGACACTATAAGCCCCTGCGGTGGCATTGAACATTTCCTGCAACTGCGATTGACTGAGTGCTTTGTCAAAGATAGCGACCTCGTCAATGCGTCCATCAAAGTGGCCATAGCCATTTGGGTTTGCCCCGATCATCACGGTTTGCGTCGGATCAGTGCTTACCGCGCCACCTACGACATGCGTCTGACTTCCCACCAGATTTCCGTTAAGGAATAATTGCATCAAACCCGTAGCTTCATCGTAGGTTGCCGCCGCGAAATACCATTGATTGGCAGACAAGGTACCCGAACTGGCCACCAATGTATCGGTGGTTCCACCGGCTTTTAGACGGAAACGAAGTACATAATCACTGCCACTTTGTTGTGTGCTGAGCATCCACCAGTGGTCTTCTGGTAAATTGCTGCCCGTTGAAAGTGCCTTTGAGATGATACGCTGATCGCCTGAATCAAAATCATCGGCGTTGAACCATGCTGTCATTGTTAACCCGGTTCCATTGACGTCGAAACTACCGAGATTCACATGATCGTTTACGCCATCAAAACTTGCGGATGTATCCCCTGTGATTGCTCCGACCGCCCCGAGCGTTGGCCCAGAGTAGGTACCGTCAGTTCCCAGTGAACCTAGGTTGGTCGCGTCGGTCCCAGCCAACTCGCCCAGTCGCCAATAGCCAAGTGGATCCTGAGCAAGAACAGCGTCCGTAAAACTATTTGGATCATTCAGTGCAATTGGCCCATCGTTGACTCCCGTGATGTAAACTTCGACCGTTGTGGTGCTGCTGTTTCCCGTCCCATCGGAAACTGTGTAGGTAAAAGTGTCAGTGGCCGACGCGCCCGCTGACAGATAGTCAAAAACTCCATTGGCGTTATATGTAAAGCTGCCATCGGCATTGAGGGTCACCACCGCGCCTGAGGCAATGCCAGTTGCTGAGCCAATCGCTGCGCCATTACCATTCAGTGCTGTGACTGCGAGCGAATCGCCGTCACCGTCGCGATCATTGAACAACACACCGTTAGCCGCGTTCACCGTCAACGAGGTGTCTTCATCAGTCAAGAAATTGACTCGCGTGACTCCGCCCGTGATCACGCCGTGATTGTTAAAGCTCGACGAATCTGCAATCGTCGTTCCATTGTCTTCATTGAATCGGTAATAGCCGACCAAACCGGTTTCATTGCCAACCAGCGTTTGTCCCAGCGAGGCTCGAATCTCGGCCTGGGTCCGGGCAACATTCCAAATGTGAACATCGTCGATCGCGCCGGCGAAGTATTGCCCCGACGGGTTATTCATCCTACCGCCGATGCGAAGTTCATCAAACGCGGCATGGGAATCTCCGATTGAACCGGAGCCAGCATAACTGTGAACCAGGTTTCCGTTGACATAAGTCTGAATATTGCCGTTATTATAGGTGACGGCGATATGAGTCCAGGCATTGTTGGAGACAACGTATCCCGTATTGACCCAGTTCCAGCCTGGATTGGAATTGGCAAATGCCCAGCGCAGGGTGTTATCTGCGAAGACTGCAACCTCGTATTCGCCTTCTTTGTTGATAATCATCCGCGTGGTCGCAGCCGATGCCACAGGATTGATCCAGGCTTCCATGGTCATGGTATTGGTCATCGTGAGACTAGCCGAATCGGCGATCGCCACCACGTCATCGATTCCATCGAAACTCAAGTGACCGTCATCGGCGTTAGCAAACGGAACGTCAGGGAGCGAGAGTATATTGACGGTCGTACTGCCGGTTGCCGTCAGCGCACCACCGGTTCCCTGGGCTCCGCTGTTGCTGTCGTTGAAAATCCAATTGATTTGGACCGATGGCGGCGGCGAGTCGCCTGTGTAACAATACGCAATCTGTTGCATTGCAGAGTTGACCAGCGCATAGGTAGCATTGGCATTAAACGTTAACACCAATGTTCCCGAGCTGTTCGTCGTGACGTTACCGATGTTCGTTCCATCAACAACAAGGCTGCGGCCTTGGCTTAAAGCCCCAAGCGTTCCGCTGCCGAAGTACGAGTCGTCTGAATTGGCACCAGCGTCTCGGACCAACGTCAACGTAGTTCCGTTAAAGTTGTTGACAGCAGAGAGTTCGACATCGTAAATTTGAACGTTGTTGTCGAGAACAACGGGCGCGGTGTTCTCTGTATATCCGATGGAACTGCCGAGCGTAACTGCAAGATTAAAACGCGTATCGAGCGAACCGTCGGCGTTCAGTCTCATCACGGCTCCTTGGCTGCCGCCCAAGTTCGTCGAGCCCGCCAAAACGATCTTGCCATCCGGACCGATCGCTACCGCATTAGCCTGGTCGTCGCTGCCTCCACTGAGGTTGCGATCAGCGATGCCTGCACTGCCAAAGCTGGTATCGAGCGATCCATCTGCGTTGTAGCGAACCGCAGAAAAATTGTTTCCGTTATTGCTGCTGTAGCCGGCCAAGACAATTCGGCCGTCAGATTGTATGGCCAACGCCAACGCAAAATCGCTTTGTGTCCCTGCAGTTCCGATCGCAGTATTTGTTCGGCCATCACCACCGCCAAATGTGGAATCAAGCGATCCATCGGCGTTGTATCTCAAGACATAGAAATCGATTGTGCCGCCCGCGTTCCCCCAACCAGCAACCACGATTTTTCCGTCAGCTTGCAATTGAATGGCGGTGCCTCGATCATCCGTATTACTTCCGAAATCCGTGGTCACCAAACCCGCCGAACCGAACGAACTATCGAGAGAACCGTCAGAATTGAGGCGAACCAGTGCAATATCAAAACTGGTGCCAGTCCAAGCGTGTCCGACGGCGATGAGTTTGCCGTCTGGCTGAGCAACCAAACCGAGGCTTTGGTCTGAGCCGGCGGCCCAATCGAGAATCACGTGACCACTCGTGCCAAAGCCGGTATTCAGGGTCCCATTTGCATTGAATTGGGTTATCAAGAAATTGTTTGCTGTGGTGCCGCTAATCGCGATTTTTCCGTTTTGAAGCTCGACGACCGCATAGCTTTGATCCACCCCGGAGATCCCTGAATTCGCCACCCCTCCATTTCCAAACGAGGTGTCTATCGATCCGTCGACATTGAATTTCACTAAGAACGTATCAATGGCCGACCCATCACCGCTGTAGCCGACAACCAGCAGTTTACCGTCGGACAGCCACAGCACGTCTTGACCCGATTCTACTGCAGCGCCATAGTTGCTGACGAAATATCCTGTCCCGCCTGCAAAGCTTGTGTCTAGTGAACCGTCGATGTTATATCGAACGACCAATAGATCCTCTTCGCCACCGATGGTTGTTTTGCCAACCGCAACAATTTTCCCATCTGGCTGAACCAATGTGTTAAAAAATGTACTGCCGGTACTTCCTGGAATCGTTAACGTTGCGAATCCAGTGCCCGCGTCAAAGGTGGGCGCATCGTTTACGGCTGTAACTTGAATAGCCAAGGTATCGTTGGTGTGCCCATTGTCCGTTGCGAGCGCCGCGATCTCATTTGCCGAGAGAGCACGACTGTACACGCGAGCATCGTCGATGAGCCCATTGAAATCCCATAGAGATGACCCGCCACCGTGTCGGCCAATATAAGTATTGCCATCCAAATAAGTTATTGATGCCGTGTATGATCCAGTTGCAACCAGCTCGCCATCGATATAGAGTCGTTGTTGATTATTCGCGTCATCAAAAGTAAATGCCACATGGTGCCATCCTGTTCCAGCGATGAATCGTTCGCTGGTGATTGCGACCCAACTTGTGCCATCGTAAAAAACACCAACCACGCCAGTATTGGTTTCATCGGCGCGCAAGATCAGAGCATCTCCAAGACTGATAATTTCAGATCCATTCGCGCCTTTTTGCTCCAAATTGACCCAGGCCGCCAGGGTGACCTGTTGAGGCTGCTCGAATTCCCCGTCAATTTCAACATAATCGCCTGCCCCATCGAGATTCAGGACGGTGCCCCGCGTGGCATCATTAATTGTGGTTGCGTTACCAAATAGCACGCCATTGTGAGAGATCCCGACGCTGGTGTCGTCTGCATTATTGGCATCAAACGTATATAAGCCATCGAGATTGGCATCGAGTTGCGTTTCGATTGTCAGATCGAGATTGCCGTTAAAATTTTGCGCGGGCGAGAAAATCAAGCCATCGAGAGCGGCGTTGATGTTGCTTTCACTGCCCCAGAACACCAATTGTCCACTGCCATTGCTACCTTGGATAAACGTCAGGCCAGTGGTTTGGGCCAATGTCAATGTGCCTGACGGCACCGCCAGGCTTATTTGCATGGATGCGTTGGTCGAACCATTTTGATCGGTTACCGTGATGGCGTTGCCGTTTGCCGCCGAAAAAACCAGTGAAATGTCTTCGGCCGTTGATTGGCTGGTAGGAAGGTTGATATTCGGTTCCACGGCAATGTTGGAGATCGAAATGGTGAAGTCTCGGTCGTAGGTCGCACCATTTCCATCGGTAACTCGCACCGAAACGGTATGAGTTGTTAGCGACTCATAATTCAACAGGCTGCCGTCAGCCACCGAAATAATCCCCGAATCGCTTGCGATCGAAAATGCGCCGCTAACAGTTTGTCCCGTAATGGAATACGTAAGTGTGTGGTAGGCATCCAGCACTTCGTCGGAATTCCATTGCACGATGTAACCTATGCTATTGCCTGCGGGTGAGTCATACCAGCGGCCGTCGCTATAGTCGATGCGGGCCGCGTCTTCCGCTCCGCCTAGATCGTTTGGCTGTGTGCTGCTGTTCCAATTGCTGTAGAGATCGCCAACACGATAGCCCGCGACGGCGCCATTCCAAAACGTATCGTTCGCTGTAGTACCTTCGTACCAGCGCCATTGGCCTTCACTGATCGAGTCGGAAGCAGCTAACCAGTAATGAGTCGTGCCAACAGAAATATGGGAGTAGATGAAGGCATTTTCGGCAGCACTGTCAATTCGTAACAAATTGCCGTTGACTCCCGTCAATGTGGTGTTCGCGGCTGTCGTCAACGCTGAGTTCCAGTTTGTACCGGTGTTGACGAGTTTGTAGAACTTGCCTGTCTCCGCACTGTACCGCAGCGAAGAATCAGCGGCAAGCAATTCGTCGATACGAGCCTGCCGGTCCGCATCCGAGCCAACAATTCCACCGACAATGGCGCCGGTTGTCGAGTTTTCGTCAATCGATAAACTCAATGACGGAGTGTCGGCCACAAACCCGCTGCCCGTTGCGTGTTGAACGGTTAAATTATTTCCGGAAACGGTGTCTTTGATTTTGCCAGTTGTCGATAGATCATCGAAGGTCCAATTGGCCACGAGTCCGCTGGTTACATAAGGCAAAGACGCCGCCACAGCACTGGCGATTTCAGCCGGCGTCCGAACATCATTAAAAATGCGGACGTCATAGATTGTTCCTTTAAAGGCTTGATTGGACTGAAAACCACCACCGACCGAATCCTGATCGATTCCGATAACCAAACTTCCGCCAGCAGTTATGGTTGCACCCGATTGAAGCCCAATTCCACTGGCAAACGATGTTCCATCAAGGTAGAACGCCCAGCCACCGTTAGAATTGTCCCAAGTAACCGATAGGGTATGGCTGCCGGTACCAACCAATGAATTAAAGTTAACAGCAGAGGTGGTGATCGTAGATCCTTTGAGCAACAATCGAATGGATCCACTAACATCCGTGATCAGCGTAACCTCATTGTCGACTCCGGTTACTGCATAGCTTAGCAATGTATGTTGAGTATTTGGTACTGAAAGTGAGAACTGAAATTCTAATGTGAATTTTGTTTTGCCACCCAGAATCGTTCCGCCATTGTCGGCCTGAAGATATGTGTCATTGCCCGATCCAGAGTTGACGACTAAGCCGCCTTTACGAGTAGAATTTGTCGCTAAAGCCGCAGGTGGGGTGTTGAGAAAAACAACAGCCATCGCGGCCGCAAATTCCGAGGTATCGTTTGTGGTCAGGTCAGTCGCCGTTATGGTGACGTATTCACCGACAATCACCGAGACGCCGGTTAGCGTTTCGTTGAAAGTTGCGTTTCCGCTGCCATCGGTGACGACGTTAAACGTTCCGACGAACCGTTGTCCCTGGCCGTGTCCACTGTCATCAGCCGACGTATTTGCAAACACCTCAATTCGGTAAGTCCGATTGGCATTGCTATTCAGGGAGCCTTGGACATTTAGTTCCGTGGCACTTGCAGCGGCTGAGGCAAGTGTGGGAAAATTTTGCAAGGCATTAGCGCCGTTGTCAGCATCGCCAGAATCATTGGCCGTTACTTGGAAGCCATCTTGCGATCCGCCGACCAAGTTGATTCCTAGTCCGGTATTTTCATAAATTCGATTGCCGGAGATTGAGTTCCCATTGCCTGCGGTTGACTCGATGCGCACGCCATCACGACCGTTGAAGGCGATGGTATTTGCCGCTCCGACGGTAGTGCTGCCGATAATGTTATTGCTGGCAGCGACGGATATTAGAATCCCGTCGTTAGTGTTTCCAAGATTTAAAATTCCGCTGACATCAGTTCCGATAAAGTTGCCTTGGATTGTATTATTGCTGGTACCATTCTCTGAGATCACGATTCCAAATTGGTTACCAGAAATGACATTTGCTTCTGCCACATCGTTCGAACCATCTGCATTTGAGCCAATCAATGAGTTCGTGGAGCCGCCATTGATTAGCAGGCCTATTCCACTATTGGCAACGATCGTTGTTCCGCCGATCCCAACACCGATATAGTTCCCTCGGACCAAAGCGCCATTGGCGGCATTTGAGATAAAAACACCGACTCCTAAATTGCCGGAAATGACATTATTGGTCAGCAGGTTGCCGGCACCTGATCCCCAAAATGAGAATCCGCCGCTCGAATTACCCAAGGCGGCCAATCCCGTTGTCGTGGTGCCAATATAATTGCTGGAGACAATATTGTTGGTGCTCGTCGCATCTTGGATTTCCAGCCCATAGTGGTTATTTCCGGAGATAATGTTTCTGGTTCCGGCGGTTGTGCTGCCGATTTGATTGCCGCTTGAACCGTTGGCAATCACAATGCCAGATTTATTTAACTCGATACTTGTTCCATTTACGTCTGCAGATCCCGCGGCATTTGTTCCGACGTAATTTCCGTAAATGTAACTATTGTCAACATTACTGAAATAGATCCCGACAAAACTATTGCCGGAGATGATATTGCGATGGCCCGAGGTGGTTCCGCCAATGGTTAGGGTGAGGCTGTCACCGGCCCAGATGCCATAGGTTGTATTTCCTAAGGCGGCCGTGCCAGCGGCATTCACTCCAATGTAGTTGCCTAGGATTTGTGTTCCGTCAGCTCCGCCTGAAAGCACGATTCCGATATTTTGATTTCCAGAAATTACATTGCGATCAGCTGCAGAAGTACCCCCGATTATATTGTTGTCCCCGGACAAAATATTGATTCCGTCATGATTGCCAACTGCGGCAGTTCCGGCCTGGTTTGTTCCAATGTAATTTCCGACGATCGTATTACTGGAAGACACGACATTAATTCCGGCCGTATTGAATCCTTGGATGTTAAGGCCGCGAATCGTGCTTCCACTACTGCCATTATCTAGGTTCAGACCGTACGTTCGGGAGTCGCCATCGACAAGTGAAATAATGGGCGTTGCAGAAAAACCAGGCTGTGATGTGCCATCGATGATTAAAGCTTGTGTGATTGCCGCCAAATTGGAGCCAGTAACCGTAATGGTCTGAGTACCAGAACCAATGCTAAAATAGATTCGATCCGCCCCGCCCGATCCATTCTGAGAATTATTAGTGGCCAAAATGGCTTCGCGCAGTGAGATTTGTCCGTCTGCCCCGCGATTATTCAGCAATGCGGCGATGCTGGTAGTATCGCCATCCGACGTATTGCTTGTCGTGGATACCGTCAACGTGCTGTAATCAGTCGTACCGTAACGCCGAAAGAAAATTCCATTGCTGTCGCCGGAACCATTTCCTGTCCAGGTCAGCACTGCTGAAGACCCGTGGTATGCTACGGCCGCCACCGTTTGGTTTCCAGTCGAAGTCGAATTGACCAAGACCTGTCCACCAACTCGAGTTCCGGCACTATCAAATTGTTGGGCGTAAATGCCTGAGCTTCCGCTATCGTTTGCACTGTCCTCCCATGCAACGATGAAGCCGCCGGCTGCATTCATGTCGACATGTGAAAAGCGTTGTTCGTTAGAGGTGATGGTATTTACCAAAACATCACCGGTCAACGCCGTGCCAGTCGAGCCAAACCGCTTCATATAAATGCCTTCGCCGGAACCGTCTTGCGAAGCGCTGGTCCAAGTGACGACGAAATTACCGGACGAATCGGAATCAATCGAGGAATAATATTGGTTTCCAGTTGTATACGTATTTACAACGAACTGGTTGGCAAGAGCCGTCCCCGCACTGTTGAACATTCTGGCGTAAACGCCCATTGAGTTTCCCTCGTTGGTAACATCGCTCCAAGTGATGACAAACGAGCCGTCATTGCGAACGGTCAAATCCGGTAGCTCTTGCGCACCTGTGGTCAAGTTATTTGCGACAGTATTACCGCCCTGTGCAACACCACTGCTATTGTAGCGCTGGAAGTAAATATTGGAGTCCGTAGCATTGCGAAAGGCCACTACAAATGAACCGTCAGAAGCAAAATCTGCCGAATGATAGTCTTGAGAATTTGCCAGCGTGCTGACCAATGCCTCTGAGGTAATCGAGGTGCCATCGACATTAAACAACCGCATATACACTTCGTAGGTGCCCGATCGATTGTCGCTCCAAGTTACGACAAAGTTTCCATTTTCGGCCATTGCCACTTCGGTCCAATCTTGGGCACTCGATTGGGCTGTGTGCACGACGAACTCAGCCGTACGGGCTGTGCCATCCGCATTGTAGACTCGGGCATAGACGTCCATGTTTCCCGATCGATTGTCGTACCAGGTCACGACATATCGGCCCGAGGCATCCATCGCCACATGTTGCCCTGTATTGGCCGTGTTGCCTTGGGTGGATGACGTGCTGCCGTTGACTAGTGTCTCGGAGCCGGTCGCTGTGAGATCAAGCAGTCCCTGCCAACTGTTTTGATTGCCGTATGCCCAAAGATAATTTGTATCAACCGCACCTAAATGGAACTCCAAGTTCCAGTTACCCCCTAACGATACATGACCCGTTAGATCCTCGCTGGCGGCAACGTCCGCACCGGTTAACGTTTGAATCTTTTCAATTAGCTCTTGGCCAATCGAATCCGCCGCCAAATTACAGCCATAAATCAGCAAATCCGCATCGCTGGCCAGGGACTGTTGCCACAGCGCGACTGTGCCGGCATAACCGGCAATCGAATCGTTGGTGAGCCGCGTGGAACCGAGTTGCAATTCCCCTGCAGCACCGTGGGAAACCAGATGGATCGCTTTTAATCCGGTATGGCCCTCCAAGATCTTTGAGATTTGTTCGATGCCATCGGACTGAGAGTTGATCGCAAAAACCGCGACAGTTCCATCGAGAACTCCAGACTGTTGATCGTAGAGGATTTCATTCCACAACGATTGAAAATTATCAACGGACGAATCGATGAAAATCAATTCCGACAACGGCATGGTGGTCGAGACATCCGGCGGCTCCGGCAGCGCAGGCTCGTTGTCAGTTACAGAAAAAATGTTGTCCGATTCGATGCCAGTTGGTTGCCACTGTAATTCTAAAGATCCGTCGTTTGAGACGTTTTCCAAGGTTTCATGTCCTGGCGGATTTGTCAGCACTACCGCCAGGGGTGAGGCATCATAAAGAATACGCGGTTCTAAAGCTTGCGGCATAGTGGGCGCGTTGAGCGGACGATGAAAGGCAATTGCCTCTGGCCCACTGGACCTTGGGGCACCGGCCCCTGGCTCGCGCCGCAATAGTTGAGTTAGCCACTGCGCACTGTGACTAAAAATTTTGCCATAAGAACTGGTCATGTTGCATCCAAAACAAGATCCCAACCCTTTGAAATTGGTTGAGAAAGACTAGTCATGTTGTGGATCAGCTCGTGTACCGGCCAATCAATCGTGTTCGCGCCACATTAAGAGGTGCGAACCGGTGAATATTCTGCGCTGTAAATCAAAGTCGATTGTGAAACTGACTCGGCCGCGATGTAATTTGCAACTCACGCCGCGGTGACGATTGATCCGTCTCGAGAATACGTAACAAACATCTAACGTTAATCCGTAAGGATTGTCCTGCATGCAGAATCTACGTTATGTGCACAGTTTGTCAGGTTAAATTTCGGCTGGATGGAACGCTCGGGAGTCCAAATCTTGAAGCTTTGCTGTTCTGGCGACCTGTAGCGATTAGTCAATCTAGACCCATTCTGTCAATCGTTGGGAATATTCGAATGTGGACTAGCCCGTCTACGGATTCTTGCTTAAATCGCCCCATTGCAACTGTTCGCTGTAACCCCTTTTGGGCGATGAATGCTTACGACTGCTCTTGTTGTTGCGGTCCGTATAACACGAATGACTCTTTTCTTTAGTCATCGAGTGGGATTGTTTTCGTGAATTGTCACCTAGAATCTATCCAAAAAC
>JBGSMY010000381.1:0-12969 GCA_041739975.1 Pirellulaceae bacterium
TTCCCCATTCGGATAACTTGTTTGCCAAGCCACGACATTGTCGGCCAAGATCGTAACCAACCGATCTCGTTCGCCGCGAAACATCTCCATTTGATTGATCTGCGGATTATCGATGGTAACGCGAATGCCACCGGCACCGACAAACACGCGTTCATAGGGGTTGGCTGGATTCGTGTGGATCTTAAGGTTGAAGTCAGCGGTTGAATCCCGCGCCGAGATATCGACGCGAGATCG
This sequence comes from Pirellulaceae bacterium, assembly GCA_041739975.1. Taxonomy (GTDB): domain Bacteria; phylum Planctomycetota; class Planctomycetia; order Pirellulales; family Pirellulaceae; genus BJ22. Next base: position 235 of record JBGSMY010000381.1, read on the forward strand.
ACCTAACTGCATACCGCGGTCGGCAGCAGCCGCGTTGTTTGCATTGCCAGTATTTAATCCGGCAGCGGGATCGATCGATTGCAATCCAGTCGTCGGCGGACTGTTTCCAGTAACACTCGGTGCCGCCTGTGGCAAGGGATAACCGCTTGTCACTGGGTTTAAAGCGGGAGGCGCGAGGGTTTGCATTTGCCCCGTCAACGGCGAAATCAATTGTTGTGGTTGTTGCAACCCATTTTCGCTGAGTTCCAGGTACTGTACCTGCTGAACGGATTCGGTTCCGGCAAGTGCTTGTTGTGCTCGGACCATGATCTCTGGGTCTGGCTGAGGCGTGCGGTCCAGAGGCGCCAGGATCTCTACGCCGTGATCGGTAAACAGTCGGCCCAACCAACGATGGTCTTGTATCTTACCGCTCGACCCGCCCACCACCCGATCAAACGGATTGCGAAATACCGGTTCGCCCGAATCGATTGTTGGCGACGAGAACTCGACTAAAGCTTCACCCTCGAGAAACACAATCGCTTTTTGAGACGCATCCGACTCCCAATCTTTGGCTTCAACCATCACGATCGCTTCTTGAGCCGTGGCTACCAATTCGGATTGCTCAATCCGCGGTTGTTTGACGTGGACCACTTGGTAGTTGCCCGAATGCCACGATCGCGCCCATGTTCCTGAAATTCGAATGGGGTGATTGGCTGGCGGCAAGGGAATCGCAATCTCTTGGCCAGACAATTCTCTTGACGAATGATTAAGCAATAACGCGGGAAGCACTAACCATGCGCAGACCAATATCGCCCAACGATTGAAAAATCGTCGACACCAACCGGCTCCTTGGCCGTTTCGATTGTCAAAACCCCGTGCGAAAGTCAAGTTTGAATGCTCGATGGTCGATATTTGATAATGGCAAAATAGACGTAAATTTTCTTCTATACCGCCGACTTCAAAACATTGTTCTACCGAGTTTCAAGTCGTTGCGGCGGCGAAGTATAGAAACCGCTGGCAAAGCCCACAAGGCAAAAAACAATGGAAGTGCTAGCAGTAAAATATCGCGGGCTAAGTAAATTTGGTTATCCAGTAATTTTAGTGGCTGGCTGGGGACGATCTTCAGGTTTATCTAGTCAATTGGCTACGATTGTTGAAGCTTCCCGATCTACTCTGTGTGACCCTTGCGAAAGTGCGTGTCGAGTCGAATTCAATCTTGCCGGCAATTCCCTGCAACCAGTCTGACGCCCGCCCGAATCTGTCGTTCGTGCTTTTCGTGTTTTTCGTGGTTAAATCTTTTTTGCCACCAAATTCCCGGAAGAGCCGTAAGTTTTTGGGCCGGGCTCGCCGGTTGTACCGCCGCGTAGCCTGTGCAAAACGATTGAGGGCCATTGCTCTACTATCCTGACTCAGCGATTGAGGGCAATCGCATTACTCTTCCCTCCAAATCCCGATTTATGGAGACTTTGGCCGGAAGCTGACCAAGCGACTGGGATCGGTATCGAGAAACGTTCCGGCCATAAGCTCAATGCAATAAGGAACCGCCGGCATTACGGCATCCAAACATTCGCGAATCGCCCGTGGACTGCCGGGCAGATTTATAATCAGACTCTGACCGCGCAGCCCGGCAATTTGTCGCGACAGTATTGCCGTAGGCACTTTTTGCAATGACACCGCCCGCATCGCTTCTCCGAACCCGGGCATCAATCGATCGCAAACGGCCATCGTCGCTTCGGGCGTAACATCGCGGACCGCAGGACCGGTTCCGCCAGTCGTAACAACGAGGCAACAGTGTTCACGATCGACCAGTTCAGCGAGGGCAGCTTCGATTTGTGGTTGTTCGTCGGGAACCAGACGTTTGACCGATTGCCAAGCGACGATCAGCAATTCTTGGAAATACGATTCGATTGCCGGGCCACTGCGATCGGCGTATTCGCCTCGCGCTGCTCGATCGGAAACAGTGACGATGCCGATCTTTGCTGGGTTTACGCTCACGCGCGTATAGGGTTCATCGCCACTCATTACAGTCTCTCAATTAGATCAAGCTCTTTTCAGCAAACATGGTTTGGGTTGGCGAAGGCTGCATTTTTTCCAAACGGCGGTAGTCGGTTAAATCGAACGTCAACGGGGTGATCGAAATCAATCCTTCGGCAACGGTTTGTACATCACACAAGTGGTCGTGGGGCAGGGGATCGGGTTCAGTCGTTTGCCAGTGGAAAGGCCGATTTTTGGGATCGACTCCTTTTTGGAAATGAAAGCCCATGTTGTTTGCATTGGTTGGAACAATGCGATAGCGAACTTCGCCGGTAAGTGCTGCGGTGGGTATATTGACGTTGATCACTCGCCCCTTCCAATCGGAGCTCGTGAGTAGATCTGCGCAAATGGGCCAAGCGATTTCCATGGCGCGATCAAAATCTGGATCGCAATCGGCGACGGATTCCAAGGACAAAGCCACGGCTGGGAAGTGACTCGAGGCGCCCGCTAACGCGCCGGCCACCGTTCCGGAGTAGCCGACATTGAGACCCACATTTAACCCAGCATTCATGCCGCTAACCACAACATCGGGTATAAACGGGCACAGTTCAAACAGGGCGACTTTGACACAATCAACAGGATAGCCATTGATAGCGTATCCGATAATCCCGCCGTCCACTTCAACTCGTTTGTGGAAGATAGGACGGCGAAAGGTAATGGATTGACTGACGCCACTGCGCTCATTGTCGGGTGCAACTACAAATACTTCGTGTGTGCGTCGCAAGTAATTGGCAACCGCAGCTAATCCTGGTGCGGTGATTCCATCATCGTTCGTCAGCAAAATCTTCATATGCAGTGTATCTCGGGTCCGTGATTGGAAAAAAATCAACGATAGAATTACCGTCGGGCGATTTGTACAGGTTGGATTTTAACTCATATACAAATGTAGAATAGGGCAAGTTAGCGATGATTTGCGACCCTCGAATTGGAAAAGCCGCTGCGAATCGCGGGGCCTACCGAAAGGCTAACAAAACTCTATAATTGTGTCATTCGATACGATAAATTAATGGGTGATGAAGATAGACAGCAAGCCGCCTCGCATGCGGCTTTTTTTTATTATCGCGGCTTTTTTATTAATACGGTCGACTTCAACCCGGTTGATTAACCCCAATTCGAGTGAGATCCAATTTACCATGAGTACGGCTACCGCCAAACCAGTCGCCCAAGCCAGCACCCAATCGACTCATGAACGCGTTCTAGTTCTCGATTTTGGATCGCAATTCGCCCAACTGATTGCCCGCCGCGTCCGAGAATTGAATGTTTATTGTGAAATTGTTCGTCACGATATCACGCCAGAACAGATTGCTAAGCACAACCCCCGCGGAATTATTTTGTCGGGTGGTCCAAGCAGTATTTACGAAGCGAAAGCTCCCCGGTGTCATCCGGGGATTTTGGAGCTCGGCATACCCGTGCTAGGCATTTGTTATGGCATGCACATGATTTGCGAGTTGACCGGCAATAAAGTTCAAGGGTCGGAGCTGCGAGAGTTTGGACGGGCGGAATGTGAAGTGATTGGCGACGACCCATTGTTTGCTGATTTCCCTGAGCAGTCCATGGTATGGATGAGTCATGGCGATCAAGTGCCAGGCACGACTACGGACTTGATAACTTTGGCGCGAACCGCAACCTGCCCGGTCGCGGCAGTGCGACATCGTTCACAACCTTGGTACGGGATCCAATTTCATCCTGAAGTCACGCATACGCGCGACGGCCGATTGTTGCTTAAAAATTTCCTGTATCGCATTTGTGAATGCCGCGGCGATTGGAAGCTGGAAAATTTTGTCGATGAAGCGGTAGCTAAGATTCGCGCTCAAGTCGGATCGCACCGAGTCATTTGTGGATTGTCTGGAGGCGTCGACTCCAGCGTCGTCGCAGCGTTATTGTATAAAGCCATCGGACCGCAAGTCTCCTGCATTCTGGTTGATAACGGTTTGTTGCGTAGAGGTGAAACGGACTTGGTGGTTAACGAATTTAGCAACCACTTTCGCACCGATTTACATGTTGTGCGTGCAGCTGATCGCTTTTTGGCTGAGCTGGAGGGGATAACAGAACCGCAAGAAAAACGTCGTCGAATTGGTCATCAATTTGTTGCTGAATTCAAAAGTGAAGCGCAGCACATTGCCGACGCGAAATTTTTGGCCCAAGGAACTTTGTATCCCGACGTAATTGAAAGTGGCGCGGCGGCCGACGGTCCGGCTGCAACCATTAAACTTCACCACAATGTCGGAGGATTACCAGCCGATTTGGGGTTTGAATTGATTGAACCGTTACGAGATTTATTTAAAGACGAAGTCCGGCGGTTGGGGTTGCAATTAGGATTACCTGAATCGTTAGTCTGGCGACACCCGTTTCCTGGCCCCGGATTGGCCGTTCGCTGTTTAGGCGAAGTTACTGAAGCCAAGCTGCGAGTGTTACGCGATGCCGATGCGATTGTAATCGAAGAAGTCCAAAAAGCCGGATGGTATCGCAAAACAGCTCAACTTTTTGCCGTGCTGTTGCCCGTTCAAAGTGTTGGTGTCATGGGTGACGCCCGCACGTACGACAACGCGCTGGTCATTCGCTGCGTTGATACGGAAGACTTTATGACTGCCGATTGGACGCATTTGCCTTATGAATTACTGGCGCGAATGTCGACCCGAATTATCAATGAAGTCAAAGGCGTCAATCGCGTCTGTTATGACATCAGCTCTAAACCGCCTGCGACGATCGAGTGGGAGTAAAAAATTATGAGTCGACAATATATATACACGATGACTGGGCTGACCAAAAAATACGGCCCCAAGCCCATCCTCAATAACATTTGGTTGTCGTTTTATCCGGGCGCGAAAATCGGTGTGTTGGGTCGCAACGGTTCGGGCAAAAGCACGCTACTGAAAATCATGGCCGGTATCGACACCGACTTTGATGGCGAAGCCCGATTGACGGAGGGTTTTACGTGCGGTTATTTGTCGCAAGAACCACAATTGGATCCAACTCTGGATGTTTGGGGCAATGTACAACAAGCGGTTTCGAAACGCCGAGCACTGCTGGATCGATTTAATGAACTCAGCGCTAAATGCGGCGAACCACTGACCGATACTCAATTAGAAAAAATTTACGCCGAAATGGCGCGGGTTCAGGATATCATTGACGCCAATAATACCTGGGAGCTCGATCGCGAAATTGAAATTGCATTCGATGTGATGAATCTCCCACCGCGCGATGCAACTGTAACTCAATTGTCGGGTGGTGAACGCCGACGTGTCGCACTTTGCAAGTTGTTGTTGGAAAAACCCGATTTGCTCTTGCTCGATGAACCGACAAATCACTTAGATGCCGACTCCGTGCATTGGCTGGAGCGGACGTTGCAAGCTTATCACGGCACAATCGTTGCAGTAACTCACGATCGTTATTTTCTCGACAATGTGGCGGGTTGGATTTTGGAACTCGACCGCGGCGAGGGCTTGCCGTTTGAGGGTAACTACTCATCCTGGTTGGAGCAAAAACAGGCCCGTTTAGCGCGAGAAGAAAAACAATCCGAAGCGCGACAAAAAACATTGGCTCGGGAATTGGAGTGGATTCGGATGGCGCCTCGGGCGCGACAAGCCAAAAGCAAAGCGCGTATTAATGCGTACGATCAGTTGGTCGCCGAAGCCAGTAAAGATCGCGAACAGGAATTGGAAATCCAAATTCCAACCACCCGTCCTTTGGGTGACCTGGTCATCGATGCTCACGATGTGAAAAAAGGTTATGGCGAACGCGTACTGATGGAAAACCTTAACTTTCGACTTCCACCTGGTGGGATTGTCGGCGTGATTGGGCCCAACGGTGCCGGAAAAACGACGTTATTTCGCATGCTCACCGGTCAAGAACAGCCTGACAGTGGCCAATTGCGCGTGGGCGATACTGTTGATTTGGGCTATGTCGATCAAAATCGCGATCAATTGACTGCAACCAACACGGTTTACCAAGAAATCTCCGGAGGCAACGATATCTTGGAAGTGGGCAAACGAAAAATCAATGCTCGGGCCTATGTGTCCCGCTTTAATTTCCGTGGACCCGACCAAGAGAAAAAAGTAGGCGATTTGTCCGGAGGCGAACGCAATCGGGTACATTTAGCCAAGCTTTTGCGGCAAGGGTCGAATTTACTATTGCTCGATGAGCCGACCAATGACCTGGACGTCGATACCCTGCGAGCATTGGAAGAGGCGATCACAAGTTATGCCGGTTGTGTCGTGGTTACTAGCCACGATCGCTGGTTTTTAGACCGGTTGGCGACGCATATTTTGGCGTTCGAGGGCGATGGCTATGTTCATTGGTGTGAAGGCAACTTTCAAACGTATGAACAACAACGTCGCGAGCGCCTGGGAATTAGCGATGACGAGCCCCGACGGTTTCGTTACAAGAAACTGATGGCTTAACAGCGGTTGTCGCGCGAGCAAACTATTGTCTGGCGAGGACTCTTGTCTGGCGAGGACTCTGAAAAATGCGAAAATTCATTGTCAGTCTAGCCGTGGTCACTGCGCTTGCATCGTTGATACATGTATTTTGGTACTTGCCCGCGCTGCCTGACCGCGTCGCCACACACTTTGGCAATGGCGGCCGCCCGGATGGTTTTATGTCAAAAACGGGTTACGCGATTTTGATGACTGGAATATTGATTGGTATCCCGCTGTTCATTGGGGTGACCGGATTTGCTTTGCGTTGGCTGCCGGATGCGCTGATTAATTTGCCCAACGAACAATATTGGCTTCATCCAGATCGGCGGGAAATCAGTCTGCAGAAAACCGAGAACTTTTGTTGGTTGATGAGTGCGTTAACTAGTGCTTTTTTAATGGTGATCAACCATTTGAGCATCGAAGCTAACTTGGAACACCGCGCTTTGCATGAGCCCTCGGTTTGGGTATTGTTAATTGTGTATTTGCTGGCAACTGGCGCTGGAATCTTTTGGCTCTATCGCCAATTTCCCACGCCCCCATCAATGAAGTCACAGCGCGCCTAGTCACTGCGCGCCTAGTCACTGCGGCGCGGCCAGACACTACGGCGCGGCTAGACACTAAACCAGATGCTGAGTCTAGAGAGGATGAAATCGCAAAACTTGCCTAATAGGTTCGGCGAACTGTTCGCCATAGGCTATAGCGGAATTAAGTTAATCGTCTTCGGCCATCAACACGGCGTCGGTCAAATCGAGATCATCGCGCAGCGAGCGATTGGGTTCGATTGCGGCATCGGATAGATATTGATGATAGGCCTTCGTAGCTGAAATGGCATCCAGTTTTGCATCGGCGACTTGCCTCAAAAAATGCACAAACTGAATTTGATCTTCGGCTTGATTGATCTTGCGGCCGAACAATGCCGCGCGGGCCCCGGCTCGCCGGGCCGTTTCTACCAATTGATAAGCGTCGCGGGTAGTGCCCGAACTGCCGCCCAAAATGCCGACAACCAATGCGTCGTCATAACGGACCAAACGCTTCATCGCCGTCGTTCCCAAAAAAGGAATTTTCAAAAATAGTGGTCGGCCGATCTGGGTGACGCCGGCCAGAATTCGGGCAATTGAATCATTGACAAAATCGGCCAATTGGGGAATTGGATTGGCCCTCGATGCATTGGGCGCAAAAACTTCCAAAAAGTGCCTAAATTGCCGCGGCTCGGTTTCCCAACGAAATCGCTGATATTGCTCCAACGTCTCTCGATCGCGGACCGCATCGTTATTCAAGGTAATCGAATACAGACCCAGGTTGGTGCCGCGGGCAAGTTCTTCGGGCGAGCACCCGAGATGTCCACATTGCAAATGATCCAGCGTTGCGCTACGAAAAGGTAGAGCAGGCTGATCGCGATAACTGGCCGATAAACCCAACCAAATATCCGTTGAGTCATTCGCGCGGACAGCGGGAGTCACAGCGCTGGACTCAAACATCCGCTCTTGCAAGTGCAATTTTTCGTTGGAGCTGGGGCTCATCAACATGATATCGATTTCAGCTGCAGAAGCGATCTCTCGCATTTGTTGACGATACTCGTTGAGCGTCCTGAGGGTCGGACCGGTTTTGGCAAAGTTTGGCCCTGTGGCGGCCAATCCAAACCCCATGTCGGCATCTTTGGCGTCGGCTAGAATAAACACATCGGCTTGAGGATCACTAGCAAGCGCTGCTAGTTTTTGATCGAGCGTTTTAATGGCCATGAGTAGTGAAACAAACTGTGACTGTTGAACTTCCTGTCTCCGCCACAATCCAAACATCGCCGGCCGAGGTGATTGTGTGCGGTTTAACAACGCTGGATATTGTAACCCGATCGATCGATCTCAACCAACCGGTAGGCCCCGGGTGTTTACATTCCATTGAACGAGTCGACGCATATCCAGGTGGAATTGTTTCCAACACGGGTCTAGCACTGGCAAAATTAGGCTTATCGACACGGGCGATGAGCATCATTGGCGATGACCTATGGGGACGATCTGTTTGCAATTTCTTCCAGTCGGGAGGACTCGATACGGACGCGATCGTGGTTGAACCTGGTGCCCATACCGCCACCTCCATCGTCCTCGTCGACGAAACTGGCGAGCGAAGTTTCTTGTTTGCGCCTGGAATCAGTCCTGCACTTGATCTGTCGCTCGCCATCAGCGCCACGCGCGGCATGTCGTCCGGAAGTTGGATCGTTCTGGGTTACTTTTCCTTGTTTTCACAATTTGATTCCCAGTTGCCTATCGCGTTATCAAAAATGCAATCACTAGGCTTCAAAATGGCTCTCGATTGCGCCGGCTCAGGAAATAGCGACACGGAGCTGGAGTCTATCCTTCCGCATCTAGACTGTTACTTTCCCAGCTTTGGCGAAGCGCAGAACCAGACCCGGCAAACGGATCCGCGAAAGATAATTGAAACCTATCGGTCGCTGGGCGCGAGCGAATTGGTTGGCGTAAAATTAGGTAAACGCGGCGCCATGTTGAGCCCCACCCCCAAGGAGTACTTATCTGTCGACTGCCTGACACCGCCCCAGCCCATCGTCGACTCAACAGGTGCCGGCGATGCGTTTTATGCTGGGCTAATTGCCGGGTTGAGTCGCAACTTGAACATCGAACAAGCGGCGCGATTGGCAACTGCCGCCGGTGCTTGGTGCTGCACTGGATTCGGCGGTTCGGCAGGCGTACAAAATTGGGACGCGACATGTCAATTGGCAGGAATTAAGTAGTTCTTTGATTTAGTTTTTGAAATTTCAAAATCCACGAAACGGCCCCCAGGTCCGGTCATTAACTGAGAACAAAGCGTCACATTTGGTTTCTAAATCAACTAGAAAACGCAACAAATGGATCACAAGTCGGCAAATAGCACAAAAAAAATCCCCTGCGCCAATTAAGACACAGGGGAAGTATTTTACACCATTTTACTTTGGCACACTTACGTACTTATGTAAGCGTAATTGAATTAACGACGACGGCGAATTACCAATCCGGCTAGACCGACTGCCAAGATACCGATGGTCGATGGTTCTGGAATCGCATTGACACCTTCAATTGTGAAAGCAAGGTCTTCCACACCAGAAGCGCCGACAATATCAAACCAGCTCGTACCGGCTGGAAAACCAAACCCACCACCCGGATTACGACCATGGGTATTTGCGCCAATAGTCGTAGCCGATTGCCAATGGAATTCTTGACCAAAGGTGGCAAAGGATGCATCGGCGGTCAAACCGAACCAATAGGTACCGGCAGCCAAATTGATGTTCAAACCTGACGCGGTAAGGGCACCAACACCACCGCCCAAATCCGTGTACGTTACAGAAACAGCACCCGGTCCGAAATCACCACCAGTTGTGGGATCATCACCAGCTACCAAACCGTTTCCATCGAAAATGTTAAGAATGCCAGAGGTAACCCCTGCCCAATTGTTGCCTGTCGCACCGACAGTCAAATAGGTCGTAACCGATTGAACTGTAACTGCATTGCCAAAAGTGGCATCGCTCACATTGTAAGTACTAAAAGTTGGAAAATCAGAAAACTGTTGATCGACAAAATTGCCAATCAAGAGTGGTTGCTGATCCCACAAAATATCAGCGTTAACCGAAGCTGGAACACATGCTGCAACAATCGCAGCTAGGAACTGGACTACTTTTCTCATTGAAATCGCTCCCCAAAAGGTGAAGATCAAAAAAATCGGTGTAGTCTTTTTTAGCGTCAATGCGAAAAAGATGAGCAAAATTTGATGAGTCCCTGTTCCTGGACAATCGTTTGAATCGCTTTAATCGCTACAACCGAAAACTCTTCCTAAGTTACCACATCACAAACAAATTTCAAGTTTCCCAGTCATTTAATTGTGATTTTATCAAAAAAAACAACAAAAGAGCGATTTTTTTGTAGTAACCTACGGGGATTATTAGACTGCCCTACAGCAGCCGTCGCTGTCCTCAGCGGCAGGTGCCAATAGCCCCCAATTTCCTTAGCGGTGGGTGCCAGTAGCCGCCAATTTCCTTAGCGGTGGTTTTAGTGGCCGCTGCCCTCAGCGCGGCGGTTTCAGTGGCCGCTGTCCTCAGCGGCAGGTGCCAGTAGCCGCCAATGCATTCATAGGCGTTCTTGTCATACTGCCAATTTAAGATGCAATAATTTTGGCGTTGTTTTAACGACTCAAGGTTCATTTGACTTTAAGGTTCATATTTTTGCCATACAGAATCAATTCGTAATGCCAAGGCAAGTCCGGTTCAGTAACATAAGTTTGACTTTCTCGGAACGGATACTTCTGTTTATTTTTGTTGAGCCCTGCATTATCCAGATGTGTTTTTATAGTCGCCTCAAACTTATTTTCGGCTTGACGCGACAGCTCAGCTTCTTCCGAAATTCGAGGTAATTGATCTTTAATCGACTCGGTCGACCACCGAAATTTTCCATCTAATATGGTGCGAGTATGGTAGCTCGACCAAGTCAACGGATTATCCAATGCAAGCCTTTCGGTAGCCTTCAATCGACTGCTCTGAGGTTGAAAAGCCAAAACGTCCGAACCAAAACGATCAATTTGTGCAAGGCCTGAGATAACAAGGACAGCAATTATTCTCAACCCGCTCGAAAAATGCTCTTGCTTAAAGTCGATCCGCAGCCAATTCATGCTAAGAAAACGAAGGGCTCGGACAAAGTCAAAATCTGAAACTTGCCGACCGCAAAAACGAAGACTGGCAAAAAAGCAAATAACATTCGACAAAACGAGAGGTGATTTGGCAAATCTACAAACAAGATTGGAAAACGATTCTAGCTTTCCGGCCAGTATATGATGCTTCATAGAGGCAAATCCCGTTTCGCAAAATGGGCATTCGTTTGTGCTGATTCATTATCCGAGTTCGAGGGGTGCAAGTCATGTTGCGAACCTTATTAGAGTAATAGTGTTTACCATGAGAAACACCCCCCCCAGCGGAAAAAATCTTTTGAAATGCGCGCTTCAATAAATTTGCAGACTTTTGTGCGATTTTCCTTGAATAGTCAAAGTTTTGTAAGCGTCACCCAGTAGCATTGCCATTTTCGATGGTTCAACAGAGGCGTTTAGCTTGGCGCTCCCAAGTGGCTAACGGCGTTTGAACTTCGTAAGACGTTCTTGTCTCATCCGTCGGCGGGTGCACTGCTCGCGTTTGAGTACATCGCGTTCTTTGCGTTACTCCTGGCCATAGGATCGCGCGGACTTGGGTTTCGCCTCAGCACAGTTCCATGGCAATTGAGCAGCGTGGTCGGTGTCGCCGGACAGGAGTCGGTTGAGAATTCCATTGACATAACTCCAGACGTCCAAGTCGTTGTGATGAGCACTGCTGACGAGTGTCATAAACTCGGCGCTTCGCTGGCCACCCTCGAAGCTTCCAGCGAACAACCAGGTCTTGCGTCCGACGACTGCTTGACGCTTCAGCTGTTTGCATTGATTGTTGTCAGGTGGCAAGTTATGGTCATCTAAGTAACGAGTCAGCTCTGACCAGTGATTGCGCATGTGGTTCAGAGCTTTGCACAAGTTGCTCTTGGGCAGTACGACTTGCATTTGCCGGTCATCATTCGTATCGAGTTCCAGTCGCATTCTATCCCAGATCCGCCCCGCCTGCGTTTTTCCTTGTGCCGTCAGCACTTTACCGGCCATTGACGGAACTTTCGCCGAGGATTCGACTAGCGCAAGCTCCGGCCACCAACCCAACCACCGCCTGAGATCATTGGGATAGTCCAACGCGTTTTCGAATTTCCGCCGCGCAAGAGCACTACATGCCGCGCACACAATACCTCCATCGAAGACCGTCGTAATCGCGGCGACTCCGTGCCGACAGTCGCCAAGAATAGTTCCCAGATAATTCTCGATGAATAGTTCGGGGCCATCCCGATGTCGGCTGACCGTAAAATCAAACAGATTCTGTTTGATCGTTACGCCTCGGAAAGCCCACATCTTGGCGTTTATACTTGATTTTTTTCTGTTGAAGTGCTTCGGCATAAACTTCCGCTGTCCTTTTCTGTTGGGGCTTGGTCAAGTGAAAGCTCGGCTGACCTGGTCGAAGATGTTATTACGATCACTTCGCCCGTCAACGATGATCCCAATCATATTACGCCGGTCACGGAAGACGAACCGATCGCTGCAGCGCCCAAAGCACCCCCAAAATGCACAAGCTGCGCCGTGGGAACCATTGAGGGAGCGCTGCAGTCCGCGCCCACTTTGGGTGACACGGCTTTCGACTGTTTCATTGACGCACTGGATTTAAGTGAAGTATTAGGTCAAGTTGGCGGCAGTTCAAGTTCCGCGACTT
>JBGSMY010000390.1:0-4559 GCA_041739975.1 Pirellulaceae bacterium
CCGAATCTGCCAAAACGATTGAATTTGCAGGTAATTTCGTGAGAATCTCCCCAGCCTGCTCAGCCTCACTTGTTCGTAGTTCTCCATACATCGGGTCAATCTGAGGTAACATTGCACAGCCGCTTTGTAACTCATTGGCCACCATCAACATGGCCACCGGCCAAACCGATTCGCCATGTTGATTGGGTGCCGGTGGAAACGCTTCACGCAATAACTTAGTTGGCGGAAGGGTAATCGTCGTTCCGTCCAGAATAAAAACGCGACGTCCATCCAAAATGACTGGGCTCATTTCGCTCAGACGATTGCAGATCATCTCGGAAATCTTGAGAATCCAATCCAGCTCTAACCGTTTCCTGGCTTGCGAATAGGCTCCACTGTTTTCTGATACTCGATCTTCACGAACTCGCTTGTTATCGGGCAAGAGACTACGCTCGTGGCTCAACAAATGAGAAACCACCTCTTCTAATGTCTTTCCACCATGCAGTCGTTGCAGAATCATTAACCACAACGTGACCATGTTGGTGTAGATCACGCGTGTTGAACTCCGTACGTTTGACTTCAATAAGTCCTCGGACATCGAACCCAAATGAAGGGATTTCAACAACTCCAAGGCAAAACAAATCTCCGCTGAATTCGATTCCGAAACGTGAGGCTCTTGCGCCTTCTTTTTTCTCTTGCCAGGCATTGGCCCATCCTTGCAAAAATGACAGGTTTCGTCCAAAAACCTATTGCGAGTGCGCAAATTCCGTGCCAAACCCGAATGCTTATAGCGATTTTTCTAAAGTAAGCAAAAAAAGTGGCATTGAGCTTACGCTGGCGGTTGGCATGCGCGCGCTGTCGCTGGTCTTAGCTGATTAGTATGCCCCCACCAGCTTACGCTGGCGGTTGGCGTTGAATGCCCCCACCAGCTGTCGCTGGCGGTTGGCGTTGGATGCCCCCAACAGATTATGCTGGCGGTTGGCGTTGGATTCGCCCCCAACCAGCTTTGGCTTTAGAACCCAACAAAACCCTCACATTGTGCCCGACACAGCAACCAAACCATTAGCGGGCTTTTCGCAAGATCTGAAGCTGGGGTTCTGCCCTGCGGCAAAATAGCACCCTTCCCTACTTGAAATAATTAATCTTAATTCTTAGAATTGGACGAAGTTGCTATTGAGAATTAGTCTCAATAAGGCTTGTTCAGCGGTTTGGGCGTCGGAATTAAGGAAAATCAGCAGTGATTAAGGCTGTCAAATTGCAGGATTTGCGTAATGGCGACCAGGCGTATGTGGAGTCGATGTTGGGTTCGGATCAAGAAATAAGCCGTCTGGCGGCGCTGGGGATTCGCGGCGGTGCTCGATTGCAACTGCTTCGTCGTGGCTCACCTTGTATCATTCAGCTTGAGGATTCTCGAATCTGTTTGCGAACGGGCAAACAATTGCAAATTTTGGTTCGGCCCGAATAAATGCCAATTGATTTATCGTTAGGCAATCGTTGCTCAATCTAATACCGGCCACACGAGCGAAACAGGTATCGGCTGTTGGTGGAGTTCTATATTAAATGAGCACCAAAGCATCGGTGGAAAGCGCTTTGGTGGCGGTGCTTGGCAATCCCAATACGGGCAAGAGCACTTTGTTCAACGCGCTTACCGGCGCGAATCAACGCACTGGCAACTATCCGGGCGTGACAGTTGAACGGCGCGAGGGTCGACTCAAGGTCGGCGGTACATCGTTACAACTCGTCGATCTGCCGGGTACTTATTCTTTAGCACCGCGGTCACCGGATGAAATGGTGACAGTGCAAACGTTACTGGGAAACACCGAACGTCGTCGCCCACCCGATTTAATCTTATGTGTGGTCGACGCCAGTAACTTATCCCGCAATTTGTTTCTAGTCAGCCAACTGCTCGATTTGAATCTACCGTTGGTGGTTGCCTTAAACATGGTCGATGTGGCCACCAAACGGGGGCTGGAAATTGATGTCTCGGCGATGTCACGGCTGTTAGGCGTGCCGGTGATTCCGGTGCAGGCGCACAAACGCATTGGCCTGGAAGCGCTGAAACAACAATTGTCGCAAACAATTAATCAGCCGCCACAAATCCCCCATGACCCTTTTTCCAAACACGTCAACGCGACGATTACGCGATTGCATAATGCTTGTCCCGACGATTGTCATTTAAAGCGATTTGTGGTCACGCGATTGCTGTTTGATGCCGATGGGTTCATGACCAGCAGACTCAAAAATATTGTCGGGCCGCAAGTTGTGGATTCGTTGCCGAGTGAACAGCGAGAGTTGGCGCAGACCAGTGGTGTCAGTTTAGCGGAGCAAGAGTCACAGGCTCGTTATCAGTGGATTAAATCGAATCTCGATTTGTTTTTACGGCGTCCGGTGGCTTCGCAAACGACCAAGACTGCTCGAGCGGACCAGGTGTTGACGCATCCGATTTGGGGGTTGGCGATTGTAGCCGTCGTGATGGCCGTGCTATTTCAGCTCGTGTTCTTTATGGCCGAGCCGGCATCGGCGGCGATCGATTGGGGCAAAGGCTTGTTGGGGACTGCGGTGACACAGATTGTTCCTGCAGGCGCGTTTCAATCTTTATTGGTCGATGGGATTATCGAAGGCGTCGGTAGTGTCTTGGTGTTCTTGCCGCAAATCGTGACCTTGTTTTTGATCCTAGCAATTTTGGAAGACTCTGGATATTTGGCGCGCGCATCGTTTCTGATGGATCGCCATCTATCGCGATTGGGGTTGAGTGGTGTGGCGTTGATTCCGCTTTTGAGCTCGTTTGCTTGTGCGATCCCTGGCGTGATGGCCACGCGTGTGATTACCAATCCGCGGGAGCGTTTGCTGACGATTTTGATTGCGCCTTTGATGAGTTGCAGTGCACGGTTACCGGTTTATATTTTGTTGATTGCTGCGTTTGTGCCAAATTGGACTTGGGCTTATGGATTGATTGGGCTCAAAGGGTTAGTGATGTTGGCGATGTATTTGGTGGGCATCGTCACGGCGATTGGGGTGGCAGCCGTTTTGCGGTGGTGGTTGATTCCCGGTGGTTCACAGTCATTTTTTATCGAGTTGCCAACTTACAAGCGTCCTCAAGTGTCAGCCCTGGTGAGGCGAATGTGGGAGGGCGGATGGTCTTTTGTGCGGGATGCAGGGACGCTGATCATCGCCGTGACCATTTTGGTTTGGGCGGCTGCGTATTATCCGCGGTCGGAAAGCATTTTGCCGCCAGAATTGATGGCGCAAGTCGACGTGCTGCAATTGGACTACGATCGGTCAGTCCAAGATCAATTGCCGCCGGAATTGATCGAAGAGCGATTGGCGGAAAAGTTGGCCGTGGAGAATCGAATCCAAGCGTTGCATTTAGAGAATAGTTATTTGGGGCGCGCTGGTCGGTGGATTGAACCTGTCGTGCGGCCTTTAGGTTGGGATTGGCGAATTGGCAGTGCCGTGATCGCTTCGTTTCCAGCGCGCGAAGTCGTGGTCGGTACGATGGGCGTGATATTTGGTTTGGGTGGTGAAGAAGACGAAGAATCGGAAGGGTTGCAACAAGCGCTTCGCAACGCGACTTGGTCAGGAACCAATCGTCCGCTTTTTACGTTGCCGGTAGCGTTGGGGTTGATGGTGTTTTTTGCCTTGTGTGCACAATGCGTTTCAACGTTAGCCGTGATCCGCCGCGAAACGAATTCCTGGTGGTGGCCAACGGTGACCTTTGTGTATATGACCGTACTCGCTTATGTGGCAACATGGCTAGTCTATCAAGTAGGTACGTATTGGATATAAGCCTTAGGATTCAGTCAACTGAATTCAGGACCTCATGTCACTCGATCGCAAAAAGTGAGACTCGGTAAATCGCGAGGACGGCAAGTTTGAAGGGTAGAAATCACGACGGGAAAACGTATTGTTCAATCAGCCGCACCTGCCAGTTCACTGGCGGGACCGCAAGTTTGAAGGCTAGAAATTATGAATGAAACGATGCAATCATTGGTGGCGGGTGCAGTGGTAATTGCCAGCGCACTTCATATTGCTTGGCGCATTTGGCGAGCAATCCAACGCAAAGCAATCGGCGGCTGTCATGGCTGCGCGATGAAATGCTCCAGTCGCTCCACAAACCTTGTCCAACTTACGCCCACTCGGAAGTAGATCGATGGTTGACTTTAGTCCTCCCCTTTTCACTCCGGTCAGCACGAATGCCGCCAGGGCTTACCCCGGGGATAATTGTGTTTTCCACTACACGGTTACGCTGGCCTCACAATTACCAATGCGCGCAGCACGAATACCCCAGGGCTTGCAACGGGGATTTTTCTGTTTTTCACTATACGGACGCTTCCGATTTTTTACTTTTCATTTCGGTCAGCACGAATACCCCAGGGCTTGTCCCGGGGATGATTGTGCTTTTCACTACACGGACGATTCCGATTTTTTACTTTTCATTTCGTTCAGCACGAATACCCCAGGGCTTGGAGATCGTCCAGCTTTAATCGGCTTGTTTTTCGGATGTTTCTGCGATTCGTCCGAGGCGATTTAGATTCAACAGGTTTTGCGCCATTACCAGCAGGCCGACTTCGGCTCGCGAA
>JBGSMY010000045.1:0-17889 GCA_041739975.1 Pirellulaceae bacterium
CTGACGTTTAACGGCAAGACGTAGCGGATTTTGCTGTCCTTAAACTCTAATACTTTAAAAAGCTAAGATCAGCAAAAGCCGCGAAGGCGACGGCGTCCATGGTCGGCTGAGGTCTTTGGACAGCTGGGGATTAGGCAATATCGATTAAAAAAATCCAACGACTGCACACCGTCGCCGCCGCAAATTTTTCCGATTGTTGTCGTCTAACAATATCTGTCTAAAACGGAAAAATTTGCTCTGGCTTGCCGTTAAACGTTCGACCGCAAACAATAATCGACCGCAAACAATAATCGACCGCAAACAATAATCGACCGCAAACAATAATCGACCGCAAACAATAATCGACCGCAAACAATAATCGACCGCAAACAATAATCGAGCGAGTTACCAATAACGCTCGACAACGATATTGCCCGGGGTTTTGTGGCGGTGTTTCGTTAAGCCCTGCTGGATTAACTGCGCCTCTAACTCGTTTAACATGTCCGGATTGCCGCATAACATCACGGCAGAATTCTCAGCACTAATCTGACAACCGGCCGCTGCCTCCAATCGTCCTTCGGCAAACGCATTAGTGATCCGCGAACGGATAAACGGTGTCGTCGAATCTCGCGTCACCATCGGCACATAAACCAGCTTGCCCGCCTTCTCCGCCGCTAAATCGGTTAACCACTCCCGATAACCCAACTCCGGCAAATATCGCACACCATGCACCACGATGATTTTTTGAAATCGCTGCCATACGGCCGATTCACGCAACATCGCAATATAAGGAGCCAGGCCAGTGCCGGTCGCCATCAACCACAGACAAGGTCGATCGGGCGATTTACTGAGCGTAAAACTGCCCGCCGCCCGCTCGCTCACCTGTACCGCATGGCCAGGTTCCAACTCCCACAACAACGGAGTCAAATGCCCACCTTCAACTTTGACAATAAAGAAATCCAATTCCTCGCCATGCGGACTGGCCACCGAATAAGGCCGATTGACCAAATGCCCTTCATGTTCCAATGCCAAATGCAAAAACTGCCCCGGCTCAAAGTGCTGCACAGCCGGACAGTGAACCTTAAGCGTAAATAGTCCGTCGCACCAAACTTTTTTCTCAATGACCGTCGCGGGACACCAATTTGGCATGTTGGGCTAACCTTCGTTTGACTTTTCCCCATGAGTCAACCGGCCAATTTCCCCGGTGACCCGAAATTTCGCGGCCAATCGCTCCACGGGATCGACGCACAATTGCCGTACAATCTAACCCGGCTTGATTCCCAGTCGCAACCAGACGATTCCCAAAAAACCGAAAAAAAATAGTTGCGGTTCTGGATTTGCCCGCCATGACATATATTGATCGCTTGGAGCCACCCTGGCGAATCGTTAACCAGTCAACGTTGAAATGGCATGAGTACCACAAGCACAGAAATTTCCAATCGTTTTGATTATGAATCGGCCCAACCCCGTTTACTCGAACTGTGGAACGCGGGCGGTTACTTTCACGCCGAACCCGATCCGCAACGCGAACCGTTTTGCATCGTCATCCCGCCACCCAACGTAACCGGTGCCCTTCATCTGGGTCACGCCCTCAACAACACACTCCAAGACACCTTGATCCGGTTCAATCGGATGTGCGGAAAAGTTGCCCTTTACATGCCTGGAACCGATCACGCCGGTATTGCGACTCAAGCCGTCGTCGAACGCCGCCTCAAAGAAAAAGAAAACGTGACTCGCCACGATCTGGGCCGAGAAAAACTAGTGGCACGTATTTGGCAATGGAAAGACGAATACGAAAAACGAATCCTCGGACAATTGGCACGGTTGGGGTGCAGCTGCGATTGGCAACGCACTCGCTTTACGCTCGATGATATGTGTGCACGAGCCGTCCGCGTTACTTTTTTTGACCTGTTCAGCAAACGACTGATTTATCGCGGCAAACGTCTGGTCAACTGGGATACGTTTTTGCAAACTGCCGTCAGCGACGATGAAGTTACCACGGAAACCGTCCAAGGCAATTTTTGGCATTTGCGTTATCCAGTGATCAATCCCCAAGCCGGTGAGCCCGAATTTGTATTGGTGGCGACGACCCGGCCGGAAACCATGCTCGGCGATACCGCTGTGGCCGTTCACCCGGACCCAACGGCCGCACTCGATGCCCACGAACGCGAACTCCGCGAACGGCTGGAAAAATCTCCCGCTGCTGAACGCCCGGCAATTGAATCGCAACTGGTTGCCTTGCAAGAACGTCGATCGGAGTTGTTGCCGCGGCTCATCACACTCGCCAACATGGCTCGCGCAGGTCGCTCGATTCGCTTGCCACTGTTAGATCGCGAGATCCCACTCGTCACCGATACTTGGGCTAAACCCGAACTCGGATCGGGCTGTGTCAAAATCACACCCGCTCATGATCCCAATGATTATGAGGTGGGAATGCGTTGCAAGTTGCCGATGATCAACATTCTCAATTCCGACGGCACGCTCAATGCTGCCGCTGGAAAATACCAAAACCTAACGCTAAAAAAAGCTCGTCAACAAGTTGTGGCCGATCTCGACGAACTTGGTCTGCTCGATCGCGTCGAAGACCGCGAAATCGAACTGCCCCTCTCCGATCGCAGCAAAACACCAATCGAACCATTTCTAGCCGATCAATGGTTCGTCAAAATGGCGGAACTTGCCCAAAGCGCTATTGATGCCGTGGCCGATGGTCGCGTGAACATCACTCCGGCGCGTTATGCCAAAGGTTACACGGATTGGCTGAGCGAAAAACGCGATTGGCCTGTTTCCCGTCAATTGTGGTGGGGACACCAAATTCCGGTTTGGTCTAAGTCGTTCGAAACCCTGGCAGCAGCTCAAGCTACTTTGGACGCCGTACAAAAACATTCGGCGTATACCCAGGGCGCTCAGATTCAACTGGAGCAACCGCCAACCGATGACGCGATTGCCGATGGTGCTTCGCAGTTTTTTTTGCACTGTTGTCTCCGCGACGAACAACATGCCTTGGCCGCCGTCATCGAATCCCAGGGCTTTGTACGCGAATCCGATGTGCTCGATACATGGTTTAGCTCGGCGCTGTGGCCGCACAGCACGTTGGGCTGGCCAGACAAAACGGCTGAACTCGATTACTTCTACCCGACGTCCACGTTGATCACCAGTCGCGATATTATCACGCTGTGGGTCGCGCGAATGGTATTGATGGGGCTCAATAACGTTGGAGAAGTTCCTTTTCACCAGGTCTATATTCACCCAAAAATTCTCGACGGGTTTGGTGAAACGATGTCCAAATCCAAAGGCAACGGCATCGACCCATTAGATGTGATCGACAAATTTGGCCCGGATGCCCTGCGGTTCGCCATGGTCCATTTGACGACGGAAACCCAAGATGTGCGGTTGCCGGTCCAATACGAATGTCCTCATTGCCAAACGGCCATCGATCAAACGAAAAAAAACCGCGAGTTGCCGCGGATTGAATGCCCGAGTTGCAAAAAATCCTTCGGTACACAGTGGGCGACCACCGCTGAGGACCAAGCGTTGCCGCGCGGGCTGGTTATTTCAGAACGATTTGAAGTTGCCCGAAATTTTGCCAACAAGCTTTGGAATGCCGCTCGGTTCGCGATGATGCGGATGGAGGGATACACGCCTCAAGCCATCGACGTCCAAAAATTGACGGTCGAAGATCGATGGTTGATGAGCCGCTTGGCAACCGTGGCGGCTCAAGCCACCGCGGGATTACAGAATTTTGCTTTTGCCGATACGGCGCGGACTTTATATGAATTTACTTGGCAAGAGTTTTGCAGTTTCTATGTCGAGATGCTCAAAGACCGATTGAATGATGAGGCGCAGCGTCCACAAGCTCAACGACTGTTGGCTTGGGCGCTCGATTGTATCTTGCGATTATTGCATCCCATCATGCCTTTCATTACAGAAGAGATATGGCAACTGCTGAAGTCGATTGCGCCGATGCGAGGATTTGACAAACCTGTCGCGGCCAATCCGGTATTGATCACCGCTGCTTGGCCCAAACTCGATCCCGCTTGGTGCGATCCGTTGATTGAATCGCAATTTTCTTTATTCCAAGCGGCCTTAAGCGCGCTGCGCGAAATTCGGGCTCGGCAAAATATCGCTCCCCGCAAAGAAGTCGAGTTTGTGATTCGCTGCAACGCGGAGATTGCCGCCAAGTTACAGCCACTTGCCAGCTATTTCCCCTCGCTTGCCGGTGGGCAACTGCGGGAAATTGGGCCAAACGTATCAATTCCTCAGCCATCGGCCACCTTTGCCGAACGCGATTTTGAGATCTTCGTCGACTTAACGGGATTGATTGATTTTGGTGCCGAGATCAAGCGGTTGGAAAAAGAGCATGCTAAAATCATAGGGGCGATCCAGGGCAAACAAAGCAAGTTGGGCAACGAGAAGTTTGTGGCGAGTGCACCGGCAGAAATTGTTCAACGAGAACGCGACGGAGTGCGACAACTCGAGGAACAACTGCAGACCATCATTGTCGCATTGACCGCGCTGCGAAAGAATTAGTTGCGACGCGCACGTGGGTGCAATGCTCTGCATTGCACGGCCGCACGTGGGTGCAATGCTCTGCATT
Source organism: Pirellulaceae bacterium (assembly GCA_041739975.1). Taxonomy (GTDB): domain Bacteria; phylum Planctomycetota; class Planctomycetia; order Pirellulales; family Pirellulaceae; genus BJ22. The sequence goes on from JBGSMY010000045.1 coordinate 4,574, forward strand.
GCACGGCAGCACGTGGGTGCATTGCTCTGCATTGCACGGCAGCACGTGGGTGCAATGCTCTGCATTGCACGGCAGCACGTGGGTGCAATGCTCTGCATTGCACGGCAGCACGTGGGTGCAATGCTCTGCATTGCACGGCGCACCTAGGTGCAATGCGAAGCATTACACCCACCCATACTCAGGTGCAATGCGAAGCATACCACCCACCCCAGAAAGTTACTCAACATGATCAACAAAATTATCAACAAATACACATGCTCCCGAAATCGTCAACGCCCTCAGTCCAAGGCCAGACCGTTAGTCGCGGCAATAGTACTCCCGGCACTAGCGTTCAGCCTAGGATTGGGAATCGGGTCACCTTTGGTACAAGCCCAGACCCGAGAAATTGACAACAACCAGTATTCGGATGAAACGGTTGCCGCCCGTTGCCTTGGAGTAGTAATCCGTGCTCGTCCCATAGAACAACAATTACTCATACGAATTGAGACCGAGGCCCTGGAACGAACTTTGTCTCCAGCGGCGCGCGATCAGGCCCGCGCCATGCTATTGAAACAAGCGATCGACCAAATATTGATAGTCGAAGCGTTGCGAAGACAGGGTAATGTCGCTGGACCCAATGAAGTGCAATGGGAATACGATCGGCTGCGCGAACAACTGGACCGCGAGGGCAGTACGGTCGAAGACTACTTAAAAAAATGGCAATTGACGGACGAGGAACTGCGTCGCGAATTGGCTTGGCGAATTGTGTGGCGCCGCGACGGTGTGGAAAATTTAACCGACAAAGTGTTGGAAGAGCTATACCAACGTCGCCGGGAAGAATTCGATGGCACCGAGCGGATGGTGAATCAGATTTTATTCGCAATTGGCGACGGCAACATAGAGGAGAGGCGACAACAAGCGGAGGTGGTTCGCCAAGAGCTCGAAGCGGGAAAAATTAGCTGGGCTGAGGCTGTTGAACGTTATTCGAGCAGTCCGTCGAAGTCGCAAGTCGGCCGGTTGGGTTGGATTCGATTTAACGAGCCGATGCCTCCCGAATTCAATCGAGTCGCATTTTCGTTGGCTCCGCAAACGATCAGCCAACCGTTTGTAACCAAGTTTGGCGTGCACCTGGTTCGTGTGACTGAAATCAAGCCCGGCAAATTTCAATTGCAAGACGTTCGAGAAGCCGTCTTATCCGCCGCGCGACAAGAACGTTTTGAAAAACTCGCCAATGAAATGCGAGAAACTGATTAAGCGTCGGGCACTAGGCTACTGGACCCCTGCCGCCGGAACCCTAAAGCCTGGAAACCTCAAACCTCCAACCTGTAGCCTGTAGCCTGTAGCCTGTAGCCTGCCCTTGCCCCCGTTCCCCTCCTAAAACCGCCATATTATGATCAAAGCGTACTTTTTCAGTTTTTTGACTAATAAGGAACGAATCCGTTGTTGCGCTCACATACATGTGGTGAATTGAATTTAAGCCAAGTGGATCAAACGGTAACTCTATGCGGTTGGGTGGACACGGTACGCGATTTAGGGCAAGGTAAATTTGTATTATTGCGCGATCGGTATGGCCGCACACAATTGGTCATTAACCCGCAAAGTTCCCCATCGGTTGCTCAAGCGGCGGAACAACTTAAAAACGAATACGTCGTGAAAGCCATAGGTCGTGTTTCGCCGCGGCCCGCTGGCCAAGAGAATCCCAAGATGAGCACGGGGCAAATCGAAGTGCTGGTTGACGAACTAGAGATACTCAACACTTGCCAAACGCCACCTTTTTTGCCGACGGCACCCGAAGTTCCCAGCGAGGACTTGCGGTTGAAATACCGGTTCTTGGATTTGCGTCGGCCAAAAATGCAACAGGCGTTGGTGCTCCGCAGCCGCATGGTCCAGCTGATCCGCAACTACTTTCAAGAGAACGGGTTTATCGATATCGAAACGCCGATCTTAGGACGCAGTACTCCCGAAGGCGCTCGCGATTACTTGGTACCGAGTCGCGTACACCCGGGACAATTTTACGCCCTGCCGCAATCACCACAGATTTACAAACAACTGATGATGATCGCTGGCTATGATCGCTACGTCCAAGTGGCCCGTTGTTTTCGCGACGAAGACCTGCGCGCCGACCGTCAACCAGAATTCACGCAGCTCGATATGGAGATGTCGTTTGTCACGGAAGACGACATTACTGACATGATCGACGGGCTGGTGCAGCGGATGGCCAAAGAGATTTTGGGACAAGATGTACAGTTGCCGTTACCGCGATTGTCGTATGACGAAGCCATGCGGCGTTTTGGTCACGACGCTCCTGATTTGCGATTTGGTATGGAAATCATCGATTGCACGGACTGGGCCAAGACCACCGATTTCCGCGTCTTTCGGCAAACGGCCGACGAACAAAAATTCGTTCGTGCCATTAATGTCAAAGGTGAGGCGGGGAATTTCAGCCGCAAGCGAATCGACGAATTGACTGTGTTTGTCCAACAGGATTTTGGAGCCAAAGGATTGGCGTGGATGAAACGCGAAGCCAACGGCGAATTTGGCGGCCCCATCGCCAAGAACTTTACTCCGGCCCAACTCGAATCGCTGGCAACACTAGCCGATTGGCAACCCGATGACGTGCTGTTGTTTATAGCCGATTCATGGGAAGTGAGCTGCAAAGCGCTCTACGGGTTACGACGCCGCTTGGGTGCAGAACTAAAACTGTTCGATCCGGCGGAGATGAACTTCTCTTGGATTGTAAAATTCCCTATGTTCGCTCATGACGCGGAAGAAAATCGCTGGGCGGCCATGCATCATCCCTTTACGGCTCCATTGACTGAAGACTTGCCCATGTTGGAATCGGACCCTGGCCGAGTGCGTGCCAAAGCGTACGATTTGGTCGTCAATGGCTACGAAGCGGGTGGCGGGACGATCCGCATCCACGATAGTGCGACTCAGCAACAAGTGTTCAAGCTTTTGGGGATGAGTACCGAAGAAGCGCGACACCGCTTTGGATTCTTGTTAGATGCTTTGAGCTACGGGGCTCCACCACATGGCGGTATCGCATTGGGAATCGATCGTTTGGTGATGTTGTTTGCCGGAATGGACAACATTCGAGATTGCATAACCTTCCCCAAAACTCAGCGGGCAACGGACCTAATGACCGAGGCTCCAAACGTCGTGGACCAACGTCAACTGGACGAATTGAGTATTGCGATCAACAAACCTGAATCCAAAAGTTAATAGTTCTCGTCAGCGCAATTAAAAACCGGGTCGATTATCGACCCGGTTCTTTTCGTTTATTGCCTTACAGAGTACTTTCCAGCAAGACTTACACTTGACGACGACGCGTGCAAGCGGCCAAGCCACACGCCAAACCAATCAATGCCACTGCAGTGCTTGGTTCTGGAATCGCCGATGGGCCATTGGCTGTCATGAAAATCGGGGTTCCCGGACCGTTCCATTTAGGAATACCATTACCACGAGGTGGCACGATGATAATCCCAGTTTCCGAGCTAATGCCTTTGACGTGAAAGCCCAAATCAACAAATGCGGCCCAAGTCGTTTCTGAAACAAACTTAAAGTCGGTTCCGTCAGGATTGTTATCAGCGTCTAAGAAGCCAACCATCAGGTCGGATCGGTCTGGCCCACTGGTCGGATTGAAAAATGTATCCAAAGCATCCCAGTGTGCACCAGCTGTTCCACCACCACCGCGTTGTTCGACGGGAACAAAAGCGGCGGATTGTCGACGTGCCTCAGCGCGAAACTTTTTTAAGGCTTCTGTACCGATGTATTGGTTTGCTGGTGACAACAAATCGTTTTGTGTCCACAAGGAGCCAAAGCCCAATGCGTGTGCCATTTCGTGGCGAACGACGGCACCCAAACTACCTTCGGCATCGAGTTGGATAATGTCATCGATATCAAATTGCATTTGCGAGGCAGTTGCAAAGGTGTAACGTCGACCGGGAACACCAAATTTGCCAACCGATTGATAACTAAAGGTTGCCGTGGGACCTGCTTGGCCAAGCACGCCGCCAGCGCCATCGATTGGTACCGTCGACGCGACAATGTTGATTTTCGACAACTGGTTGCGAACCAGTGCGGGCAAGGTTCGGCTGTAACCTGTGATCCGCGATTCCCAGAACGATTCCGCATCGCGGAACACTTGTTGATAACGAGCGTCAACACCCGTTAGATTTAGATTCATGATGTCGGCGCGGATCGTTTGGGGAGTCAACATCCCAATCGCGCAGAACAACAAACTGTAAGCAATGATTCGTTTCATTCTCGTTCCACCTCGGTTACAAAACAATAAACGGCAAGCGATCCCTGCATCCCACATAGTCTCCAGAATAACTGCGGCAATCGCCCAACGCAATGTTTTTCCCAAACTTTCTCAGGGGGTTGGCGATTCGCGAGTGATCGGTCGAGGCCCAGCTGTCAAACGTCCCAAACCTCCCAATTTCCCAGCAAAAATATCGGCATTTGGTAATTTGGGGACTTGAGTTGTCAAGGAACGGGTTCGTCAAAGCAGGAATTATCGAATCCTTCGGCAGAATTTGAATTTCTTACTCAACCATCACAAACGGATCATCCGATATAACCAGCGAGGGATTCCCGGATCGGGGATCATAGAACGTTTCCAAGCACAACGAATATCTCGCTGGAACCAGGCAATGTCAATTAAAAAACTATGGATGCTATCCGTCGTTGTCGCCCTGGCAGTCGCGACAAAGACACATGGACAGGTGAACATTCCCAGTCCGCAATTTGGCCCCAAGGGCGTCGAGTTCCAAGAGAATACTCGTCCGATGGCCGAACTGGGTTCGTTTGATTACGACGCCCAGATGTTCGCCCCTGTTGAGTTCACCAACTTTAAGGAGTTGGAACCCAGCACGGGATTTTTTGCCACCTACGATCGCATGTACACCAGTGTTTCGCGTGGCAGTGCACGCGAAATTCTGCCCGCTGGGATTACCGATTCATCGGTGCCTGTCGGCAGCGACTTCATGTGGGGCAACCGATTTGAGGTGGGTTGGATGACAACCGCTGACGACGGCTATCAATTGATCTACAACAATGCCAGCGGCTCGTGGTTCTCGGCCGGTCAAGATGACTTGATTGGCACACCGTTTATGGTGACCACCCAAGTCAGCAATGTGGCACTGAACCGCATCTTCCGCCAATCGACTGAGGCGGGTGGATATTTTGAACCCTATGTCGGTTTAAAGTATTTCAATCTGTCGGACAAAACGATTGAAGATACATCAGTCATCGTGGGTACCCAAACGCTTTCCAACCGGTTCCGTCAATCGGTAACCAACAGTGCGATCGGTGGACAAGTGGGTGCACGATTCAACTCGAAGAAAGCACGATTTCGTTATACGTTGGATGGATCGTTGTCCGCGATGTACAACCAACAACGATATTTCGCTACAGACATTTTATTCACTGCAGCTCAAACCGGGTTTGGTGTTTCCGAATCTTATGACTCGGATCAATCGTTTGTTCCAGCTGCCGATCTGCGATTCGAATTGGCTTATCTGCTAACTCGCGACTTCGGCATCCGCACCGGTCTTCAAGTTCAATACTTGTGGGACGGGCTGGCTCGATCGGACAACCTCACAACCGCCTTTAACCCGAATTCGATTCAAGGAATTGGTGGCGGTTCAACGGGCGTCTTTGATGAAAGCACGGTTTCCGCAGGGTTTAGTTTCGGTGTGGAGTGGAAACGCTAAAGCTGACTGCTGCCGCAGCGATTAGCGATTGCCTGATTCCTCAAAATAATAACGCTGTTCCAAACGGGACAGCGTTTTTTTGTTTTGTACTGGCGCTTTCTGCCGAGACAATCGCCTTTGCCAGTTTCGAGATCGTGCGGTTTTCAAGCTGGTTTATTTGAGATCGCTAGATAAGTCGATGCGGGGCCTGTGCGGAAACCAATCTAACGGTCGCGGCCTAACCCATACGAAAACTTCAAGAACGCTTAGCACCAACCGCCGCTGAGGACAGCCGCATCCACGACAACCGCCGCTGAGGACAGCGGCGGCTACAGTCAGCGTTCCCGACCAGTTTGTTGGCTGGGGCGAAAGTTTGGCGGCTAGAAATTTAATGCGTTCGGATTTACGATCTGTTAAACATTAGTAACTGCGAAATTACAAAAGCCACAAGCGAGAATACAGTAGTGAAAATTTCCGAACGGCGTTGGGGCGACTTGTTATGTCGCATCGCCATTAGCGATTCCTCGGCAACTGAAAATATTAAGCGGGTTGTTGTATTGCTGCATGGATTTGGCGCACCTGGGACCGATTTGGTCGGGATCGCGCCGGAGTGGCAGCGGCAGTGGGGGGCTGAATTGAGTGCATCAACGCTGTGTGTTTTTCCGGCTGCTCCCTTGGAATTGGATTTTGGCGGTGACTCGCGAGCTTGGTGGCCGATCAATTTTGAAAAGTTGCAACAGATGGTCGCCCGCAACGACCTGTCGGATATGGAACAATTTGAACCCGCGGAACTAGCCACACGTCGCGCACAAATCAACGCTGTCATTACTCAAATACAAACGGAGTATGGTGTTAGTGCCAATCAAATCGTTATTGGCGGTTTCAGTCAAGGTGCAATGTTGGCCGTCGATGTCGCCTTAAATCAAAGTGAACTATTGGCTGGCCTGTTAGTGTGGTCTGGAACGGTAATTCATCGACAGAACTGGGAGCAACAGGCCTTGGAAAAAACAAAATTGCGTGTACTGCAATCGCACGGCCGTCACGACCCAATCTTGCCCTTTTCCGGAGCGATTCGGATGCGAGATTTGTTCCAAGGTGCTGGGCTTGGCGTCGAGTTTCGACCATTCCAGGGTTACCATTCCATTGACGGCCCCACTTTACTTCGATCCGGCGAATGGGTTCAGGAAACAAGGGGATAATGTCAAAACTTTACGCACGTTAAACCGTGCCTTCGTTACCAGCTCAAGCGTTTCTTCGCGGTCGTTTCTTCGCGGTCTTTTATCGCAACGTTACAAGCGCAACGTTTAACGGCAAGCCAGAGCGGAATTTGCGGCGATCGACTTTACAACTTCGCCAGACATGATCCGCAAATTCCGCGACGGCGACGGCGTGATGGCGGGTACAAGTACAAAACTCAACTTCTTCGCGCAGGACCAACTCATCGGCGGGGACAAAGGTTTTTCCGACTGACGCTCCAGAACGGAAGAGTACGAGTTCGGTGCGACCATCTGAAACACAGAGGCACAGAGGTCACAGAGCCCAGCGCGCCAAGACTCTGTGCCCTCTGTGTTCTCTGTGTTTTAGTTCAGCCAGCCATCAGCCTGGAATCACTAAGCAAATGGAAACCGCGAGCCGTCGACGGCCGGAGGATAACATCCGCGAGATCCGTGTGGTAAGTGGCGGCGATCACCTCCACCACTTCGCCAGACATGATCCGCAAATTCCGCGGCGGCGACGGCGCGATGGCGGGTACAAGTACAAAACTCAACTTCTTCGCGCAGGACCAACTCACAGGCGGGGACAAAAGTTTGCCGACTGACGCTCCAGAACGGAAGAGTACGAGTTCGGTGCGACCATCTGAAACACAGAGTTACAGAGGGCACAGAGCCCAGCGCGCCAAGACTCTGTGTCTCTGTGTTTTAGTTCAGCCAGCCATCAGCCTGGAATCACTGAGCAAATGGAAACCGCGAGCCGTCGACGGCCGGAGGATAACCACTTTGCAATCAGTCGATTGTAGCTTCCTCATTGCATCATAAGATCCGCCTGTCCCCAGGCGGACAATCGACGGCACGATACCGGCAACATAAATAAAGAGAGCTGTCTATTCCGCCGCTGAGGACAGCGGACGGCTACTGTACAGCGGCGGTAACGTAGGTCAGCTTGTCCTCAAGCTGACAATCGACGACTAATTACCGGCAACTAAAACAAAGAGAGCTGTCTATTGCGCCGCTGAGGACAGCGGACGGCTACTATACAGCGGCGGTAACGTAGGTCAGCTTGTCCTCAGGCGGACAATCGACGGCTCAAATCTGGCAACTCTGATTTGTGAGCTTTCTATTCCGCCGCTGAGGACAGCGGACGGCTACTGTACAGCGGCTGCTACAGTAGGTCCGCCTGTCCCCAGGCGGACAATAGACGGCTCAAAACAGGTAACACAGATTTGCGAGCTTTCTATTCCGCCGCTGAGGACAGCGGACGGCTACAGTATGCGGCTGCCGTCCTCACGCTCGGCCATCAATTTCAAGAGTCGATGGCTGGCGGGATCGATTTTCTCAGGTTCAGGAATTTCTGACCGCGCTGGCCCCACTCCGGCTAGCGTCGCCCAAGAGTCGATCTCCAGTTCCGGAAGCGGCAGATAGACGCTCATCCCAGTTAGCTCATTGGCATCAACCGCCTGCAACCAATCCGCAGTGGCGATATCTTGCTCGACATCGGCAAGCGTTTGTTCCAGATAAACCTGTTGCAGCTTCTGGGCGAGTGTCGCGATACTTATGGATGGAGAGGCAACAGCTCGTCGAAACCGTTTTTTCCGGGACAATGCCTGTTTTCCCGCTCGCGTGGGGTCCTAAAATAGGGTAACCTTTTTAGATGAGGCAACACGACCGGTAAAAATAATTGTCGCTTACAGTACGAGTTCGGTGCGACCATCTGAAACACAGAGACACAGAGGGCACAGAGCCCAACGCGCCAAGACTCTGCGCCCTCTGTGTCTCTGTGTTTTAGTTCGGCCAGCCATCGGCCTGGAATCACTGAGCAAATGGAACCCGCGAGCCGTCGGCGGCCGGGGGATAACCACTTTGCAATCAATCGATCGTATTCGGCTCGACTTGGTTGGATTCCGTGAGGCCCTAGATAATGATCGCATCCATTGAGAGTAACCACGGCTTGACCGCTGCCTCGGTGTCGCTGGTACTTCGGGAGTGCTCGAGTAAGTTTTGGCTTGGGGAGTGCTCGAGTAAGTTTTGGCATAGTGCTGGCCCTTTTCGTTTTGCAAAGCCGTATGTACGGTTTTGCGCTTTCGAAACTCGCCGCACTTGCCGAACGTCGACAAGGTAAATTCGCTTGGAATTTTCAGCCTTTTAACAAAGTGGAGCCGACGCGAGTCGAACGCGCGACCTTTTGAATGCCATTCAAACGCTCTCCCAACTGAGCTACGGCCCCCTGTTTTTTAAGTCTTCAAACAATATCATCTGCCCCCGCACCCTGTCAAGAACGCAAGAACCGCTTTACATACTAATTGAGCCTTCCGCGGAATTTCAGTTCAGGTTTCGCAACGTTTTTTGGGTCCTGAACTCAATCAGGTGCGCGGAGCACCGAGCTGCCAAAATTCTGAACCAAGCATTCAGGCGATCAGATTGGCGTTGAAAAGCATTCGTTTCGTCCAAAGAGTGGTCGTTGTGTGTCAGATGCCGGAACTAAGCCGTCGTTGAGGTAAAACGCAAATCGGGCAAACGAGCCGGGGATAGGCTCGCCTAAGGCAGAGCCGAGTTTGGTGCGAGCTTGAGGACATGCTCGCCTAACATAGAGCGGCTTAGTGCGAGCCTGAGGACAGGCTCGCCTACTGTTGCGAGCCTGGGGACAGGCCCGCTCACGGTTGCGAGCCTGGGGACAGGCTCGCTCACGGTAGAGCGACTTGTCGCGAGCCTGAGGACAGGCTCGCCTACCGTAGGAAACCTTTAAAATCTTTCATTAACTCTGTATTTCGCAATAATTCGCTTTTCATCGGCACCAAACTTTGCATACAATGTCGCGTAGCAAGGCAAACCAAGGCAAACACCGCACGGGAAAACAATTGGCAAGCTGCAAGGCAAACACCTCTTTGCAAATCAGCTAATTCGGCACGGTTTAGCACCATTAAGTACGGATAAGTACGGAGGATCAATCATGGCAAATCTGTTTCGCCAACTCTGCAACCAAGTCTTGTTTCCGCGCACGGCAAGCTCACGGAATTACACCACCGCCCTTTGCGTAGTTACTGCAATAACCTCGATTTGCATGGTTAATTCAACCTGGGGCCAAATTGTTGGTGGACGTGGCGCTACTGTGCAGCTGCCAGTCACAAGTGTCTTTACCGTCAATACGGTGGTCTCCGTTCCCGATGGCGGCCAAATCTCCATGGGCGGAATCAGCCGTAGCTCGATGGGCGGCGTCTCACGCGGCATCCCAGGTCTATCGGGCATCCCAGGTGCCGGGCGCGCTTTTAAAAATCGCGGTATCGGCGGCGAGCAATCAACAGGTAATGTTTCCGTGCGTGTCCAAGTCCTCGTGATGGCAGAACTCGAACAAGAGATCATGGCCGAAGCACGACGGTTGGCTCAAGAACGAGAATCGACCGACCCCAATGGATCCTATGAAACTCAGCGACGCGCCGATGATATCTCACGTAAACTGGGCGGCAAGAACCGACGTTAATCCACGATGAATGAACAACGATCTGTGACGACTCCAAATCGGGCAACGACACAATCCAAACCAACGTCGTCGCGTTCGGCCGCAGGTGCAATGACTCTTGCTGCACAATATTATGTATCTACGGAAACGTTCGAACGCGAGCAACAACAAATCTTTCACCGCCATTGGACGTTTCTCGGCCACCAAAGCGATTGGCCCCAAACGCGAAGTTTCCAGACGACAACGCTAGGAAAATACCCACTTGTAACTTGGCGGACCACAGATCAACAAATTTTGTGTTTCCATAATGTTTGCCGACATCGCGGCGCTGTATTGGCTGCAGAATCCTGTGGTCGATTGGAACGCGATCACTGCGTCTGTCCGTACCACGGTTGGTCTTATGATCAACAGGGACGATTGGCAGGTGCGCCTAATATGGCGGATGTCGAAAACTTTGATCGAAGTCGCTGGGGACTTAAGCCGGCATTTGCGCGCGTTGACCAAGGACTTGTGTTCGTCAGCCCGGAACAACCTGATCCGATCTCCGAATCGGCTTGGAACCAATTGTCGAGTCTTTTGGAGTCTTGGAATATCGGCCAATTGATGCGCGGACATCGACTTGATTACCAAGTCGACGCCAATTGGAAAGTCATCTTCGAAAATTACAGCGAGTGTTATCACTGCCCTCTAGTGCATCCCACGCTCAATCGATTGACACCATATGCCGAAAGTTCGAACTGTTTCGACGTGGGTGGTGTGCTCGGTGGACCGATGCGGTTGGCCCCTGGAATATCGACCATGAGTATGGATGGGGAACCTGTCGGAGGTCCTTTGCCGGGCCTAGATGCTGATCAAAAACTTTTAGTGTATTATTTCACCGTGTTCCCAAACTGCTTTATCAGCTTGCATCCCGACTATGTAATGATTCATCGCTTGACGCCGATTTCGCCTGGAAAAACAGATGTTCAATGTGATTTTTTTGTCTCGCCGGACATCGATGTTTCCTCTTCAGGACTATCAGCGGCCGTCGAATTTTGGGACCAAACCAATCGCCAAGATTGGAGCGTCTGCGAACGCGTTCAGCGCGGGGTCAATTCACCCAGTTACCAACCGGGCCCGCTTTCGAATCTAGAGAGCATCGTCGCAGCATTTGATCGCCATTATTTGACACTGCTAGAGGGCGAAGCGCTCGCTGAACCGGCATAATTCGTTGACGGCGCGAAGCAATTTATACGGGCCTTAATGAGTGGCCACGAACAACCTTAATTACTTAAACCCGGGTATCCAAACAAGAACCGCCGACGTGTGTTGACACGTCGGCGGCTAAATTTTTGAGTTCTTGTAATTCGTCGAATTCGTCAATACTCTAGTTGCCTAACACGCCAACTCGAACGGTTGCTCGATGACCAAAGTCCGCTTCGCTGGCGAGCGGTTCCAACGAACGAGCAACGATCACGCCAGGCTGAGTTTCGGTAACGTGCATTTCGACTTGTAATCCGTTGACACCTTCGACCAGCAACAGAGCGCCCATTGGCAATTGATAAGGACGATCCAATTTGATGGTAAGTTGACCGTTGGCCAAATCCGACTGCGAAACCAATCCAGCAACCAAATTCGACGAACTGCGCCCAGGTACTACGGATGCTAACTGTGCCGGCAAGCGACTGGTGCGATTGGAGTTCAGCCAAGCTTGGTCGCCGACTGTGCCGCTGTTGCCCCCAGATCCATTTTCCTTATTTGCTTCGTCAGTACCTTCACCATTTCCATTGGAATTCGAGCCATCGCCCTCTACACCTTCACCAGCTGGCGTCGGGGTTTCAGGATTGATGATCGGGTCGACAACTGGTTTCTTTTCGGGAATTGGCGGGCAAGCGATCATTGCTTGAGCCGCTAGTTCGCGGTTTTCAGCGACTGGTTCGAACCAGCAGCCGTTATCCAATTGATGCTCGGCCATTTTCTTGAGTTGCTTCTGGATCGCTTCGGTACAGCAAGCACCGCAAGGTTGGCAACCACAAGACTCTTCGCCGCATTCAGCATAACCACTGTAGCCACACGATTCGCAACCTTGGGTCTTGCAACGTTTGCAAGCGCCGATGATTCGGCATTTCTTTTTGTTGCGAGGGTCTTCGGGGTCACAGACCGGCATTCCAGCAGTTGCCAGCACGGTCTTGATCGCTTCGGCACGCACTTCGGCCGAGCAATCGGTCAGGCCCTTGAGAATTGCTTCTTCGACCTTGGTTGGTTCACAACCGCATGCGACTGTGGCCAGGAACTTCAAGGCCTTGATTTTTTGAGGCGCAAGGTCTTGATCCGCTTTGATTTCCGCAGCATTTTTCAACAGCGGATTAGGCGATTCCAAATTCTTGGGATCGGCAATTCGCAGACGCGGCGGCTTGCGTTCTTTTTCTGGAAAAAACCCTTTGCGATTGACCAAGTGGTCGCGTAAACCGAGGTGCGCCTGGGGAATACCCAGCTTTTGCCAAAAAGTCGGCACTGGTGGATGGGGCACCACACAGCCGCTAGACAGCAATGTAAGGGTTATCGCTAACAACAAAAAATTGCCAGCAACTAAAGTTTGTCTGTTTGCTATTCTGCTCATGGGGTCCACCAGATTCCTCGTCACAATATCAAATTGGAGCGTTTTTGCGGTTTTGCACTGCCGGGACGCAGCACGGACCGCTCCATTGGACATCGTCGTACATGGTAAATTGGGAAAAACTCGTGTATCAGTCGTAATGCATCGGCACGGCGAAACCGCAAATTGAGTCATTTTCGGCACATGCGGAAAAAACAGATACCGCGTCAGATCGAGACTTGACGGTATAACCCAACGCGGACAAATGAGAAAATAAGGCCATCTAGAAACCGTCCGTTTACAGTCAAGATCCCGTGAACCGCCCAAATAACAACGCTGAACCTCGACTGCCCCCCCCGATTTAATGCTGGCCATGATCGAGCTGATACCCCGGA
>JBGSMY010000094.1:0-3627 GCA_041739975.1 Pirellulaceae bacterium
GTGACGTCAACGACCACGATTCGTGGCAATTGTTTTTTAATGCTTATGGACCGGCGCTGCGCGATTATTTCTTGCGCAAGGGATTGCAGCTGGCCGATATGGATGACTTGGTGCAAGAGGTATTGACCGCCGTCGTCAAAGCAATGAGAGATTCGTTGTACGATCGATCAAAAGGGCGATTTCGTTGTTGGTTGGGCACAATAGCCGCAAATCGTTTGGCAAATCATTTCCGCAATCGCTTGGTTCAAAACGAAATCGTCACGATGGCTGGATTGGATGCCACTAATTACCAAGATCCTGATAGCGACTGGGTGGAATTGTTTTCACTCCATTTGTTTCGTTTAGGATGTCAACGCATTCAGGCCGAATTTGAACCACAGACCTGGGAGTGTTTCCGGCTGACGTGGATTGAAAAGATTGAAGCCAAGTCGGTAGCCAGCCAGCTGCAAATCCCGATCCACACTGTCTATGTGAATAAATCCCGAGTGATCAATCGATTGCGCCGCGAGATAGAATCGTTGGCCGAGGATTGTGCAATCGCCCAATGACGCAGACTGACAATACAAATTGTCCCGACGAACTAACTTTAGCCAGGTCACTTCAGGGCTTAACAATCGATCAATCTGAGATTGTCACCCACCTGGAAAACTGTACGTCCTGTCAACTTCGCTTAGATCAAATGACAACCGGTCATTCTTTTGAAACAGCCCGCGACGAATGGCAACGGCGCGAGCAACTCGGCCCGCAATTATCTGCCCCAGTGCGCCCCGCGGATATCGGTTCGCTAGGAGATTATGCCGTTGAATCGATAATAGGTGTTGGCGGCATGGGAGTGGTTTATCGCGGATGGGATTTGTCGCTCAATCGGCCGATCGCAATCAAAGTCGTCAAGCCTGATCAATCCGAAAAGTCGCGTCAGCGATTCCGTCGGGAATCTCAAGCGCTGGCGCTCATTCAACACGATCATATTGTGTCGATCTTTGCCACTGGTCGATCCCAGGAAGGAATGGACTATCTGGTGATGCCGCTGCTAACGGGCGGATCATTAAAGGAATTGTTGGCCGATCGTCCCTTGCCACCTCGAGAAGCAGCAACGATTGTGATGCAAATTGCCACCGGGCTGGCCGCGGCTCATCTGGTCGGGTTGGTGCACCGCGATGTAAAACCAGCAAACATTATGTTTGAGACATCGGGCGGGCGAGCCAAATTGATGGACTTTGGTTTAGTTCGATCGGACACCGAAAGCGGTCTGACCCAAGCAGATGTGATTTGCGGAACCCCGGAATACATGAGTCCCGAGCAAGTTCGCGATACCGAAAATGTCGATGCTCGCTCGGATATTTACAGTCTGGGTGTGACGCTCTACGAGTGCTTGACAGGCGTGCCACCGTTTCGCGGTCAACCTCTCGAGGTCCTGAAGCAACACTGCGAAGATCATCCCATTGATCTGACGCGGCTGAATTCCAAAATTCCCCAAGATCTTGAGACCATTTGCCTAAAAGCAATGGCGCGCAAACCGGAGATGCGTTACGCGAACGCACAATCAATGGCCGGCGATTTACAGAGATTTCTTGAATCGCGCCCCATATCGGCAAAACCAATCTCCCAATGGGTTCGACTGCAGTTGTGGTGTCAACGCAAGCCAAGTATGGCGCTGGCTGTGGGAGCGATTTTTTTGTTGTTACTCTGTGGTACGACGATTAGTACCTTTTTATGGACCCGAAGCGAGGCCAATGCTAAAAAATCGAAACTATTGGCAACTGAACTGACCGATAATCGCGAGCGTCTGCGCGAATCGGTAAGTCGATTTCAAAACAAAGTGTTCTCGGAAGAGGCGGTTCATTGGCAAATGAGTCGCGAATTTCGGGCGGCCATGTTTCAAGATGTCATCGCTTTTCTCGATGAATTTGCAACCTATGAACAGTCGCGATCAAACGCAGTTGGCCTGGACGAACTTTCTGAAGACTATTTGCGAGTTGTTTTGTCGGCACAGGAAGTGGGTGAGGCGGCCGAAGCAATTGTTGCAGCTGAACGAGTCGTTCATCGCCTAAGCCCATTGCTCTTATCCGAACGACCAGTCCATATCACGAATTGGCACGTCTTGAATCAAGTAAGCCGGTTGTTGATCGACGTCCAATTTCTATCTGATCCAGATTCGCCGGGAATTGGTCGTCAAAACTTAGTCGCAGGGACGATTTCTCTGGATCAACTATTAGATATATGCGAACAAAGCCAGAAAAATGCGATTCGAGCCGAGCCGACAAATCCCCAAAGTCAATTTTGCCAAATTTCTTCAGAGTACATACGGTTGCAATTGAGCCGATCGCCTGATGAACCCCTAGAAAAATATCTCCAGGACTTGCGAGATATTTTGAAACACTTGACCGCTCTTCGACTGAAACTAAAAGACGAAAACGTCTCGCTGGAAATCACGAAACTTGCGGCTCGGATCTCCTGGGGATTGACACGCCTTGACTCGACGGCTGGGGACCAATCGTTGGATGCTTTGAACCTGATGATTCGCAAGTCGAGAGATCTGATACTTTCGACCAGAGCTCCAGTAACGCCAACGGATCTCTTGTTGGCGCAGAACGAACTAATCCGCGCTCAACAGGCCGTTAAACGGAACGATCTGGCCAAGGCCTTTACTGCATTTGGAAAAGCATTTGTTACGATTTCGGAGTTAATTAAAATTCAGCCGCGAAACCGTGAAGCTGGTTTGTTAGGGGTAAAAATTTGCGCAGACTTTGCAGAAGCTTTTGTTTTGGACAAGAACTTACCGGCAGCTCAGCAGGCCTTGGACCAATCTTTAAAACTCTACGTTCCATTGATCAAAACGGATCCCAAAGACAATGAACTGCGAAAAATTGGGATTGAGTACTTTTGTCGATATGGCGAGCTCAGTCGTCAAATGGAAGATCACGAATGGACCGTGAAATCATATGCCACTGCCGCCGGTGATTGTCTCTTGTTTTGGAACCCAGAACCCGAACTGAATCAATGGGCTTTCGAAACCAGGAAACATGCGGTTGAGCAAATCTTGGATGTCATCGATCAATCTCCAATGAAGGAACATCGCGAGCGCTACGAAACAATGCTTGCGGAGATGGAAACGGCCAACCGTTAGTCACCGCAAAAGCGTTAGTGAGATGGGGTTATTTATTCCAATAAAGTTACCCATTCTTGCTGGGCGAAGGACTTTCACCTTGTTTAGTCGATGCGTCCATTGACAACTCGACGCTCCTCGCCACTGAATGGAAATGTAAAGACTTTAGTAAATCTTCCATAAACTCTCACTTTTCATTGAGAGATTCAATATTGGCCCGTGTATGTATTCTTGTTCGGCGCGAATTGTCCAGATTTGCTGCGATATTCGCTCGTTGTAATGCCAAACCGGAACATGAAATCCTCTGTTATTAATCATTGGTTACAGGACTATTGAAATGCATCTGAGACTACTAAATTCAGGCCTTTTTAAGGCTTTACAGCGTCAAACGGGTCGTCGCCTAACTGCCAATAGGTTGCTTACCAGGTCAAGCATGGGCTGGGTCCTGGGTGGCGCTCTCGCGTTCGCAGGTTTGACGACGTCTTCGTCAGTAGTTGCACAAACTTCAACATGGACGGGCA
>JBGSMY010000099.1:0-9382 GCA_041739975.1 Pirellulaceae bacterium
ACGTTGGCGAGGTGTAATTGGCTGGATCATTTTCGGCTGCGCACTCATTGGCGGTGGGGTACGAATGAATATGGGTATTGAGGACGACAAAGAATCATGAGAGTATGGTTATTGAGGATTGCAGATTGAATTAGTTCTTACTCAGAAAGGCCAAGGAATGTTCCGAAGGAATTTGTGGTCGCAGATTGCTTGTATTTGGTTTTGCATTGTCGCGATTCCTACTGTATCGCAGGGGCAAGGTCGAGTTGATGGTGGCGCTAGTCCCGCGGCCGCAAATTCAGATCACCTAGTCGGTGAGACTTATGTCGCATTTCAAGTTCAGATTGAGAAGTTTATCGAATCGAGTCTGGGCCAGTTATTTTATAATCCGGACCGCGGAGACGAAGCCACGAAACAACTTTTTAAAGCCAAATCTGTTCGTGGTGCCATTGCACTGCCCGATGATATCAATAGGTTTGTCGAGCCATCTTCAGCCCCGCCATTTGACTGGTATCTGGAATTTGAATTAGATGACCCGGAAGCCCAACAAGCTTTAGAAAAGTGGTTGACCACCAATGCGATCAAAGAAACAGATAATAACCCACCTAAATACAACGTTACCGTCCAATTACCTGATGGCGAGTTGACATATTACTATGTGATCGATGGCGATACTGTAACGTTTGCCAGCTCCGGGTTTCCTTTTCGTAAGTCCGAATTCCCTGAATTGACCGCCTCCTGTGAGAAACTACTTAAGGCCTCCAACAAAAATGCGATTGCCACGATGGTGATCGACATGAAGGCGGGGCATAAATTGATGGACTCAGCAAAAAAACTCGCTGAAACCATGAATCAAGGTGATGTTCTATCGTGGCTCGCGACACTGCGCGGTGCCGAAGGGCTCACTGCTTCTCTAGTTCTCGGTGATCCCAATCGATTGTCGTTGGAATTCGATTGCAATTCCGACAAGAGCGCTAATGCAATCGAATCTTTGATCACAGAGCTGGTCGCTAAGGGCCTAGAAAGTCAACGAGCTGTGAGTCGGCCAGAACCTATGGTTATGAAAATCCTGGATTCGGTAAAGTCAAAAGTTAACGGTCGTTTGGTTGAAGTGACTGCGTCCATTGACGAAAAAATCATGAATCGCATGCAAGAAAATTCAGAACGCATCATGTTGATGAATAATCTTAAACAAATCGGGCTCAGCATGCACAATTTTGAATCAGCCAATGGATCTTTGCCATTTCAACCGCAACCAGGCCAAGATGAGTCGTTGAGTTGGCGTTTGCGGGTACTACCCTACATCGATCAAGCTGAGCTTTTCGAACAAGTGGATTGGACCCAGCCTTGGGACAGCGCCAAAAACCGGGGCTTGATTGCCAAGGCCCCGGAAATTTTTGGCAAAGACGGCCAAACAAACTTGCGCTGGATTAAATCGGATATCAAAACGTTCGCCGACATCACCAATGGAACCAGCAACACAATTTGCTTTATTTACAGCCCCGACTCAGTGCCTTGGACGCAAAACAATGATATGACGACGTTTGAAGCGCTGGCCATGTTCGCGGCACTTAAGCCCGGTGAAACCCTGATGGCTTCCATGTATGATGGATCCGTTCGAGTCATTTCTAGAGATTTGGATGTTACTGAATTTGAAAAAATGTTGATTCCGAGAAATGACGATTAATTATCGAACGAACACATCAGGCGTCCATTACGGTCCTTTCTTGATTTTAGCATTGACCACTGCCAACAATTGTGTCGAAAGCGGTTCTTCAGGTTGCAGAACCAGGACTTGTTCCAACTGTTTGCGGCCGTTTTCTAAGTCGTTCAGCATTAAATAATGGTAGGCCAACAGGAAGTGGTTCGACATGGATGGCGATTTCTCGGTCGCTCGCTTGAGTTGATCCAATTGTTCGTGATAAATGGCAGCTTTGGGATAAACGGAATCCAGGACGTCCACCGTCCAGGTGTTCCCGAGTCTTAGTGCATCAAAGGCATCCGCGGCGGCATCGTCGTATTTGAATTGCGCGAAAAATACCAGAGAACGAAACTGATAAGCATTGGTGTCATTGGGAACAAGTTTAACAACTTGGTCTAAATAACGTTGTGAGTCCACATACTGTTTGGTGCGAAAGTAGGCTTTGGCAACATCTGTTTTATTGCGCGCCTGCCGCAATAATTCGGCGTCCGAAGTTTGCGGTGTGGACGCGACCGTTTCTGCAACCGACGTGGGGACGATCTGAGGTTCAAGCGTCAAGTTACCAGGTAGGATATTGCCAAGCTGAATGGGTAAATAATCAATTCGATGGCCGTTGCCCGGACACTGGCCGTTGAGCAAATCGTGGCAGTACGTTGAACTGGCGATCAAGCCGACGATGAGTAAAAAACGTTTGGTTTGGAAATACATGATAGATTCCTTTGAACTTTGGTTATGCTTGTGATTGTTTAAATGGTTTAACCATCTTTTCTATTCCGCGACTCTGGTCGCAATTGTGCGACTCAGGTCATTAGTGGCAATCGAAAGTTATTGCGATCCGATGCACTGATTGTTACGACGAAGAGCAGTTTGAGAAAAATTTCCGAATTGCTATTTACGAGCTCGGAATGGATTGTTGAGTATTCGATTGGCCGCGGGCTGAGGTTGCGAGACGGGGCCATTGAGGTTGATCGTCGTTGCTTGATTTGCGTTTGCTCCAACTGCGGTCACATTGGCGACGTTGGCACCGATTGCGATTCCCTGTCCACCGTCAACACCAATACCGGTCGCTTGGCCACCATCAATGCCAACTCCTAAACCCGAGCCACCATTCACGCCCACGCCAGTTCCTGAGCCACCATTCACGCCCACGCCAGTTCCTTGACCACCGTTGACACCGATCCCTAAACCAGATCCACCATTGATACCAATGCCTGTTCCTTGACCGCCATTGACACCGATACCCGTTCCTTTTCCACCATTGACACCGATGCCTTGGCCGATGCCGCCGTTGACGCCGATGCCTTGACCTGTACCACCGTTTATACCTGTACCGAAGTCTTGGCCACCATTGATTCCCGTCCCAAAACCTTGTCCGCCGTTGATACCGACACCTTCACCATAGCCTCCGTTGATGCCGACGCCTTCACCGTATCCGCCATTGCGCCCCTGACCGTAGCCGACGCCACCATTAATGCCTTGGCCGCGGCCAAGGCCGCCATTACTTCCTTCGCCGATGCCAACGCCACCGTTAAAACCCTGGCCGATACCTACGCCGCGATCGGTGCCAATACCAACTCCCGTTCCACCGCCGGACCCACGTCCAATACCGACTCCATTGTCGGTACCAATGCCAACGCCTGTACTGCCCTGCCCCTCACCGATTCCGAGTCCAACACCGCCATCAACACCAACGCCGATGCCTTGCCCACCGTTATTGCCAATGCCGATACCTACTCCATCACCCGCACTGACGCCAGTCGCTTGCCCATTGCGACTTTGTCCGACACCGCCATTGATGCCAATTCCAATACCGCCACCGGCGTGGTCAACGCCGATACCAACACCACCGCGACCATCTAAATTGACGTTTGCTCGATCGCCCACGGGCAGACCCATCGACGGTCCGTTTGATCCGAACCCAGGATTAATGCCAGGTTGAAATCCGCCAATGCCGGTGTTGAGATTTCGCGGAGTTGTGTAAGTGCCGGTGCGTTCATCGAAATTAGCTGTGCCACCAGTCCAATTGCCGCTCGGGCGCGTTTGTCCAGATTGGTTCTGTTGTGGAAAAATTTGTCGCAAACCCAGAAGCTGTTGAGCGCCACCGGATTGAGGTAGGATTTGTTGCTGACGCCCACCCTGATTTCGACCGCTTTGTAAACCATTGCCTTGATTGCCTCCGCGTACTCCACCCAGCAATTTTCCCAGATCGACTTGGGCCTGTGCCGTAGTATCAACGCTAATAAAGCAACAGCCGATCGCTACAGCGGCGAGCCAATTCCAAATCTTGAATCTCATCGAAACTCTCCTAAATAAAGTTGTTTGCGCACTTAAAGTTTTTGCATTGCCAGGATTTGAATTCCTGCGACACTATCACTTACGGTCAATTCCCAAAGTGTTACAAACCAAAGCTGAATTTTCTTTGAGCTAATAAAAAAACTCGAGCGCTGCCAAGCGACTCGAGTGGTTGATCAAAACTGAGAATCTCCCGTCTAAAATATCATTGGCCCTTCGAGGAAATTAGTGGCAAAAAGGATTTAACCACTAAAAACACGAAAGGCGCGAACGCCGGATTGGGGGGGCCTCAAACTGGTTGCGGGAAATTGCCGTCAAGGTGGAATTCGACTCGACACGCATTTTCCCGCGGGTCACACAATGCGATTCGGGAACCTTCCCGACCGCGGCCAATCGACGAGAGAAAAGTGAAGCCCATCTAATCCAGTTCGCTGGCAAGCTAACGCTTTGAGAAGCATGATTATCGAGATTGTTGCATTCAAATCGTCCCTAGCCTGCTACTAAAATTATTGGACACCCACATTTATTTCAGTGGTTCAGGAGGGAGGATGGCTGGTTGGTTGGCTAGGGCGAGCAATTTCCCAACAACAGGGTCATTGGGTATTTCGTTCAGCACGATTTGAAATTCAGCCGCGGCGGCCGCGCGATGCCCTAACATGATATGGTGCCATCCAACCAAAAATTTGGTGGACGAAGTTGCGTCTTGTCGGCGGGCTGCCATTTGTAGTTGTTCATATTGTGCAGCATAGTGGTTCACGTCGGAATATAAGGCTTGCAACTGTGTCCAATTCCAAGGTTCATTTGTCGCTGCGGTTGAATACGCATATTCCGCAGCGCGGTCGTAATTGCCTTGAGCAAAAAAAGCGAGAGACAAATAGGGGTGCGCCATGGGATCCTGCGGATTGGCTTGGACGTAATTCTCAAGATGAATTATGGCGGCAGGATAATTTGATTGAGAAAGCGCCTGAATTCCTCTGGCAAACTCGATATACCCGGCCGTCGGACTCAGTGTTTCTGTGTTGGTAACTCGATTGTGAACCGTTTCACTTACTCGAGGTACCAGAATATCGTGACCGTTTACTTGAATACGAAAGGCGGAGTCGGTGACACCAATTGCAGGCCGGCCAGTGTTGGGACCCAGTGGATGAGGAGGTTGAAGCCCGGTAGTTGTTCCAGTATTGCGATTCGATTGAAACGGATTGGGAGCCCGCGGGGTCGCGTTTGGGCTGGAGGACGCCTGTGCTGCTAATTCCAACGCTTGGCGAACCAAGTCGTCGTGTCGCATGCCCGGCGCGGTTTGAATTTGCCCTTGGGTCTGCGTCGCGGTCGCGGCATAGAAACAAAAGAAACTGATCGCAATGAATGTTTTAAAATGGCTCACGGTTGCCTCCTTAATGGCGCATAAGACTGGTAACGCCATCAACTACGCAGCACTAAGCAGTTGTTACAAAATAATTAACAAAAAACGTATGAATTCGCTGGGAATGATTGCTAATAGGCAATTTATCGCTTACGGGCAAACAAAAATAACCTCAGACTCAGTTCTGTGGTTAGGGGCTAGTACGAGCGTATTCCGTCGCAGTTACGCGGCAAAAAGGTAGATTGTGTATTCAAAATCTGAGATACTGAGCAACAAAGTTGTCTCTCGGGAGGATGTTTGTGCACATCAAGGCTTATAGGCATCCCGTTGGCGAATAACCCCGTTGGCGAATAACTAAGAGCAATCGACTCGTCGAAATCGAAAAGCAGGTAACTCGTGGTATCTGACTCTCAAAACAGAATTGACGATTTAATGCTATTGCGTCAAGCAGAAGAAGGAAAAAACAGTCAAGCGGTCAACGAAGTTTTATTTAAATACCGGGAACCACTGGTGCGAATGATTGCCTTGCGAATGAATAAAAGACTTCAAGGTCGACTTGATGCATCGGATATCGTTCAAGAAGTTTTTATTGAAGCGATCCGAGCCCTTAAAGCCTATTTGGATAAGCCTCAATTGCCGGTAAAATTGTGGCTCAGACATTTGGCCGGCCAAAAGATTATTCAAGCACATCGGACGCATCTCGGGGCGCAAAAACGCAATGCCTTTCTGGAGCAGTCCTTGCATGGCGGAATGCCAGCGGCATTTTCCGAATCACTGGCCCACGAATTGTCGGGCAATATTTCAACGCCATCGCAAACTGCGGTCAACAACGAAACGAAACAGATTCTAACGATCGCATTGGATCGCATGGACGATCTCGATCGCGAAGTATTATCGCTACGACATTTTGAGTATCTAACCAGTCAAGAAACCGCGAGTTTATTGGGGTTGTCCAACGATGCCGTCAAAAAAAGATACGTTCGGGCATTGGAGAAATTGAAAAACGTTTTGGCAAGTTTGGGAGCGATATGAATCGAGACCTCACTAACCAATTTGATGAATTGGCAGAAGAGTTTTCGCGGCAAATTCGGCTAGGCATGTCGCCGGATCCCGAAGCGTTTGTGCTGGCTCATCCGGAACATGCACCGCGAATTCGTGAACTTTTTCCACTGTTGCAGATGATGGAACACCAAGCAGCGGACTCCGCAATCGATGATTCCGAATTGATGCGCCAAGAATTGGATGCATTGCAATCGGTGCCAACGCAGCGAAAACTGGGCGATTATCGCATTATACGCGAACTGGGTCGCGGCGGCATGGGCGTCGTCTACCAAGCCGAACAGGAATCGATCGGTCGACATGTGGCGCTCAAATTATTACCGAACTTGGCCCAGTTCGATGAACGGCGGAAACAACGATTTCAGCAAGAAGCTCGCGCCTCGGGGATGTTGCACCACACCAATATTGTTCCACTGTTTGGCATGGGAATTAGCGACAATGTCTCTTATTTGGTGATGCAGTACATTGACGGCAACAGTCTCGATGTGGTGATCAACGAATTGCGACAGATCCAATTTCCCAATGAGCAAGCCTCAAACCATGGGGAAATGGACACAAACGTTAGTGGCGAGACCCCGATAAGCCACGGAACCCTGGCCTTGTTACGAAATAATTTAGCGGATGACAGGAGCCTCAACGGTGATGGTCACGTGGACCCACCCATTATTAAGCCTAAAAACTTGGGCCTCAACGCGTTGGAATGTTCTTCAATCACGTCGTCCCACAACTCAACTCGTTCTGCATTTTCGACTAGCTCGCAAAATGTGACTCGCGGCAGTTCGTTTTATCGAAACGTAGCTAAAGTAGGTTTGCAGGTCTCGGATGCTTTGGCCTACGCCCACTCCAAAAAAGTATTGCACCGCGACATCAAACCAGCAAATTTGTTAATTGATACGACGGGGAATGTTTGGGTTACCGACTTTGGGCTTGCAAAACTTAGCGGCGAAGGCAGCCTTACCCATACCGGCGAAACGGTGGGAACCTTGCGTTACCTACCACCGGAGCAATTCGATGGCAAATCGGACCCGCGCAGCGATATTTATAGCTTGGGGTTGACGCTTTATGAATTGCTGACTTTGAAGCCAGCTTATGTTGGTGCCGACTTTGCACAGTTATTACAAAATGTGACGGATAGCGAGCCGACGGCAATTCGCAAGCTCGACCCGCGTGTTCCCCGCGACTTGGCAACCATTATTTCCAAGGCAATTGCTAAATCACCTGAATCGCGTTACCAAACGGCTCACGAGTTTCATGCCGATCTTCAACGCTTTCTCGATGGAAATCCGATTAAGGCGCGTCGGGCCTCGGAAATGGATCGCTGGGCAAAAGCCATTCGCCGACGTCCGATGGTTTCTTTGTTGACGGCGGCCCTATTCGTTGCTTTGTTGATCGGTGGAACACTTGTCACTTGGAAATGGCGCGAGGCCACTGCCGCTTTGGCTCTTGCACGCATGGAATCCAATCAACGAGAAAAAATCAATAAATTTTTGTTGTACGATTTTCTCAATTACGCCAATCCGCGTCACGAACCTGATCCAGAAATAAAACTGCGAACGGTCTTAGATCGAGCGGCAAGATTAATCGATGAACGATTTGCCGACTATCCCGAGAGTGCCGCAAGTTTGCATTTGCACATCGGGCAGATATATCTGGAACTAACCCAAGCTGGCGATGCGAGACTACATTTTGAAGCCGCTCATCGACTTCGTGTCGACACGCTGGGTGAACAGCATCCCGACACCAACGACTGTCGTCGCTTGATTGGACTTGCGGAACACGGTTTAGGTAATTATGAACAATCGCTTTGGCACCTTGATCACGCCATTGCATTTTGTGGATTACATTTTGGCCCGGACTCTGTTGAGCAATTTCAAGTTCGTTTTGATCGCGCGGCCGTATTAATCTCATTGGCTCGATTCGAGGAAGCGCAGCAGGAAGTAGGTCGATATTTGCAATTAGCGAAAATAGACGAACGATTGGATCTACTTGGTGCCCAAATTCGGTTGGCTGCAATCAAATTTGATCGAGGTGAATTTGAGGCCGCGCGGTTGGAGTTCCAAGTGTTGGCCGATCATTTGCAATTATCAATTGGCGATCTAGGCGAAGCAAATGATTTGACTGAACAACAAGTTCGAGAATTGCACGATCTCAATAGCGTTCACGGCTTTTTAGGACTCATTGCCTTGGAGCAAGGTCACCCGGAGCAAGGCTTAGCTTATCAAGAAGAATGTTTGATACGGGCTCAACGATTGTTGGGAGATGAACACGCGACGACCATTGCGGCAGCGCAACGGGTGGCCGGTACGTTGAACAATCTAGAGCGAGGTGCAAATGCACGTGAACTATTGACCAAATACGTGCGACTGAGTGAATTGCATCTTGGTTTCGTCCATCCCCAAACCCTGTCGATAAAAGCGGCCTTGGCATCGAGTCATGCTGTTGTCGGAGACTTTGAGGTGGCCAACCAATTGTTACATGAAGTCTATCAGCAAACGACTGAGGTTCTTGGTCTTAAACATCGCGACACAATCACGGCTGCTTATAATTTGGCCAGCGCGTACTATCGAGGTAAGCAACCGGAGTTGGCCGTCGAAATTATGGAGCCGCTCGTTCCGATCTGTCGCGAAGTGCTCGGTAACAAACATACCCAGACGATTAACGCTTTGGCCGATTTAGGTCATATCCATCGTGCATTGGGTAAGTTCGATTTAGCGGAACAGGAATTGATGGAGGCACTGCACCATTCTCGCGCTCAAATGCGTCGTTTTCACCCAGAGCTTTTACAAACGATCTTTAATATTCAAATATTGTTAATTCAGACCAAACAATTCGAAAAAGCACAACCATTGGCCGAAGAGTTGGTCGCTGGCTACATTCATGAATTCGGCGAAACGGACTTGCAAACCATTCAAGCCAAGAACATTTTGGCGCATTTATTCAAACAACAACAAAACTTCGATGCGGCCCTGCCGATCTACGAGGAAATTTGG
>JBGSMY010000107.1:0-5768 GCA_041739975.1 Pirellulaceae bacterium
CTCAAAGAAATTCAGGATTACGTCAATTATTTCAACTCGATTCGCCGACATTCATCAATAGATTACCTGTCACCAAACCGCTTCGAGCTCATGCAAAATCTTTAAGGAATACCGCGCCCGTCAACCGTGGGCCACCTCAAACAACCGGTTGGTCAAAGATTCAGATGGTTGCAGCTATGCTGATGACGGAAGTAAAACCAATTCGCGAAAAAGTTCATAGCACATTATTGAAGGCTGTTTACCAACTCCACGGGGCAAACGATCTATAATGATTCCAAAGAATACCGTCCCTTGAAATTTAGAACTTAAAATCGGAGCAGCTATGAATTCAAGCGCCACGCGTCGCGAAGTTTTAACGGTTGCATCACAAAGTGCACTGGCCGCAACTGTCTTTGCTGGGCTATCGAATCGAACCATTCCTTCATTAGGAACGAATGAACCAATTGGCAACGGTGAATTGTGGCTGGGGTATCCGCGACAAGATCAAACGTTGGTGGCCGAGCTTGTTGGCGTTTCACATTTTAATCAATCGCGAGTAAAAGAATTGGTTCAGGCTTATCCAGAACTGGTCAATGCAACTTGGGATTGGGGGTTTGGAGACTGGGAAACACCGCTGGGCGCCGCCTCGCACACGGGGCAGCGCGGGATTGCCGAATACTTGTTGGCAAATGGCGCGCGGATCGACATTTTTGCTGCTGCCATGATGGGATTTACAGAGGTCGTCAAATCGTTTGTTGTCGCACAACCTGGCATCGAGCGCACGTTGGGGCCACATGGCATCACACTACTCGCGCACGCCAAGGCCGGCGGAGAACGGGCCACAGAAACCGTTGTTTATTTAGAATCGCTGGGTAGTGCCGACGCCGGATTGCAAGTTGAGTCGATGCCGGAAGCCGATCGTCAGAAGTATTTGGGGCAATTTACCTCAGCGGATTTCGACCTGAAATTGGCCTGCCGACTCAACCGAACGGGTCTGTTAGTCATTGATGTTCAAACGGGTAACTCACAATCGAATAATCGGTTGATCCGCTACCTTGGCAACCACGAATTTTTCCCATCGGGGGTACCTAGCGTTCGGATTCAGTTTGGTTTTGAGCAAGAACAGGTAAGCTCGGTAACCATTCGCGGCAGTGTTCCCGAGGTGACGTTGTTACTGTAGCTGCCGCTGTTACTGTAGCTGCCACTGTTACTGTAGCTGCCGCTGTCCTCAGCGGCAGGGCCGTCGTCTGGCTCTAGCTGCCAAACTTTTGCTCCTGCCAGCAAGCTGGCAGGGGGCGAGTTCGCCGCGTAGAAGGCGGCAAGGTTGCGTTGTTAGCTGTTTCTAGCCGTCAAACTTTTGCTTCTGTCAAACTTTTGCTTCTGACAGCAAGCTGGCAGGTAGCGTGGCATCAAAAAGGCAACCTCGACGTCATGGGTAAACGACTTGCAAAAAAAGAACTGCTACAAGAAATTCGTCTTGAACGCGGCAAACTCGACGACTTGCTGAAACAACTGACGCCGCGGCAAATGACTCGCGTCGGCGCCACAATGGCCGGCTGGTCAGTCAAAGACATCCTCGGTCATTTGATCGGCTGGCAGAAAATGGACTTCGTTTGGTTAGCGGCGGGCAAGCAAGGAACGGTGCCGGAACTTCCGGCACCGGGGTTCACATGGAAAGATATCCGCGCTTTGAACGAGCAAATTTATCGTGCCCATCGGCGCCGTTCGCTCAATGCCGTTTTGGCGGATTACGCGTCTCATCACCAGCAAATGTTAGAGATGATTGACCAAGTGACTGACTCGGAACTGGTTACGACCGGGCATTTTAATTGGACCGGCACAACTTGGACGCTGAGTGACTACATTCGAGCCAATACGGCCAGCCACTACCGATGGGCAAGCAAACATATTCGCAAGTTTATTAAAGCGCAAGTGAAAAGTTAAACTTGAGGTTTAACGATTTCCTTGGGAATGAGTGAGCCTGAGTAAATGAATCAACCACTGACAAAAAGGAGTTTTCCGAGATGGGTTGCGCCGCTGGTTGGGATGATTGTCGGCGCACTCGCTGGCTTGAGAGCAGGACTGGGAGGACAAGTTCCGATCACCTATTTTGTGGTGGGCGGAATGATCATCGGCGCGTTGGCGGGAGCCTTTATTTTCTTGCTGGATACGGGCTCTGTTCCGGAGGCACTCCCGAACTTGCCGCCTCATTTGGCAGATCGGTTTGCGCATCGCCCCAGCGGTGTTGTCGGCCGATTCTTGGCTGTCGCTGGTTGCGGGTTGTGCTGGGCTCCGTTTCTGGGGTTGGTTCTAAACCTGGTTGGTTTGTTCGTAAATTGGAAATCACAAGATTGGGCCAAATCAGCATCATGGATCGGACTGGTCATTGGAGCTGTGGTGACTTTGGCAATGGTGGTTTTGTTGGTCTTGGAGAACTAGGTTGGTCTTGAAGAACTAAATGGTGTGTTAGAATTACGGACGTTTGGGATGCGACCCAAGTATTTTCGTTAACGTCAGCCATCGGTCTGCGGGTTTGGGTTTATTGATTGATTGTGAACTCAAGATGATTTGTCGCGTTTTCTTGAACGCAGTTTAAAATACCGGGCGTCTGACGTTCCTGTGTGGGTTGCGGTTCCGGCTGCCGCTGAATGATCGCCAGCGTGAAACAGTCAAATTCTGGGTCGACAAATCTTGGCCCCATTGAAAGTAAAAACATCTTATGCGGATACCGGTAATCCAAGGTGTCATCGACCGAAGAATCTTGGCCAATTTTCGGGTCGATCCAAAAGTGATGGCAAAAGTGCTGCCTCCGCCATTTCGACCTCAACTTGTTAACGGCTGGGCAATTGCCGGCATTTGTCTGATACGACTGAAGGCGATTCGTCCGCGTTTTGTACCGTTTGCTTGGGGGTTAAACTCTGAAAACGCGGCCCATCGCATTGCGGTCGAGTGGAATGACGCGGGGCAAAGTAAAAGCGGTGTCTATATCCATCGGCGGGACACTAACTCGCGTCTTAATACTTGGGTCGGCGGCCGGATCTTTCCTGGGCAGCATCACTATGCCCGCTTTGTTGTTCGCGAAGATCGAGAAAATGTTTATGTTTCACTCGCCAGTCAAGATGGCGATACGCGAGTGGCGGTGAGTGGGCATGTCGTCGATCGGTTACCCGAATCGTCAGTCTTTGACAGTGTCGCAACTGCTTCAGCGTTTTTTCAACGCGGGGCGTTGGGTTATTCAGCGACCAGTAGGGCTGGGCGTTACGATGGGTTAGAGTTGCATTGTCGCAATTGGCTTGCCGAACCTCTGCAAATCGACAAAATCGAATCGAGCTACTTTAGTGACGAGTCTATATTTCCCACTGGATCGATTCAATTCGATTGCGCTTTATTGATGCGAGGTATTCAACACGAATGGCGCGATCAAGGGCAAATGTGCTGTGCTGCGATGCTGTAAATTTTCTCAGGACAAGTTTGTTGAAGCGAGAAATTTGCGAAGACTGTGGTAAAATTTTGACATGAATCGTAGAGTCAAGTCCACCACACCTGAGGAGTTTCCGTGAACGTGTCCGATCGAAGAAAGTTTCTGCTTGCCGGTTCCGCTGTGGCCGCGTCGTTGACGGCCAGTATGCCGGTTCACGCTTCGCCAATCGCTGAGTTGGCGGTTGTGGCAAGCCAATCCGTTGCCGGTTCCATCAATTCAACAACGGCTAAAGTCGTTGAGCCAGTGTTGCAAATCGGCTATCTGGAAATCGTCACCCCTGATGTCGAGGCTATTTGTGGTTTGTATTCGGAGTTGCACGGCGTCAAGTTTGGTGAAGCGGATCAAGCACTGGGAAATGCTCGTACTGCGAAACTGAAAAGCGGTGGTCTACTAGGCGTGCGGGCTCCGATGCATGCGGGAGAGCGACCCGTGGTGAGGCCTTATTTGTTAGTTGATGATATTGAGTCGGCGGTTGCCGCGGCTTCGAAAAAAGGTGCGGAGGTTATCGTGCCGCCGATGAAACTTGGCGGGCATGGGACTTGTGCAATTTTAGTGCAAGGTGAAATCGAACTTGGATTGTGGCAAGGTGCTTAGATGGCGTGATTTTGAATTGGTTACGCGTCGCGATTTTGGGCAATTGAGTTCAAACATGGTTGTTGTTTTCAATGTCGGCTGGTTATTCAGGCACACCGTTATCGAAGAAACTTGGGATCAAGCCGGGCGGTAAGGTTTTCGTTGTCGGTGCGCCTGATGATTATTGGGAGTTGTTGGAACCTTTGCCCGAGGAAGTTGAGTTTGTAACGCGGATATCGAAGGCAATTGATATTGTCCATCTGTTTACGACTCGCCAGATTGAACTGCAGAAGTACTTAACGCGTTATCGAAAATCGATTGCGCCAACGACAATGGTCTGGGTATCTTGGCCCAAGAAAGCGGCAAAACTGGAAACGGATATAACGGAAGATACGGTGCGCGAGGTTGCTTTGCCGTTGGGATTCGTCGATGTGAAAGTTTGCGCGATTGATGCCGTTTGGTCGGGATTGAAATTGGTGATCCGCAAAGAACTGCGTTAGGCGGCTGAGGTTTTTCCGTTAGACCTTGAAATAAGGGCGAAAGGCCCGCCTGACTTGGTATTCAAAGAAGGGGCAACTATATTTGTGACTGTTCGAGGAATTTAGTGGTAAAAAGGATTAAACCACGAGAGACACCTAAAACCCGAACGAAGGATTGCGGGCTGTGAGTCAGACTGGTTGCGGGGAAATGTTGGGAGTAGAGAGCGATGAACCCAGCGAAAGTGCGGCGAGATCGATTGGAGAAACTGACGGACCTTCCGAATATAGGTCCGTCGTTAGCTGAAGATTTGCGGAAGATTGGCATCCAGACGGCAGAGCAATTGCAAGGAAGGGACGTCATGGAACTGTACGAGACGTTATCTCGTGTCACGGGCCAGCGTCAAGATCCATGTGTTTTGGATGTCTTTATTTCCATAACGAGGTTCATGGATGGCGAAGAGCCAAAAGTGTGGTGGGAATATACAGCGGAACGCAAAACGATGTTCGGGCGAATATAGGCTAGTCATTTTTCTTGGCGGGCCGCAGTTTGGTCTTATGTTAATTGTGGAAAAATAGATTAGTCGGTGGTCGGGCATGTTAGGAAATTGGTTATCAATTGGACCGGAATGGGACATTTGGCGGATCCACGATTTTGGTGGTTAAGCGATGCGGATTGAGTTTGCTGAGAATCGGGTCGAGCAGTGTGCCACGAATCGTTCTTTCATTTGGAGCTCAATCGTGTGGGGCGTTGCCGCCATACCAATTTTTTTGTTACGGCATGTGACCGTCCATTAAATCGAGCGACGGATGAAGAGAGCGTCGCGATGCTGGACGATAGGTTTCGTATGAAGGTCGCGTCAGAGCATAAAGTGCCAATGTCGGACTTGCCGCAATCCGCCAATTTTAACCCTGACAATTACGTGGTCATAACTGTAGTGGCCGAGCCTGGAGCCAAGCCCGAAGATGCACCGAGAGCACGTTTTTTTCGGGGCCCAGAGGCGACTGCCGAGTTTGAATTCGACGTAGAGACGGTTGAACAGTTACAAAGTGAGGTTGCTAAATACGTTGAAGAGACACTGGCGTCGGACCCAAATTTGATAGGGATTATCATCAAGGCGGACGGATCGGTCTTGTTAGGAGATATTGAGCGAGTTAAAGAAGCGGTTTACTGGGTGCCGTGGGCTCATCGGTTGAAAATGTTGATTTCGGTCAGCGGTGAAGGTGACTGAGGTGAAGGTGACTGAGGTTCCAAGTGT
>JBGSMY010000136.1:0-27519 GCA_041739975.1 Pirellulaceae bacterium
TCAGGCTGACAATCCACGACAAATTACCGGCAACTTAAACAAAGAGAGCTCTCTATTCCGCCGCTGAGGACAGCGGACGGCTACTGTACAGCGGACGGCTACTGTACAGCGGCGGCTACAGTAGGTCAGCCTGTCCTCAGGCTGACAATCGACGACAAATTACCGGCAACTTAAACAAAAAGAGCTCTTCTATTCCGCCGCTGAGGACAGCGGACGGCTACTGTACAGCGGCGGCTAATGAAGGGCTGGCCGACACTTACTCGTGGCATTTTACAACGTTGTTCCAATAACAGCGAAAAGGCCCCCGATGCCCAAGTAGCCATTTCGAATCGATGCGTTTGAGGAATTTAAAGATGTCCCAGTCGGTCGAAAGAATTAACGTACAGTCCTTGTCCCGCATTTTCTCAAACGACTCCATGGTTTTGACGAAAGCGTAAAAAGAAATTGACTTTAATTCGAATGAAGGTGCTCCAGGTGATGGTTTTCTTGTACAAAAAGTAGTCGCAAAATGTTATCATAAGAAAAAATACCCGACCATCGAAACATGTAATTTTGAATCAAAACAACAACCCGACCTAGTGTTTTGGGCGTTAATTTTGGTAGCAGAAGGTGCGAAGTAAGATTTCTGGAGCGATTCAGTTGGGATTAGCTTTTCCGCGTCAGCGCTAGAGGGCTCTGATAAATGTGAACGAATGGAATTTGAAGGGGAGGTTCGGTATTACTGTAGTAAGCCGCCGAATCAGGGTGGTACGGGGACCATATTGCGCCTCAATCCTGATAAAAAGTCCGTTGAGCTTACTCATTTCGGCAAGAAAGAAGGGTGGAAAGGAAAGCGAGTGATTTATGGCGGGGATTGTTTCCTAATAGCTAATACCGGCAATTTTACTCCTAGCAGATCAAATGCAGAGCCTAGATTTTGGAAGCGAAATGCGAAGGCTTCCCTAGTAAAGTCACATGTGCTTGAGATTTCTTGTTCTCCAGCTTTGTATTTCCCTTCGTCATTGTTTGGCGTTCCATTTCTAAAACCAATTCCTAAGGAACCTGTTTCGGAGTTTACAACAAAATGACCAAACATTCACGATCTCGAATGGAACGAATCTCAAAGCGCACCGTTTTCAATTTGATTAAAAAGTTTTGGCGTCGCTTGACCCTGATTGGGTTAGCTATTCTGGCGAGTCTTGGTACCGAGCCTACTCTTGCGCAAGTTAGTAGTCGGCTCTCCGAACTTAATATGAAACAGGTTTCCATCGAAAAATTGGAAGAAGAGAAAGCTTTGATTCTTCACGAGATATCCAGTTTCCTTAGTAGTAGCAATCCTGATGATGCAAACTTCTCGGCCTGGTGGTTGAGTCAAAGACATCCTGATTCGGATTCGCTTGTATTACGAAAACATCGTAACACAGGAATGGGCTTTGTCGGATTTCTCGAAGGTCGCCACAGAATTCTAGTACCTGATTGGTGGATCGAGATGATTATCCAAATTCGCGAGATTCGTAGAAATGATCGAGATTTTCCAAATGAATTTGATCCCCCGTCAAACGCGGGTCCATTGCGATTTTCGGACTCGGAAATTCTCCCTGACGAATTACACGATTTCAACACCGTTTTTGCAAACGGCACTGTCGAAGAAGTTCGGAAAGACAATCCCAACGACGGGATTAAAATCATGTTAAAAAATGGCACTCTCCGGTTTAAGCCGGCCGAAAAATGGACAATAGCTGAAACTGAGTGTATTTTTAGGAGGGACCCTAGTCGAAAAAACGACGATAAAGACCTTTCCATAGGAATTGCTATCCAAAGCGAAAACGTGGTTGTCGCAACGACAAGCGAACAACCTTTTCCAGCAGTCATTGAATGTTTCGAATGGAAGAAATCAGGTGAATCGTCTTCTAAGTGGCGAGTGATCGTCCCCGATTACGTTGTTGGGGACCCGCATAAAGAAGTGGTAACCTATGGTTATTCACATTCGCAAGTTGAAGTGGAAATTACGGACGGAAAGGTTGTAATATTTGCTGGGGATTCCTCAAAAACAAGGTTTATTATGTTTAACCTCAATACTGGCGAACTGATATGTGGCTTTGATATTTTGTACTCAGGTCAAATGCTTTGTACGCCCAAGGATCTGAAGTACAAATAACGGTGGCAGTGATGGTTTTCAAGACCTTAAATGCAAAACACTTAGCCACCCTCTGTGCCAACAAGGTTGAGCGCTACGGTTAACTTATTCGCCCAGAAGCAAGCCTCCCCTCACCGTTAGAGAACCGCCTGATGTTGAAATCGAGTTTCGTTTTCGGCTTTGAATTTGATTCGGACCCAAAACGTGGGATCCTTTGTTCTTGTTGCGAATTTCCTCAGTTCTTGATGTTCAATTGAAAGTCCCCCACCCCAACTCATGTGGGATTTGGGCAGGAAGTCCAAAGCGATATCTGGTATAAAATCGCGATGAAGATGACAAACGCTTTTGGCACCGCAAGGGCCATTTTTCGGATCCTAGCGACTTTGACTAATATTGAAAACGCGATCAAGAGTCAGGATGCCTTTGTAAGATGCAGGAGTCTATAAACATGGATGAAACTAGTTTTGCAAAAGGCGTTAATCGTTGTTTTTCCCGATAATTATCGATCGATGCCGTGGAATACCTGCGTAGGCAGGTCATACCTTTGTCATCGATTGGAAGCACTGAGATTTAGGTAGCAATATGAAGCACAAGACCTCATCGATATTCAGAATAAACCTTGGGATCAGCATACTCTTGTTTGCGATTTCAACCACAAATTTTGCTGAGGCTAAGAAACCTGAATTGAATTGCTGTACCTTGAGCAAGACCGAACCTTGCTTGGTCTCAATCGTCGATTCATCTTGCCTTAAACAATTGTCTTGTTCAAACTTTTCGAACGGAAATCCAATTAACTGGCCTAATACGGAACTGTTTTCTGATGTTACTTTTTGTTCCTTTTTCGCTCATTGCCATGAAAACGTTGCGGCTTTTGTTGGATTGATATTATCTATGTTGCCATGTGAAGTGCCGGAGGAATTCGAAATGAACGACCAGGATTGGTTGCAGGTTCATACAAGTGAATTCGATCCACAGAATAGGACAATAAGGGTTGAGTTTAGGAACATTGGCAAAAGACCTGGTCGAATTTGGGATTTCAGATTTTCCGAATCGTACAATTCCATATTTCTAATTGCTCGCGACACAAATATTGGCGGACTAGCCCTCTTTCCGCGAAAGCGTAAGGGATTTGTTCGGGATAATCCGCGAATAATTGAGATTCTTCCGGAAAAGTCAGTATTTTTGGATCTTGTTTTGACTAACGAAAATTGGGAGGGATTTGGAACGGACCCGGAAATATTCAATAAACTGGAAAGTGTACGACTAGTCGTCCATGTAGCAGCGACTGAAAATGCAAATGAATATCGCGTAACACCAGGTACTTTTGACTCCAACTGGATCGAATTAAGGCAAGAATAAACCCAGGGATAGGAAAGAACCATGTCTCGTTAATGTTCGGCAAGAAAATTGGCATTCGATTTGCTTTAAATTTTTTTAGAACATGGCTAGTGCATTCTGCTAAAACCTGTCCTCATGCTGGAAGAGAACAAGAACGTCATGATCGGATTTGTGAAACTGTCCAGTGACGTGAATCGGGTTGCGCGGGCGGGCGCGCGAGTCTCTTATTTTGGAGTGGGGTTGTTGTTAGTTGATTGCATTTCAAATTCGCAGAGGGTTACATACCCCAAGGACGAATGGAGTCGTTCGACATTGTAATAGTTAATGTACGATCCAAGCACTCTCTTGGCTTCGGCATCTGTCATGCAATCCTCCAGTTGGAGTTCGGTATTTAAGGTCCCAAAACAGGATTCCATGAATGCGTTGTCGTAACAATTATCCGCTACCGACATACTTTGCCTGATTGAACCTCGGCGAAACATGGCGCGACAACGCTTAGAAGCGTAGGTCAGCCAGCCCTCAGTCTGACAATCCAAGACAAGATAATTGCAATTTAAGGTTGCCAAACCCATAACGACCGCCGCTGAGGCCAGCGGACGGCTACTGTACAGCGGACGGCTACTGTAGGTCAGCCTGTCCTCAGGCTGACAATCGACGACAAATTACCGGCAACTTAAACAAAGAGAGCTCTCTATTCCGCCGCTGAGCACAGCGGACGGCTACTGTACAGCGGCTGCTAGTGTGGGTCAGCTTGTCCTCAGGCTGACAATCCAAGACAAAATAATTGCAACTTAAGGTTGCCAACCCATAATGACCGCCGCTGAGGACAGCGGCGGCCTTTGAAGTTGCGCCTTTTTCGATGTAATCATGCGTTAACCCTGTATTCAACGGGGAGTGCGGCTGCCATGAGGTCTTTGAGTTTTCTGATGCCTCCAGAAGTTTTTAGGCGGTCACTTATGTATTTTAGCTCGGCTCCCAGAGCTTCTTGAAGATAGGCCAAACAGAGTCCGTGGAGTCTTTGCATAGCCCACCATTCGCGCCGTTTTCCGTCTAGCCTTCGGTCTTGCATCCTGGTTAGCCTTAGATCCTCCAGGAATAGAACTGTCGTAATCGCTAGTTTGACCCATGTCTCCACAGAACGGAAATCGTGGAAGGAATATTGGTCAAAACCGAGCGTCGACTTCAGCTCTTTGAAGAATAGCTCAATCATCCACCTCAATCGGTAAAGTTTGCTGATCAATTCGGCCGGTACATCTAGTAGATTAGTCGCCAGGCGCAGCTGGCCATCGGATCCAGGTCCGGTGCTACCGCCTCGATATTTGCCACGAGTGGTGTGGGGCGTGAATTGGACGACAACGATGCGAACTTTATGATTGGGTCGGTCAGACGCTGCTCGGTCTTTTCCCAGTTCGACAATCTGGTCACTCAACACGCCTTCCGAAATGTCTTCGGCACTGAGTTCGCGTTGTTCGGCAATTTCGTAGACCGAATTGTCTCGCGCACGACAGACGTAGCTGCTTCCTTTGTCAACAATGGCATTCCACAAAGAGAACTTGGCGTATCCGCGATCTGTGAGATAACAACGGTCAGACTCAAGGGTGTTCTGAAGAACAGCCCGTTCGTCGTCGTCTCCTTTGGGATTGGCGCTCGTTACGTCGATACGGGTAGGGACTCCACGGAGGACTTCGAAATGGGTGTGCAACCGGTAAGCGTGTTTGTACTTGCCACTGGCCAGCGGGACCCAGGCTAACTCGGCCACTCGCGCGACCGTATCGAAAACAGAGCCATCGACCGCCGTGATTCGGTGCTGGATCTCAGAATAGTCAGCTCCATTTGCTCCGGGAATTTGTTTGGCCAGTTCGCTGGCAATTTCCTTCTGGGGTTCGGGGTCAAAGACCGAGACCGACTCCGACAGGGATCCGAACGAAGCCCGCTTGATGCCCAGCTTTTTCTGCACGTTTACAAAACCACTGGCCTGCTGAATGGCTCGTAGCGAAGTGACCAATGGATTGAACAGAAACAACAGCACGCCGAGACAGTACTCGTCCATGTGCAGTTCACGATTGCCAGGTTTGTCTCGCTGGCAGCCATTCTCGTGCAAGCGCGCGAGTAATTCGCGAATCTTGGCAACATGCTTGAGGCCACGGATATCCGAGGGTTTCAGTGGCGATTCCATAGATCGTGACATTGGCGGGCACCAAGTCTTCCGAGAACCGAGAGTCCCTGCATTGTCGCAAAACAAACTATCGCCGCCATCCCTGAGCTGCAATCTGAACTAAATAAGATCGTGATGCTCAGAAATACGCAACCACGACGAAATCGTTCGCTCGGAGCTAGCACAAAAAATTCCGCCAACCACTTCGAAGACAACTGCAGAAATCATGCCGAACAGTATTGGGGCAGGCATGAATCTCGATTGGTTTTGGCGCGGATGGTATTTGGAAAATCTAGAACTCGACCAAGCGATTGCGTCGGTCAAAAATAGTCGACGTGAAAACTTCACGGATATCGAAATCGTCAATCTCGGCGCCATGGTGATGCCGGTCGAGTTGCTGATTGAATTCGAAGATGGCAGCGAGGTTGAAGAGTCGCTGCCTGTCCGAATTTGGCATTACACCAATCGTTGGTCGGTCAGTGTCGACACGTCTGGCAAGCCCATCAAGCGAGTTCGATTGGATCCAACGCGACGCTTGCCCGACTCCGTTAGAACCAATAATGCCTGGGAGCCGGTTGTGCCAACAGAAGGCGAAGCCGATAAAGAAAAAAGTACTGCAGAAGCCGACAAGTAATCGGCCTGACAAGTGTTCCTTGGATAGGCTTAGAGCGAACTGCCATCGCTTGGGAGTTATTCTCCCGCGATCACAAACATGCGACCCCGTTGTCGGATGCGGGCAGTTGCTCTAACCGGGTGCCAACAACAAGTCGTCGTTGCCAACCCCAACGACGTCGCCGATGCCTCAGGCTCAAACCCAAAGGTATCACCACTTTGGCGACAGGTTGTCGAGCGACGCAGCTGGTAGGGATCCTACAAATTAATGTCGGATCGTCCGTTCGACATCGTCCCAACCGCTGTGGGATTTCCAATTCGGTCAAACGTTAACGATACCCTTCGATCCATGCTCGGTCAGTTTTCCGTGACGGAATCTCCGCGAAGGAAACGTTGGGCCGCGACATTGGGGGCGTTGACCACTTGCAGTTGGATCGCGCCCACCAAAAAGTCGGGCGTACCATCGGGCGTACCATCGGGCGTACCATTTTCATTCAAATCCCCGCATTCATCGACCCATCAGCCGAATTGGCCTCGGTTGATGGAACCGGCAAGGAAACGGGTTCTGCGGCTACCCTTGCGGCGAATGTCACAGGAGTAACAAGCTCGGAGCATCGTTGGCAAGGTCGATAAAGACGGCCGTCTGCGTTCTCGGACTAACACTTGCGAAACCGCTAGTATTTGCCAAAACGGAAAACGAGAATCAACGGCGCCTGTTAGTCAGCCGCCGTTGATTCCATTTCTTGGTTTACTTCTTTTCGCCTTCAACTTCTTGGGTCAACGAAGCCAAATATTCCAAGAGGTCGACAAATTCCGCGGGAGCCAACATGCCGGCGGTTCCTTCTGGCATACTGCTTTGTTTTTGGATTTTCCGCTCATCGATCTCGTCTTTGGCGATTTTTTTGGTTTCTTTGCCATCAAACAGTTCGACAACGTTGTCGTCTTCGGCAACGACTAAGCCACTGAGTACTAATCCATCTGACGTGGCAATCAATGTCGAGCGATATTTCTCGGCAATTTCTGCGTTGGGATCAATAATTGACTCCGTGATTTTTAGCCGCGTCAATCGTTTAGCCACGCCCGCGATATTGGGGCCATAATCACGTCCGTCTTCGGAGCCGACGCGATGACAGGCGATACAGTTTCGCGTGAACACCTCGCGGCCTCGGTTGAGGTCGCCTTTAATCTCCGACAACGCCGTCATCGCTTTATTGCGTTCCTCGGCCGGTTTTGTTTCTTGGGCCAAGAGAACTTGCAAATGCGGCAATGCGGCCGCACCCGTTTGTGATGCAGCCAAAAGACGGTTTACGATTTCTTCAGAGCGTTGGCGATCGCCTGGCATTCGCCCCGCCAAGTAGTCACCGACCCACGATTTTTCGTTGGCGCCTAAAGCGTGGTGGACGGTATAGTCTCGCCAATAATCAGGCTTGGCAGCGGTCAGCGCAAATACGGCTTTCATGGTTTCCGTAGACGGTATCAAGCTCAATCCTCGCGCCGCTTCGGTTTGCACGCGCGGGTGGGAATCCTGCGAGGCTAGGATCAATAACTCAGCAGCGTTGGCCAAGGACCCGTGAAAATCGGCCGCGATCCGCGCTGCGGCAGCACGCGCGTCGGCTTGTTTCGACTGAGTTAACACTTGTTCTAACAGCCCGGCATCGATTCGATGAAATGAAGCTTGCAGCCACAGTGCTTCACATCGCAATCGATCAAAATTAGGATCGTCAGCACGAAGCGTTTTTAACCAGCTCTGAATTGCGGCCATCACTTCGTTTTCGGGTCGATCGCGAAGTTCGCGCCGAGCGCGATATTGCGTTCGCCATTCGTACTCTCGCAACTGGTCCAAAAGTTCGGAAATCGACTTGCCGTATTGGGTCACCGGTGTGACCAGCGGTCGTTCCGAGTGAACCAATCGATAGACGCGGCCGCGGACATGGTCGCGATTGGGATCGCGCTGGCTATATTGCATATGACCGATCAGCGCGTTGGCCCAATCGAGGATCCACAGCGCGCCGTCGGGACCAATTTGTGGATCGCCTGGACGGAAATTCTTGTCGTTAGATCGGATGAGATCATCCGCAGTCCCATCGGAATGTTTCAGCCGTGCACCCGAATAACCGCCGCCATCGTCACCGATGGAGAATCGTGGCAAGCCATTCATATTGATGACACAGGCGTAGGTAAACTGCGCTTGGACCTCATCGGGGAAATGTCGACTCACGAGGAACTCACATCCCAGGGCCGGACGCATGCCTTCGTTGTTGAATACAAAATTAAGACCCGTGCGGCCACCAAACTGTGCGCCGGAAAGTGGTGTATCCCAGGCGTGGTTGGCAGTGGTGCCATCGCCAACAATGCCTTGTCCCCAGCCATTGAACACGTAACACCACATGTTGTATTGGCCCGGCAACGAGAACTGGCGAATTTTTAACGAGCGAGGGTCCATGACATAAGCACCGCCAGCACCTTGACTGCGATGCGGGCCCCAAGGTGTCTCGAGCGTTGTGCTGGTCGCAATCCCCTCGAGCATGTGGAGTTGACCGGTGTGATTCCATTCAAACGCGCCACAAGAATGGTGCGTATCATCCGATGCCCAGCCATCGAGCAAATGGACGACCAAGTCCGCTTTGTCGTCTCCGTCCGTATCCTTCAGAAACAGCATTCGCGGCTGGTCGACGACCAGAACGCCCCCATTCCAAAATTCGAATCCGGTGGGGCAATGCAGTTGGTCGTAGAAGACTTTAGAAACATCGGCCCGACCATCTTGATTGGTGTCTTCCAAGATCACCAGTTTGTCGTTGGCCTTGGGGTCACCCGGTTTCCATTGCGGATAGGTGGGCATGCAGGCCAACCACAACCGGCCGCGGTTGTCAAAATTCAATTGAACCGGTTTGGCGATTTCCGGGAACATCGTTTCATCGGCAAACAACTCCAGCTTGTATCCAGGCGGAACGGTTGTTTCGGCAATCATTTCCTCGGGCGACAAGTACCGCAGTTCCTCGGCCTCGGAATAGTCTTGTCCCGGATCGCCGAACCGTGTCTTGGGAACCGCCAAGTCACCGGTTTGAGAATCGTCGGGCTTGTCCGGCGCCGTTTTCCCTTGCGCGACATCCCAAACGTACTGATCGCGGACCGCCGACATTTTGCGGATTTTGCGATATTCTTCCGGGAACGTCTCCGTATCCCAAGTTCGACGGCCACCATAGACATACCATCCGTTGAGCATACGGTAGTCTTGAAGGTGAACCCAAGATTTGTCATTGACTGCGTTTCGAAGTTTCACGAATTTTGGATCGTTTTCTGCAATCGGGAGAGTGGATTGAAACAAACTCGATTCCATCATTCGCGCGATTTCAAAGTCGCCGCGTTCATTGAGATGGCAGCCATTAATTGTGAATTGCAGGCCCGGCGCGGCGGTGAACAGTTTCAGACTCTTTGGGAAAAGATCGACAAAGACTAAATCAAACTCTTCGGCTACTTTTGCCACCGCCTCGGCATAAAGTTTCAGGTTCTCATTGTGGGTTTTTCCGTCCGGCAACAAACGATCGCCAGTGGGCTCAAATGCCAGCGGCGAGACCAGAATAAATCGAGCGGGCGATTGGTTTTCGCCGCGCGGATAGCGGCTTACAGTTTGCCGCAAATAGTCGCCATATTGTTGCTTGAAACGTTCAATGCCTTCCGGCCCAGCAAACGATTCATTAAAACCAAAAAAACAAAAATAAGTGTCCGCCGCAAAGACCCGCTGTGGGTCATCGAGCGCTGTGTAGTCGGTCGATCGTTGTTGCACAGCGACTTCTTCCGCTGGGCGAGCAAAATTTCGCACGATCAACTGGCGATCAGGAAATCGTGAATGCAACAGCGATTCAAAGTTTCCGAACAAATTCATCCGTTCCGCTTGTGAATTTCCCAAGAACGCAATTTTCTCGCCTTTGGCGAAATCCAATGCCACTTCTGGCTGACCGGCAGTCGCAGGTCGAGAAGTGCTGGTTTTGTCCGACACAACAAGTGAACTAGACTCAGCTTTCCGAGTTGTCGGGGAATGCCAATTTGCCCAGCAGAAACCGATCGCCACGAGAATCGATCCACACAATAGCGACCTAAGCGCGCTGAAATTGAAAATAAAATTCATTCGAGTAATTGACTCTTAGCGACAAAGAAAAAAACATAAAATCAGAGCTGAACTCCGATTTATTGGGCGATCTAATGGCCCAAGCAACCCCTATTATAGTCAAGCCGTAGAGGCTGCATAATCAGGCAAGTCACATCGGATAAAATCCTGTTTGCCCCCGCATCGATGCAGCGGATGACACTGACAAGGCGACGTTGCCGATGCCGTCCAAGGTACCCGTGCCAATTCCTTACATTACACCTCTAAAATGCGACTTGGTGTCGAGCAGTCGCACGCCGAGTCGCAGCAAAACATGATTCAATGTGATCGAATTAGGTTTTATCTCGAAAAACTTTCGCCGCATCGACGTGGTACATCTTTTTGCATGGATTGCAGTACAGATACCACTCGTAGTAAAAGGCGGAAGTTGGGTTGCTCTTTCTTGTATTGCGTTTGTCCAAAGGCTGGCCGCAATAACGACACGGATCGCGGGGTAGTTTGGGTTTTGGCCAGTTTCGTTTTTGTGGCGATTGGGTGTCGTTGGCTTTCCTCGATGAAGATTGCGGCTTTGGGCGTAATACAGGTTCTAACTTTTTGTTGATGATCAGGCGTTTCACGGATTCTTCGAATCCTTGGTCATTGGCGAGGTCGGCTGCAGAACTGGCTGCATTCGCCAGTTGATCGCAACGTTCGTTGTCGGCAACTCCCGAATGGCCTTTTACCCAAATCAATTCAACTTGATGTCGCACATAGACTCGCAAAAAGCGTTCCCACAAGTCAGCATTTTTTGCTTTGCCCTGCTTCCAACCCTTGGCACGCCAACGACCGGCATGGCCTTGAACCACGCCGTCAATGATGTATCGGGAATCGGAATACAAACGAACCTGACAAGGTTCTTTCAGCGCCTCAAGCCCCACAATCGCCGCGAGCAGTTCCATACGGTTATTGGTGGTGTAGCGGAAACCCTGAGCGATCTCGCGGACCGAATTTCCGAATCGCAAGATCACCCCGTATCCCCCAGGACCGGGATTTGGCTGGGCACTTCCATCCGTGAAGACCGTGACTTGTTTGGGATTTTCGTCAAGCTGTGGGTTATCGATGAACCGCAAGCGAATTTGTGGGATACGAGCAAAGGCGGTCAGGATATTTAGTTTGACGTCTTCCCAGGCTTGCGCTGTCGGACTTGCATCGAACCGATAAATGGCAACCTCATTGAGGTGAAACCGCAAAACGATATCCGCTAATTCTTGAATGCAAGACTCAAGGACTTCCGCTCGGGGCTCTGCCCGCCAATGGGTCCGCAGTGCGAGATTGAAATACAGACGAGACGCGCCGGGGTTGTTGGTCTCGGCGATTTGCTGGGGTTCGAAAACAAAGATCCGGCCAAGCTCCAACCGACCTGCATCAAATTCGGTTTTCAACCACTGTGCGTTTTCAGGATACGTTTTGTCCAGCCAGCGCCCAATCGAATCGTTGGTTGTTTGGC
Organism: Pirellulaceae bacterium; assembly: GCA_041739975.1. Classification (GTDB taxonomy): domain Bacteria; phylum Planctomycetota; class Planctomycetia; order Pirellulales; family Pirellulaceae; genus BJ22. Next base: position 11,813 of record JBGSMY010000136.1, read on the forward strand.
TATCGATGCCCACGCAGTGGATGTCGCGAACAACAGCCGTTCGGTGGTGCGATTCGATCGGGCTAAGCTGAACAATCGGTTGTTGGTTCATTCAAAAAACCAGTCCCCATTTCCCATATCTTTAGCGATCACGTGTCATGGTTAGCTTACCGATACCGTGCCAGCCAGTGGGCGTAGGGCGCTGGCAACGTCGCTTGAGCGGCATCGGCAATCCCCAGTTCTTTGGCGGCTTGATAGGGCCAATGGGGGTTTGCCAAGAAAGGGCGCCCCAGCGTTGCAAAGTCAATTTTGCCGGAACGAACAAGTTCGTCGGCACCCATTGCTCCTTGGATGTACCAACTGGTAGTCCCGGGCAAGCCCGTTTCTTTCAGCACGCGTGCGGCGATGTCGCCCAGAAAATTCGGACCCCAAGGGATTTTTGCCGTGGGCGTGTTGAAGCCGATCGAGACGTCGACCGAATCAAGGCCTTCTTGTTTCATTCGTTTTAACAATTGAATCGAATCGGCAATCATGATTTCGTAATTGCCATCGAACTCAACCACGCTGAAACGCACGGTCAGCGGGCGGTTTTCCGGCCAAACCCGCCGGGCCGCAATCAGCGTTTCCAGCAGATATCGTCCCCGATTTTCCACGCTACCGCCATACGCATCGGAACGCTGATTGGAATAAGGCGACCAAAAATTCTGTGCCAAATAACCGTGGGCAAAGTGCAGTTGTAGCCACTGGAATCCGATGTCGCGAGCCCGCTCGACGGCGCGGACCATATCGGATTGCACGCGTTGGATATCTGACAGCGTCATTTCTCGCGGCAAGCGCGGCAAGTTGGCACCAAACGCAATCGGCGAGGGAGCAATGGGTTGCCACGAATTGGGCTGTCCATCGGGAATGTGATCATCACCTTCCCAGGGGCGGTTGGCCGATGCCTTTCGTCCGGCGTGAGCCAATTGGATTCCCGGCACGGCGCCCCAGTGCTTCAATGACTCAACAATGGGAACGAGGGCGTTGGCCTGTTGCTCGTTCCAAAGACCAGCGTCGCCCCAAGAAATGCGGCCCTCCGGCGAAATGGCGGTCGCCTCGACAATGACCAGCCCTGCGCCGCCACGTGCTAACGCAGTATAGTGAACCCGATGCCAATCGTTGGCGACACCTTCTTGAGACATGTACTGGCACATCGGTGAAACAGCGATGCGATTGCGTAAGGTGACATCCTTGAGAGAAAACGGATCGAATAAAGTCGGCATTATTTTTTTCGTAAACGGTTAAAAAAAGTTGCGGAATCAGAATCGAACGGATGGCTCGCGTCCACTTGTGTCGGCGATCGTCCTGCAGCGATGTGCCGTGTGTCCCAAGCCCTGCTAAATTTATCCGGCTGATTATAACGTGATCTCGTGGGCTGACGACTGTCCCCCTTCAATCGACGGATGACCTCGCGATCGGACGATGGCGGGGAAGCCACCACTTCCGACAGCAGAAAAAACATGCCCCGTTCCTAAATTCGGATTGTGTTCAGCGCGACAAACCATCGGCCTGCTTAGTTCGATTTAACGAAGCATTAATCTGGCGCACGTCGAGCCTTGGTTGCCGTGGGTTGCACGGAGGCTGGTTGCTGGCCGTACAGTTTTTTGTTGGCTGTAGGAATTCGTCAAAAACACCTGATGACCGTGTCGCGGTGCATTGAAAATCGATTTCAGCGGTCCGCAATGAATCGACGAGTGTGCGAAAAGGCGTTGTCCGGATTTCCTTGTCGCTCAAGTCCCAGGAACGTTTTGGTGAGTCGACAGCCCTTGGATGGAAGAACCGATTGGAAGGCGGCGGTGCCAACGCGACCCGCGGATCAGCGCACTAAGTGCGCTATAATTTTGCTAGTCAGTGCACTAGAATGGAAAAGCTTTGATCCTCAGGATGATTGCTGGATCTGAGTTGCAGGGTCCTTTGCGTGGGCCTGCGTTTCCTCTCGAGATGGGAATAGTCAAGAATGTCGAGATCGTGCTCGACGCGGGGTGTTATCTGAATAGGCTCGATCCAATGATTTTTGTTTCATCGCGTCGAACACCAGGTTTAGAATGTTTTTTGCGTTCTCTCGTTAAATACGTTTTGATCGGCGTTGTTGCTGCAGTGGGGCAATGGTTTGGCAATGACCGTCAGGCTACGGCGGACGATTCAGACTTTGCTCGCCAGATTGCACCGATTTTCGCTCGGCATTGCCTGGAGTGCCACAATTCGACATCGCTCGATGGCGGTCTCGACCTATCGACTCGCGAGGCGCTTTTCGGAACGGAACAGCAAACCATCGTCGCCGGTGATGCGGAGGCCAGCCTGTTGTGGCAACGAGTCGTTGCGGATGAAATGCCACCGATACACCCACTGGGGAAAGATGAGAAAGCGTTGTTGCGACGATGGTTGGAGGCTGGGGCAAATTGGACGGGAGGGAACATCGATCGGTTTCAATACTCGTCAGATGTTCGAGCAGGTTACGATTGGTGGAGTTTACAACCGCTGGTCGATCAAGTTTCAATTCCCGACGCGGGGCCCTCTGGAACTCACCCCATCGATCGATTTGTCGATCAGAAGTTATTTGAGTTTGGATTGAAACCGACCGGTCGGGCGGATCCAAGGACTTTGGTGCGAAGAATCCATAATGACCTGATCGGCTTGCCGCCTCGATATGAGGACGTACAGAAGTTTATAGCCAATCCGAGTGAAGAAGCTTGGTCGGCAATGGTAGATCGACTTTTGGCTTCTCCCGAGTTTGGCGAACGATGGACTCAGCACTGGTTGGACATCGCCCGATTCGGTGAATCCGATGGATTTGAATACAATCAAGTTCGAGACCACGCTTGGCATTATCGCGATTGGGTGATTCAATCGCTCAATGAAGACATGCCCTATGATCGGTTCGCCCAAATGCAACTGGCCGGCGACTTGCTCACCAATCAATCACCCGCAGGGATTGCCGCCGTCGGCTTTCTCGTCGCCGGAGTTCACAATCCCGTGATCGGTCAAAGCGAGGCGATGCGAGCCAACGCACGTCATGCCGAATTGGAAGAGATCGCCGCGACCGTTTCACAGGCATTTCTCGGCCTGACAGTCCATTGTGCTCGTTGCCATGACCACAAATACGATCCGATCTCGTCCTCCGACTACTATCGATTCATTGCTGCTCTCGATGGTGTGCAACATGGCCATCGCGTGGCGCAACCGACAGATGCCTTGGCTGAATCTGCCGTCGCAAAACGGCGCGCCGAGTTGCGGCTCGCGCTAACAGAACGCCAGTCGCAACGCGGAGCGATTTTTAGTCATAGCGGCAATGCGTTGGTTAGTCGAAAAACGTTTGCCATCAATTCATTGGGGAAAAAGTATCGCTTTGAAGTATCGGTTTCGCCGACGGTCTGGGCAAATGCTGCTCAAGCGACCCAATCATCCGATGGAATCTTGATTCGCATGTTTCGTGAGGATGGCACGGTGGCCCACCGATTTGTGGCCCAACCCGGAGCCTGGGAGGAATCTTCTGACCCCGCGGCTTTTCGAGAACTGAAGTTTGAGTACTTGGGCGACGGGCGCGGCGATCTGAAAATCCGGTTGGAGTCGTTGACGCATGAAGATCGTTTCGGCGGTGCCTTAGATCAGCTAACCGTACGAAATGCCGCCGGATTAAGTTTAATTACCGAGTCGTTCAACGAATTGACCGATCGCCAAAACATGGGAGTCCAGTTCCAGACGGCTGCTGCCGTTTATTTTGGCTTGAAGTCTTCCGCTTGGGATCATTTTGGGATCAATGCGATTCACGCCGTTGAAGTCTCTCCAGGGAATTTGGCGGTGCAAATATTTGGCGGTGCGCGAGATGCTGACGTGGAATTGGTTTCGACGCTTGAAGAGGAATTGCAAATCGAATTGGAGGCATTGCCGGCACCCCAGGTTGGACCGACCATCTATTCCGTCGTTCCCGGTGCCCCTTCGGCAATGCGGGTAATGCGTCGCGGCGACCCGATGCAACCTCAGGAGGCGGTAGCACCGGGCGCGCCTCGGGCGATTTCAAGCCTGAGTTCGCCAGCGACATTGTCCGAAACGTCCAGTGACGCAGAACGCCGACTGGACCTCGCTCGCTGGATGACCGATCGAAAAAATGGGCCTTTTCATCGAACGATGGTCAATCGAGTTTGGCATTTGTTGTTCGGACGCGGTTTGGTATCCACGCCCAGCGATCTCGGATTTCAGGGGGGGAAACCAACGCATCCCGAGTTGTTGGAATGGCTGACGATCGATTTTCGAGCCGGGAATCTGTCGACGAAATCGTTGATTCGCCGCATCGTGATGAGCGAAACGTATCGCCGCAGTTCGCAATCGGATGAAGCGAATCGAGTGCGCGGCGAAGCAATCGATCGCGAGTCCATTTGGCTCTGGCGCCGCAATCCCGTACGGCTTCAAGCCGAAGTGATTCGCGATTCCATGTTATTCACATCGGGGGCACTGTCGTCTCAACGGCTTGGCCCAGGCTACCGAGATATTGCGATTGAGACGGTCGGTGCAGCTCACTACTATCGCCCGCTGGATTTACATGGCCCAGAATTTGACCGCAGAACGATTTACCGCTGGCGGCCACGGGGCGAACGAAATTCATTGCTCGAAGCGTTTGATTGCCCGGACCCCTCGACGGCCACTCCAGAACGTGCGACTACCACGACGCCTATCCAAGCCTTGAGTCTTTGGAATCATTCGTTTGTATTTCGAAACTCCCGTCAATTGGCCGCCCGGATTATCCTGACGACAGGCGAGGACGTAGCGAATCAGGTTGAATTGGCATGGCAGTTGGTGCTGTTCCGCGATCCAACATCGACAGAACGCGACGATGGCATCGAATTGGTGTCGAAGTTTGGTCTTCCCAGTTTGTGCCGAGTGCTATTTAACGCGAGCGAAACGCTGACCATCGATTAAGGAAGAACTGAAATGGAACCAAACCAAACGAAAACATGCGCGGGCGAGACACCCCATCGCCGCGATTGGTTAAGCTTCGCGGTAGGCGGTCTTAGTACGGCAGCGCTGTGGACGTTGTTGCAAAGTGATCTCGCGGCAAAACCAACCGGAACGGCTTTCGCTAAACGGTTGGCGAAGCGGGTTATTCATTTTTGTTTGCCCGGCGGCTACAGCCAAGTGGATTCCTTTGATTACAAACCGGCACTCGAGAAATTGCACGGCGGACCCCTGCCCGGTGAAGCGAAACCGCAGACCTTTTTCGGAAGTGCGGGTTTACTTTGCCAATCTCATTGGAAGTTTCAGCGGCGCGGCGAAAGTGGACTGTGGGTCTCAGAATTGTTTCCTCATTTGGGTCGCGTCGCCGATCGACTGACGATGATCCACTCGATGGTTGCCGATTCGGCCAATCACACGCCTGCCACGTTTCAACAGCTTTCTGGATTTCAAGCCAATGGGTTTCCCTCGTTAGGGAGTTGGTTGTCCTATGGATTAGGCAACGATACGGACGAACTTCCGACTTTTGTGGTATTGGCCGACGGGCGGAGTTTGCCAAGTGGCGGAGCCGCAAATTGGGGGGCGGGCTTTTTGCCGGCGGAACATCAAGGGATACGATTGCGGGCCGGCACAGCCCCGATTCTGGATCTGCTCGCCGCCGAACCGGTCAATGCGGCGGAAGAGCGGGCATCGCGCCAACTACTCGCTCGGCTCGATACTCAGTATCAAGTTGGAAGAGAGTCGCATCCCCATTTGCAAGCGCGCATCGCCGCTTATGAAATGGCGGCACACATGCAGATTTCAATTCCTGCCTCAACCGACCTCGCCGAGGAAACGACTCGTACGTTGAGAGCCTATGGGGTTGATGACGTGCGCACGGACGATATGGCGCGGCGGTGTCTTACGGCGCGAAGGTTGATTGAACGCGGGGTTCGGTTCGTGCAGTTATTTGCCGGTGGTTGCTTTGGCGGTGAACCACGACATGGGTGGGACAGCCATGAAGACTGTCGAACCGATCATCAGCGAGAGGCCGATCGAGTGGATCAACCGATTGCCGCACTCATCGAAGATTTGCATCAGCGAGGAATGCTGGAGGAAACATTGGTGCTCTTTACAACCGAGTTTGGACGCACACCATTTGCCAATGCGCCTCAAGGTCAAATGGGGTTGGGACGCGACCACAACCCGGAAGGGTTCACGGTATGGATGGCCGGTGGTGGCTGTCGACCGGGAATGGCGTACGGTGCAACGGATGAAATCGGTTGGAAAGCCGTCGAGAACCCCGTCACTTGGCCCGATTTTCATGCGACGGTGTTGCACCTGTTAGGGATCGACCACACCCGCCTGACGTTTTACCACAACGGAATCGAGCGTCGATTGACCAACGTCCACGGAACTGTTCTTTCAGATATCATCCAATGATCGCCAAGTATTCGTTCGACCATCGTTTGGCGGCAACGGTCAGATCACGACCGATTCCAATTCGAATACGTAATGGCGAGTTGAAGTACCGTGGCAATCGATACCCAGATCAAATAGGGAACTTGAGCAAACGACACCCAGCGAAAGTGAGGCCAGATCGCCACTATACACCAGAGGATGGTCACCCAGACAATGACAATGTCCAACGCTGCCAAAGGCAAATTCCGCCAGCCAAATTGGATCGGTGTGAACATCAAATTGGCAACCAAATTGATCGCAAACGGCAACGCCACCAACCCGTTCACTTTGCCGCGAAAATACTGGACGAAAACAAAACAAAAACTGACCAAAATGACCGGATAGAGAAGTTGCCAAATCAAGCCAATGGTGCCTGGCGATGGCGTCCACGTCGGTTTTTGTAAAGCGTCATACCATTCAATCCAAGGTGTCATGTTTCTCTTTCAAAAACGGATATCGATGGCGATAATTGCGATCCGCGTCGATTGCTAACGAGGGCTTAAATTCAAACACCGCATATCCCAATTGGCCTACCAGAATGGTATACCCGTCCAAATCTTGAACTCTTAATTCGCCTTTTGGCATATAAAACGGATGGCAAATCAAAAAAACCATGTTTCGTGCGTCCCCTGAGAGCTTATCGCCGGGGTGCCGCATTCCCGGTGGCATGCACCATCCGCAAGTCCCCGGGACAACAAATGGTCGCGCAAAGCGGACACATCCGGCGAATACATGTAAAACAAAACCGCTTGTTGGCTGGCATCAATTGAACCCGACGCCAAGCTCAAAAACAATTTTGCCCGCCCAGAAATCATGCTGGCAAAATAGGTGCCCCCGTTTTCATGACTGTAACGACTTTCGCAATCAAACCCCTGGCGCGAATAAAACGTGGCCGCCGCATCGACATCGACGACATGGGCCATGGCCACGCAATTATCGATCCGAAACGCGGGCGGACAATCGGCGATTCGGACGGGTTTTGGGTTCATTCTGGCAATGGTTCATCAAGAATCGAGTGGAAACATCTGCAACAGGAGTCGTCGTCGCCAATGCGATTCAATTTCGGATCGTCGGACTCAACCCAGATTGTAACGGCTGGACGTCGGCATGGTTGGAGTGGCGAGTCAAATTCATTGAATTGGGACACGCTTAGGGTTCAAACCGTTTGGCGAAGTTTTGTACTCAACGAGACGACTTGTAATTCAAGCCGTTTGATTTCGCGGACCATGCTATATTTTTCCATTTCCAACCAGGCCCATATTTTCATGACTGAAATTGCCAAGAAACAGACGATGATGGCAACCGACCAGAGCAAGAGTTCTTTGAATTCTTGGGCCCAGTAGAATCGGAAAGCCGAATAGACGCAAAGTCCCAAGCAGGCCAGACTGCAACAGACCATAATCGTATTGATCCATCGATTGCGACCGCGAAAAATTTGCATTGATTTTGAAAAGAGCGATTGTTCATCGAATTTCGACAACAAATCCGCCGGTAGCGCCGCTTGAAGCGCCAAACGAATTTTTTCATCGAGGTTCTGGTCATGAGTCATGGGGGTTCCTTTCTAATTGATTTAGACGCGTTTTTAAATTTTGTCTCAGGTGATACAGTTTGGACTTTGTTGCTGATTCGGAGTTTCCGGTGATATTGGCAATCTCGCAAATGGACAATTCATGTTCGTAGAATAGGGCCAACACCGCGCGATCGTTGGATGGCAAGGTTTGGATCAGGCTTTGCACGATGGTAATATCGTGGTCCCGGTGTTGGGAGCTCAATTTCGTTTGCTCGGCGGCAGCTGCCCGCAGTTGATCTCGCTCGGATCGTTCGCGGACAACGGACCGCAACCGATCCATTGATTTATGGTGAACGATGCGAAACAGCCAAACTCGAAAGGACGACGGATCGCGCAGACGACCGATTCCTCGCAAGACGCTAAGCCAAGTTTCTTGGGCCACATCTCGCGCGGCATGGGGATCGCCGATTAAACGAAACGAATAGGCGGCCAGTTCGTGCTGCAAAAGGTCAGCCAATTGGCCCATCGATTGGGAATCCCCGGCTTGCGTTTGAATTACCAGCAATTCGATTAGAATTTCTTGTTGGTCGCGGCTCATTCGTACTTTCGTATTTTTCGTGTGCTGACTATCAGTCGCTTTAGCCGCTCGGTGGTTGCAAAAAAACCGGTGAAAATTTCAAACTTTCCTGTCCCTTGGTTACTTTTAGGCCGACGGTTGGAGCCGAGGTCAATTCGTTCCTGCGGAATCGATTTGCGAGGCGGTAACCGATTTGATTTCCGGTACGATCTCCGACGAAAGAGTGAATGTGACATGGTATTGTGAACGCGGTTTCATTTCGATTCGTCTCCATTGGCAGGCTGTTCGCCGTCAGCCGAGCACGACTGGGGTTTGTTGGTTAATGTAACCCATGATTAAAAATGTCCTAGGTAATTGCCGGGCAGACCGCTCGCTTTGACCTGGGGCGATTTCCAATTACGCGTTTCTTTGCGGCTTGTTTTGAAAAAAAACCGGTAGTGATTCCGTCATTTGGGGCGCTCTTCGGGTATTCCTACCAATAGAGAACTATGGTTCGCAACGTCTGCGATCCGCGAGCAACGCGAACCAACGATTCTCAAAATTTTTCGGGCGGCCCTTCGTCCACATGCAGACTCTGCGTGTAACCCCTCAGATAGGGAGACATGGTTTGCTAAGTCTGCAAACCAAAGCCATGAATCATTAACGATTTTGATGATTTTTGCATCTGCTTTCGCCAGTTTAGTCGCGCACCGAGTTGTTCAAGGAGTAGAGGCACATCGGCTCAGAATGTTTGAATCGAAGAGAACCTTGCAGACCTTTTTTGGGACGTCGTTCGGACAAATTGCATAGTTAGTACTGGAGAGGCCAGTGCTGCGACTCAGATCAAAACCCTAAGAAGCTAAGTTGGTCGATCGCTTGCACAACGCCGACCGAGTGAATCTAGCCCATGCGATATCGCTAACCGTAGCCTCGATCACCATCGAGTCGCGAACAGCCCAGACCGGCGACATCGAGCATCCCGAGTTGGTCGGTAAATAGCAGCTCCACGAATCGCTAGCCACCAAGCCCATCACCATCCTCGACGAAGCCATCGAACGCCGCAAGATCTGGCGAGAGATAGCCGACCTAATCCGCCAATCGAAGCAGCCCTTGCATCTCAAAGAGATCTGCAAGCACATCGGCTCCACCGACGCTTCCCACGGCGCGTCGTAAGCGTACACCAGCCGACCTCTGATTCCGTCTTGCCGGATCAGGGTAATGTTGGTATGCGGCGTTTGCTGGCGCGGAGGCGGGCGGTCTCGACTTTGTCTCGACGTTCTTCCTGCCGATAGACGCGAATCGCTTCGAGATGACTCAATTTCCAGACGTCCGGCAGTAGTTGGGGGCGTTCGCAAGGGCGCGTTCGCAAAGGTCAGACTTGGTTTTCGGTTTTCAATAAAGCTTGCTTTATTCGCCGGTAGTTGTCCCTGTGCTGTTTGGAATCGACTAGTAGTCGCTTCGCCTTCTTGGGACCGGAATAATGCGAATAATGGGTCAGCATTCTTTGGGGAATTTGCGCTATATCAGGCAAGGTGTTTAGGCAGACGAGTCGGTTGTCTGGCCAAGTCGGCATTCATCGAACGGCGCGTGCATTGGCACTGGATTATTACGGGCTGGCGCATCGCGTTCGGGACCAACAGGGCAAACCAGCAGACGAAATTGCCGCTGGTCGCTCAACGGCGACTCCGGTTTCTTTTGTGGAATTTTCTGCGGCAATGCCGTCGTCGGTAACGGAATGTTTGATCGAGCTGGAAGACCGTTCCGGCAAGCGGATCAAAATGCAACTTCGCGGCGTCGATTGGTCGGCCGTGACGACGTTGGGCTGTCGATTGTGGAAGGGCGAATGATGCTACAGATCACACCGCAGATGCGGATTCTGGTACCAGCACATAACAAGGGCAAGTGAATTTTCGCTTCGTTCACACGCTCGGGTGTCGTTCTTGTACGACACACCGTGTCCATGTAAGGCAGCACAAACGCCGGGGACCGTTTTTGCTGCCTGCCTATCTGGGCTGTTTGGCCTACTTGTGGCTAAGGAAACGAGACTGCTACTACGATAATCCGTTTGAGATCGAAGCATTTTCGAAAGAACGAAAACTTAAGCGTCGGTGATCTGTTGACTATCTTGAGCTTGGTTACCCTACAGCAGCAAAAAGGACCGGATCCTTGTTACAGCGATCCCATCCTCCCTTCAGCGCCGCGGTTGCTTCTTGGCAATCGCGGTGCTGGCTGGGGGTTTGATCAAAGTCCTGTCGATTGCTTCGAAGATGGCGGGCTTTTCTTGCTATTGTCGATGTAGTGGTTCGTATTTTCCCACCTTCCCTGGGGGCAAGTCATCAAATCATTCTCTAACCCAAATTTTGCAATCAGCGACCTGACGGGCAACTGGTTTCCGGTAAGGAAGTAGGCTATGATAACGCTGAATCATTCGAAGGGAATGACGCTCCGCAACTGCATGAACTGAGATCACCAACGAGCAATTCTCCCTTGCTTGAAAGCGCAAACAGGAATGCCCAATTGAATCTGCGTTTAGTGAAGTGAATCGCCGTTGAATCGAGAAGCCAATCACGAGAGCATTTGAGTCGAGAGATAAGCATGGATCCATACAAGATTCTCGGCATCGAAAAGGGGGCCAGTCGGGAGCAGATAAAAAAGGCTTTTCGAGAAAAGGCTACCAAGTATCACCCCGATAAGGGGGGTGAACAATGGGCTTTTGAGCAAGTTCGGAAAGCTTATGATCAATTGTTGAATCCGTCCAAGACACCTAAGGGGGATGCTATGCGGTCGAAAACAAAACCGGAAACGCCCGCTCCGGAACAAGAAAAAAAATCAACAGAGGAATTTTCGTTTAATGCAAAAGAACCCTTAAACACACGGCGTCGAAAGAAAATAAGGAATTCGATCTTTTTTTCGTACTTTTCATTGTTCGCACAGATAATCTTCGGCGGTATCTCAGCCATTTGTGTTTCGCTTCTGATTCTATGGGTCTTCCTCAAGCAAGATCCGCTGGAGATATTTGCACCAAAAGCAGGAACAAAAAGCCAAGACGAAATGACGGCGTTGGCCCAAGCAGACTCCCCAACGATTGGCGGCAACAAAAGAACGGATCGTGACGGATCAACCCGGGCAAGGGCAGGGGATTCAGCATCCCTCACGATTCGGGAACCTAGTTCCGTTCGACAGCAGGAAGTGTCGCCCGCTAATCCTTCATTACCAAATACGACTCAACCATCAGTGCCGGATCCTGGTACGTCTGCCTCGCCCAAGGAATCTCAGCAAGGTGATTCACCATTGCCCAACGTCGAGTCAAACAACTCGGTTACCGACAAACTCAAGAACTTGGAAATCATCAGAGACGCCGCAATTCAAAAAGGTGACGTAGCTGGGGCACTTGCGGCTATCAAGGATCTTGTGGTTATAAACGGGCAAAACGAACTTGAAGCCAAACTCTTGACGTTAAGCAATTGGAATGCGAGTTCGACGGGGGTAAAGCGCTCCATCGCAGTCGAAACGGTACAACTGCTTGAACTGGCAATCACGCAAGAGCGAATTGATTTGGTAACTCAGCACCTCGACCGTCTGCTGATACTGACTCGTGCCGTTGATGATCGTGACTTGGAACGCCGAGGCGCTCGAATTGCGTTGAAACGCGCCGCACAATCAGGTGATAAAGATTAGGTTGCTTGAGAAACTAATATTAAGTAGGAGCCTTGGATGCGATCTTTCATGATTTTCATGCTCGTAGCTTTTGCTGCGACTGCCTTCGGTCAAGAACCCAAATCAAGCATTCCGGATGAAGCGGCACAAAAGTCCGCTGCGGCTGTTATTGCCGAGGTTTACAAGCCGGACTACGACCAAGCCAAGACAGCGGCAGAGAAAATCGTGTTAGCCAAGAAACTGCTCGGTGAGGGAATCGCCACCCAGGATGATGCGGTCAGTCGGTTCGTGTTGTTCAAGATTGCCCGGGACATGGCTGCCCAACAGGGCGATCTGATGACCGCGTTCGCGGTAATTGACCAGATTGATCTTGAATTTGAGGCGGACCTTCATTCAATGCAATTGGATGCTGCCCAGACTGCAATCAAGGAGTTAAAGACCCCCGCGGAACACCTAGCAGTTGTCGGCCTGCTAACAACACACGTCGAGAAAGCCGTTGCCATTGACCAATATGACATTGCTGAGGAATTTTCTGAAGTGATGCTTTCTAGCGCCAGAAAAAGCAAAGATTCACCCCTTATTAAGCAGGTTACAGCTCAGTCCAAGATGGTCCTTGAGATCGCTGCTGAGTTTGCCAAAATTAAGGAAGCAATCGTCGAGTTAGAGGCCAAACCATCTGATCCTGAAGCCAATCTGACGGTTGGCAAATTTCTGTGCTTCTTCAAAGGCGACTGGGAGCGTGGAGTGGTCATGCTGGCCTTGAGTGATGACCAGGACTACAAGGCACTCGCCTCACTCGAACTCGAAGACCAACCCGATCCGCTCAAAATCGGCGATGGCTGGTGGAAGATTGCAGATAGCCTGGACGGTACCGCCGAGATACGGACAAAGGCCCATGCGGCCCGCTGGTATCGCAAGGCACTTCCTGGACTGAGCGGGTTATCTAAGACACGCGTGGAGCGGCTCATCGCTGGGCCCGGACAGTTACAAGACCCGTTTTCAATGGCAGAAGCCAGCAAATCCCAAGCCGCTGGGGCTAAACACCTGGGGACAACAGTTAGAATTACCAATTCCATTGGTATGAAGCTGGTGCTGATCCCCAAGGGGACGTTCCTGATGGGGTCGCCCAAGGGTGAAGTAGGTCGTCAGGATGATGAGACCCAGCATGAAGTGACCCTTAGCCAGGACTACTACCTCGGCGTTTACGAGGTGACTCAAGCCCAGTACGAGAAAGTGATGGGCAAGAACCCAAGTCACTTTCAGGGTGATAAAGTAGCGGAGCGTCATCCTCAGACGGGCCGAGTGGTCAAGACGGTTGATAGCTCCAATCACCCCGTCGGTTCTGTTTCGTGGGAAGATGCCGTCGCGTTTTGCCAGCGGCTGTCGGAGTTGCCGGAAGAGAAGAATGCGGGGCGAGTCTATCGATTGCCAACCGAAGCGGAGTGGGAATATGCCTGCCGGGCCGGTAGCAAGGCAGCGTTCAGTTTTGGAGACAATGCAACTTCGCTCGGTGACTATGCGTGGTTTGGTAGTCCACCACATCCAGTCGGTGAGAAGAAGCCGAACGCTTTGGGTTTGTACGACATGCACGGTAACGGGTGGGAGTGGTGCAGCGACTGGTACGGTGAGTACCCCCAGTCGGCGGTTACCGATCCTGCGGGACCAATAAAGGGCTCGGAACGCGTCTACCGTGGATCCTCGCAGACCAAAGACGCGGCGGCAGGCCGGTCGGCGCGCCGTAGTGCGTTCGATCCGGCGCGCAAAATTGTCATACTCGGCTTCCGACTGGCCCTGAGTTCCTCGGGAATCTCCAAGTAGGCAGAGCTGGACGATTAGGCAGCGAGTAGCCAGTGCTCTTAGAAATGTAGGGATCGCTTGCGGAGCCAACGATCCGAGAAGCAGGAGACTGTCGGGTCCAGCGATCTTTGAAATGTGGCTTGTTATCAGCAAGAAATTTGATTTGGTGACTCAACACCTTGACCGACTGCTGATACCGACTCGTGCCGTTGATGATCGTGACTTGGAACGCCGAGCCGTTCGAATCGCGTTGAAACGACTTACAGAATCGGGTGATAAAGACTAGGTTGCTTGAGAAGCCAATAATAAGTAGGAGCCTTGGATGCGATTTTTCATGATTTTCATGCTCGTAGCTTTTGCTGCGACTGCCATCGGTCAAGAAACCGACCACAAATCAGCCATTCCGGATGAAGCGGCACAAAAGGCCGCCACGGCTGTTATTGCCGACGTTTACAAGCCGGACTACGACCAAGCCAAGACACCGGCAGAGAAAATCGAATTAGCCAAGAAACTGTTGAGTGAAGCAATCAACACCAAGGATGATGCTGTCAGTCGATTCGTGCTGTTCCGGATTGCACGGGACATGGCTGCTCAGCAGGGCGAGTTGACGATGGCATTGGAGGCCATCCATCGGATGGAACTTGAGTTCCAGGTGGATCAGATGCAGATGCAGCTTGATGCCGCCCAGACGGCGAGCAAGGCGTTAAAGCTACCTGCGGATTATCAAACATGTGCCGTTCTATTAGCTCCCCTGATTGACAAAGCCAGTGTCATGGATCACTACGAGATGGCGAAGTCCCTATCGGCCGTTGCGGTGGGTTGGGCAAAAAAAAGCAAGGATGCAGCCCTTCTTGAGCAGCTGACCTCCAAGTCCAAGAAAGTCGAGGAAATCGCTGATGAGTTTGTGAAGGTCAAGGCTGCGAAAATTAATCTGGAGTCCAAACCGACTGATCCGGAAACCAACTTGGCTGTTGGTAGATTTCTATGCTTCTTCAAAGGGGACTGGGAGCGTGGTGTGACCATGCTTGCTTTGAGTAACAACGATCAATACAAAACGGCCGCTGCACTCGAACTCGAAGAGCAACCAGATCCGCTCAAAATCGGCGATGGCTGGTGGAAGATTGCTGAAGTTTTGGATGGAACGGCCAAATTACAGACACAGGCCCATGCGGCCCAGTGGTATCGGAAGGCACTTCCCAGTCTAAGCGGGCTGTCCAAAGCCCGAATCGAGCGGCTGATTGCCTCAGCGCCCACTTCAGAACTTGAACCTCTTACACCAACCAAATTCACCAACAGCATTGGGATGAAGCTGGTGCTGATTCCCAAAGGGAGGTTCCTGATGGGGTCGCCCAAGGGTGAAGTCGGTCATAATGAAACCCAGCACGAGGTGACGATCAGTCAAGACTATTACCTTGGCATGCACGAGGTGACGCAGGACCAGTACGAAAAAGTGCTGGGGCAGAACCCGAGTCAATTCAAGGGGCTCAAAAATCCGGTCGAGCAGGTTTCCTGGAATGAAGCGGTGGAGTTTTGTAAGCGGCTTTCGGAGTTGCCCGAGGAGAAAAAGGCTGGAAGAGTCTATCGCTTGCCGACCGGAGCGGAGTGGGAATACGCTTGCCGAGATGGCAGCAAGACGGCGTTCAGCTTTGGCGAGAATTCAAAGTCGCTAGGCGACTACGCTTGGTATAACGACAATAGTGGAGGGAAACCACATCCGGTTGGAGAAAAAAAACCGAACGCTCGGGGTTTGTACGACATGCATGGCAATGTATGGGAATGGTG
>JBGSMY010000139.1:0-25726 GCA_041739975.1 Pirellulaceae bacterium
GCGAGTTTATTTCTTTCGGATTAAGCCTGCAGCGGATGGCTTCAGTGAAAAACTACTAATTATATCTAAAAGCTGCTATCCATGATTCACCGCCGCTGAGGACAGCGGACGGCTACGGTTCAGCGAGCGGCTACACTAACCGCCACTGAGGAAAGCGAGCGGCGACGACACGCCATTACTGACTTTATTCCTTGCCAATATTAGCTTTTTGCTTTTCGACCATTGCGGCAACATCTGCTAAAAGTTGTTTGGCGTCGTAGACAATTCCATCTTTAATCGTCCAGCGAACCCCGCCAACGCGAATTGCGTTTCCGGATTCATCGTCAAGTTTAAGCGCGCCGATTCCATAGAGGACCTTAAGATTCTTTAACGGGTTTTCTGGAATGATGATCAAATCCGCCAGCAGTCCTGGTTGAACCAAGCCAAACTCAATCGGCTCTCGCCGCGGATCGGCAATTGTCTTGGCGCCATTCAAGGTCGCGGCTTGGATTACCTCCAACGGGTGAAAACCAGCTTCCTGTAATAATTCCAGTTCTTCGATGTAGCCAAACCCAAAAGTCTTATAGATGAACCCCGAATCTGAGCCCACCGTCACGCGGCCACCCATTTTTTTATAGTCGTTGACCAATTGCATCCAGACTTTGTAGAAATTTCGCCAAGCGATTTCATCGGCGGTGGTCCAATAAAACCAATAAGAGCCGTGGTTTTCGCGGCTAGGTTCGTAAAAAGCCATCAGCGATGGCAAGGTATAGAGATCGTGGTATTCGGCGCGACGTGCGCGCATTAGATCTCGGCCGGCAGAGTAAATATTAAACGTCGGATCGAACGTTGTGCCCAGTTTAAGATGTTCCTCAAGATAAGCTCGCCACTCTGGACTTCCGGGCGGATGAATTTTATCCCAAAGTTGTGCGACTTGACCGAACCGATCTTGTTCGTTGTCGTAGTTATAATCAGCAGGCCAAGGTTGAATCGTATGATCTCGCAACAATGCTTCGAAATGGCCATAAAAGTGAGTAACGGTCCCGAGCCCCAATCTTGCGGCATCGCGTGCATCCATCCGTGCGACACCCGTTTGTTGCAGATGAGCCGTCGAACCCAACCGATATTGGCCGGCAGTTTGCAAAAGTGCAGCCATGATTTCAGGAGGATAAGCCCCCAGTTTTAAACCATCGATACCTTGTGCAGGAGCTTTCTCGACCCAAGCGCGTGCCTCGTCTGGCGTTCGTAGGTCGGAGGGTGGGCGTTGGTAATTGAAAATACGCGGGGCAACAATTTCGTTTCGATCGCTGCGTTCTTTTTCCCTCAAAGTCCAATCATTACCTGCCAAAGGCACCCCGCGAACGGTTGTAATTCCATGAGCCAACCACAATTTGAAAACGTATTCCGCCTCCGGAGCTTTCGGCGAACCGCCTTGATGGGCGTGCATGTCGACAAATCCAGGCAAGACATACATGCCCTTGGCATCGATGATATGGTCGGCCTGATCGGGCATTTGCCGCGAGACAATTTTTTCAATCCGGTTATCTTTGATCCAGATGTTGACCGGGCCACGCGGCGGAGCGCCAGAGCCGTCAATCAAAATACAATCTTTGATAACCAGTTGCGGAAACGGCCCCAACCCTTCTTCGGCCAGTCGGTTGGGAGCGGGCTCCAACCCTTGCGACCACGCCTGATTCAGACTCCAACTTCCTGTGCACAATACATAACAGCACGCCAACAACCAAATCCGCCACATGGGACTGACACACGATTGAATGCTACCACTTCCCATTGCGGAGGAATTGCTTGCCGAATCGGCCGATATTGCCATTTTTCGAATCCCGAGTCTGATCCGGATTCCCCGTGTCTGATCCAGATTCTTTGAGCAAAAAGTGTGTTCGCCGACCGACCGGGGATTTGCGAACGAATTCTATTCTAATCGGGATTTTCCGAGTGCAATACACGACTGCCCGAGCTGGTAAACGAATAGCCGAAGTCCTACAGGCAATGCAGCCAAGACAATCGGCGATGCTACGCCGCTTTAGAAATCGCCATTCCATCCAACGAAATGGTGTGATTTAGAGTGTGCGACAGCTTCATTGCTGGCAATTTTAGACCCACGTTTGCCGATTGCTACCGGTTGAAAATGGGCCTGCAAATCCGTACGATGTTGAACGTTTCCGGTCATCACCGGGAATACCATTTATTAAACCCCGCCGTTTGAATTGGACCATTTATGAGTGACGCGATTATTTCCGGAACGGTACATTTGATTGAGCCAACCAAGACCTTTGGTCAAAAAGGGTTCCGCAAACGCTTGGTGGTTTTGGAACAAGATTCCGGACAAGGCCGATTTATTAATTACATTCCGGTTGAGTTCATTCAGGACGGTTGCGACAACGTGGACAACTTGAGTGTCGGCGACGTAGTCGATATTAAATATCGATTGAGTGGACGGAAGTGGCAGCGCGATCCACAAAGTGAGGTAAAGTTTTTCTTATCGGCGGAGGCATTGAGTTTCGCCATTAAGGGCAAATCCACGCCGCCGGCCCACGACGATGCGCCCCCCGGCGAACCCGTCGAATATGACGAAGCTCCATTTTAGGTGACGGCTCCAAATTAGCGGTTGAATCCCGATTATAAGTTTACGGATCGTTGGTCGCCGGATTCCTCAAAATCGCTGGAGTTTCCGCAACGATTTGCGGTCGTTTTTTATCAAGTTTGTGGACACGTTATACGTCTCGAGGACGTTAGTCCCTTCTCAATTTTTCGTTTCAATTACCGATAGTCGTATAGTATGAATAAACCAGTTTCCGCAATCTCTCCCACACGCGCCGAGAACTATCCGTCGTGGTACCAAGAAGTTATCAAGGCTGCTGATTTGGCAGAGATTTCACCCGTTCGGGGCTGCATGGTGATTAAGCCTTGGGGTTGGGGGATCTGGGAAAATATGCAACGGGTTTTGGACCGTAAGTTCAAAGACACGGGGCATGAAAACGCCTATTTTCCTTTGTTTATCCCCAAAAGCTTCTTGGAAAAAGAGGCCCAGCATGTCGATGGCTTTGCCAAAGAATGTGCCGTCGTCACCCATCATCGTTTGGAGATGGGGCCAGATGGAAAATTGATCCCCGCCGGCCTCCTCGAAGAACCGCTAATCGTGCGCCCGACCAGCGAGACGATCATTGGTTCGATGTTTGCAAAATGGGTACAGTCGTATCGAGATTTGCCGTTAAAGATTAACCAGTGGTGCAACGTAGTTCGCTGGGAAATGCGGCCACGGATGTTTTTGCGAACGTCTGAATTCTTGTGGCAAGAGGGCCACACCGCGCATGCGACCCGTGATGAGGCCTGGGAAGAAACTCGCCTGATGCTCGATGTCTACGCCGACTTTGTCGAAAAATATTTAGCAATACCGGTGATTAAAGGCGAGAAGTCAATTGGCGAACGATTTCCGGGAGCCGATTCGACGTTGACGATTGAAGCCATGATGCAAGATCGCAAAGCGCTACAGTCGGGTACTTCCCATTTCCTGGGTCAAAATTTCTCCAAAGCGCAGGAAATTAAGTTCCAAGACCAAACTGGCCACGAGGCGTTTGCTTGGACTACATCCTGGGGAATGAGTACACGATTAATCGGCGCGTTGATCATGGCGCACAGTGACGACGATGGCCTCGTGTTGCCGCCGCGGATCGCGCCGAAACATATCGTGATCATGCCAATCTATCGCAACGACGCGGAACAAAATGACGTCATGGCTTATTGCGAATCACTGCGGCAAGAACTTCAGCAACAGAACTACGACGGACGCCCGCTCGAAGTGTTTATCGACAAACGTGACATTCGCGGCGGTGACAAAAAGTGGTATCACATCAAACGTGGTGTGCCTATCCGTTTGGAGGTCGGTCCGCGCGATGTGCAAAACCAGTCAGTGTTTGCTGGACGTCGCGACGGTGGCAAACCAATTGGCGTCCCCCGAAACGAATTCATCTCCGTGGCCACTCAATGGCTGGACGAAATTCAAGACGCGCTGTACCAACGAGCGTTAAATTTCCGCGCGGAACACACTCGCGAAATAAAATCACTGGACGAATTTCGCGCGTTTTTTACACCAGACAATACGCAAGCCGAAGAGCCTGAAATTCACGGTGGGTTTGCCCTATGCCATTTCGTCGACACGCCCGAAATTGAGCCTATTCTCAAAGAACTAAAAGTAACCGTGCGTTGCATTCCGTTGGAGCAGTCCGCACTCGAAGGCAATTGTTTGTTCACCGGTAAGCCGACTCAAGTTCGGGCAATTTTTGCGAAAGCCTATTAGAACTATTGAATTTATAAGGCGCTCAAGTCGTGCGATTTTGGCACCCTTTTGAGATTCGGCAGCGTCAGCGTCGGTCCGTCTTGAGGACAATTGATAGCACCAACTGCTTTCATTTTTTTCTTTGCAAACAGGGGCCGCCGCATGCATTGGGTATTGATTTACCCAAGTGTTTTTGATTTTGCCCATGTTTTTGTGGGTGATTTTGGCTGTGATTTTGCCTTTGAATTTGCCTGGCGACCGAATCACACCCCTGTTTACGACTCGCGATCTCGTCTTGGCAGGTTACCGCCCTCGAGAGCAACTGATTTTTCCAATTTTGTTGATCTCAAGGAGTTTGTGGATTATACTGACTGCGAGGCCGGGATGCCTTTGTTTGACACCGGAGACGTGTCGATTTGTGAGACGTCCACATGACGAGTTGTCAAGACTTTTGACGCTGTCTATCCCTTTGACTTTGCCGCACGAGGTTGTTCCGATGTTTGGTACCATTCGCCGTTTGTATGTTAGATTAGCTCAAAAATCTCCGCTCGTGATTGGTGGAGTGGCCTTGCTCGCATTGGGTGCGAGCCAATCGATGACGATGCCATGCCATGCCCAGCCGGACTATGGAATCACGCCTGTCGGTTTGTTCGATTCGGAACATACTTCATTGAGCGGGCGTCGCTTCAGTGAAGTTTATGCTTTCTCTACTCGCGATCAACTGATTGGCGGGTCGCAACGCTTTCTGGGCGATACAGCCCACGGTTGGACGGTCTGGATGTATGCCGGCGGAAATGTTCGCGTCATGGGATTGCGAGATTCTGAGCACACTCGTGATGATGGCTATCGAGTCAGTCAAGCACAAGGCTTGGTTCGTCCCGGGTATGCTTACGGCGATTCCGAACGATATTTCGGTTCGGTGCGAACGGGTTCAAGCACATGGGTGTTTGACGGCAACAATACAACGAGAGTCGGGCTTGTAGATAGCGATCATACAAGCTTATCGGGATTGCGAAACAGTCTGTCAGTCAATCACGATAATTATGGTCACTTGTATGGGGCCAGTAACAATTTTTATTCAAGTACTCAATCGGGCAAATCAACTTGGAAATTTATCAATGGCGTTACCGAGAACATCGGCTTAGTCGATGCGGAGCATATTCGCAGTGATGGATTTCGATCTAGTCGCATTTTGCGTGTTGTGAAGGGCACGGGTGCGGTAATTGGCGAATCGCAACGATTTAATGGCAGTGCTGATGGTGGACGCAGTATCTGGCTACACGATGGCGATGGTTCTCGTAACATTGGCTTGACCGACGCAGAACATACGTCCAGCGACAATCGCCGCTTTGCTCAATTTCGCGATACCAGCACGAACGGATATCTGGGAGTCAGCCAACGATTTTCGGGCAATAATGACCTCGGACAATCCGCTTGGTGGTATCAAAACAGTGTTGCTCAAAAAATTGGATTGACCGATGCGGCCCACACACGCGCCGACGGCTACCAATGGAATGACGTCTTAGGATTTACGAACAATTCCGGTAACTTGGCGTATGGGGTAGCACAACAATACTTGTCTAGCGGCGCGGACGTGGGTCAACATGTTTGGTTGTCCGACGGCTCATCATCAACCATTTTAAATCCGACCGACACCGAACACACACGAAGTGATGGTCTGCAATTTAGCACCGTCGCGAAATCGGGAAAGACAATTTATGGTCATTCCCAACGGTTTAACGGCGGATCGGACAATGTTGGACAAACGGCCTGGGTTTGGGAAAACGGCAATGTTGAAATTGCCGGACTTAAGAATGCCGCGCACACTCGTGTCGGCAGTGGATTTCAACGCAGCGAAATAAGTTTTGTTACCAACTCCGGGTTTGTTGTCGGCGAGTCCGATCGATTTAACAATACAACGGCCAACCGAGGTGTCAGTGCTTGGATATACCGAAATGGCGTCACGACCAATATCAGTATGGCAGGGACCGAATTCACCGCGTTGACGGGAACTCGCCGTTCGACCGCAACGCATGTGAACGAACAAGGCTTTGTTCTGGGAACCGCTGATCGATTCTTGGGTACCAATGACGACAAGGGACGAGCGGTTTGGTTTTACAATGGAGTGGAATCGCGTGTGATCGGTTTGCAAAATGCTGAACATACAGCGGCTGATGGCTCGCAAATGAATTTTGTTCCCCGCCGCGACGCTAGTTTTTCTCCGATCAGCCAAAACGGGATGGTTCGCGGACTTGCTCGACGATTTGAGGGTGCTGGGGGTCAAAGTGCTTGGTTGTTCAACGGCGTTGACACCATGCTTGTCGGCCTTATCGATTCGCGCCACACTCGCGATGATAATTTCCGATTCAGCGAATTCTCAACGATTGGCGTTTCTGTTAACCCTTTTAACAGCTCAGGGCAAGTAATTGGCTATTCGCAACGTTATGGCTCGGGTGATCAAGAACTTGGCAAGACGGCCTGGATGTATGATCCGACCCTGAACACGACGACTGGATTTGAATTGTCTCTACGAAGTGATGGATTTGCGAATTCGGCCATCCAATATTTTGACAACGCCGGTTTAGTTCTCGGTTGGTACGATGCCTTTGGCGCCAATGACGAAGCACTGGGACGTCGCGCATTCTTATACTCAATAGCCGATGGACTGAACCCTTTGGGTGACCTTATTACGGGTGGGTTGACCAATGCAGGTTGGCAATCACTAGCCCAAACCGTGCAAGTCTATGGATACGAACGGATTGTCGGTTATGGCCTGATGCAAGATATGACCAGTGGCCAAGTTGTGTTTGTGCTTAACCAACAAACGAGTCGGTTTGCCATACCAGAGCCCACGACAATGCCATGGTTAATCGCCGCCATCGCTTGGGGGTGCACTTATCGTCGAAGGTCAGCGGTATTGAATGGGTGAGCTTCGCTGGCCTGAACCCGTCCTACTGATCGTCGCTGTGATCTCACGGTATGACGACGGTTTGGCATGGGCTCAAGACCGATTAATGCAATTGTATGGGCCGATTGCGCTATGCAGTCCGGCCTACGATTTCAACGAGACTCGGTTTTATGAAGTGTCGATGGGGGCGAATCTCAAGAAGCAATTCTTGGCTTTTCGTAGTCCCATCGACCCGGCACTTTTACCTGACGTCAAACGCCTTACCAACCGACTAGAGTCTGAGTTTGCCGCGGAATTTTCGGCAGCAGAATTACGGCCCTTGAACTTGGACCCCGGATACATCACAGCGGCAAAATTGGTGCTCGCGACAACCAAAGATCGCGACCATCGAATTTATCTCCGCGATGGAATCTTTGCCGAAGTTACGCTGCACTTTCAACGTGGCGCTTGGACGACCCAACGTTGGACCTATCCCGACTATCAACGGGCTGATTTTCACGAGTACTTTACCAGCTGTCGCGACTATCTGCGGGGACTGCCACAGGAATCATCGGTCGGCACAGATCGCGAATTGCCCTGATCGGATGAGCAAGTCTATGGTTTCCGAGCGCGAAACGTTATCATGGTCGACTGGACTCGCAAGTCATGGACGCCAAAATTTGCGACTGGCGCTAATCGGACTGGCTGATTTTAGGATTTGGGAAACCTGTGGAAGTGGATATCGCGAATGAATAGCGGCTGGCTAATAAAAATACCCATCACCATTGCTCTCGGTATCGCTTTGGGATTGGGCTTGGCTCAAATCATGATGCGCGCGAGCTTAAACGGCGATCGGGAATCGTTTTTCCAAGGTCGTTGGGCGACGACGGGAAAGACCGATGCCGACTCGGTATTGGGGCTTGGCGTTCGCGGCAAATCGACACTGGAATTAGGTGAGATCCAGTCGGGACGTCGGCTTATTCAGGAAGTTATGCTGGAGAATCGGGCCAACGGCGGTGCGGAATTCTGGATTTCCGGCGAACCACCTGCTTCGCTGCGTCTCGACATTCCGGTCGACAAAAAAATCAAAATCGAGGCCCGCAGCACCTATCCACTTACCATTAGCAGCACTCCCAATCAGCTGCAATCCGATTACAAGAAATTGCTCGTTCTACAAACCAACCAAGGTGATCGCAAAGTTGTAATCACAATTACTGGAAAAATTGTCGGTGGGATCGCATTAACTCCGGAACGATTACAATTGTCGCGAACCGAATGGAATGCTGGCGGAGTCATTTCCCTATACGTTGTTACCTCGATGGAGAATTTACCGGCAATCAAAGCGATTTCAGTTCGCGGCCAGGGCAACCCCTCCTGGCTCAAATCCGAAGTTGCCCCGATTCCCGATTCGCAATGGCCACAAATTCGAGAAGCGATGGGCGTAAACGCGAAATCCGGTTGGCAGATTCAGATTTCTGCTAACGAACCATTGCCTGAGTCTCTGCAACAATTCGCGCTGCTGGTAAGCACACAGGCTAACGACTATGAGTTGCTGGAGTGCCCGGTTGTCGTCGGAAACTAAAACACTGTTTCAAAGCGATTGATATGCTGGGCATTTAGAATTTATGCCTGACTTCAAAACGAATCCCGCTGATGTCATCGGTCTCCCGCAACCACCCATACATTCCATCGAGTCGCAGAATCACGGCGTTACTAATAGGCAATTGATAACGCATGCCAACGCCGTATTGGTCGTCCAAGGCGTTGCGTCCGGTCGCCTCACCCATGGTCCCAACAAAAGCCGTCTCAACTACCAGCTGTTGACTGAAATCTGCGGGCAATAGGCTTAGCCCCAACGCAGCACCGTAGGTTTGGTTGGCGGTTGCGTCGAGCGTGGGATAGCCCGTCAAATTGTCGGACTCGAACAAGATTCCCGTATTGCGTAGTACACCGCCGGCGGCTGCCGCACGTGCGGCCGACTGCGGCCGGTCAAACCCGGCAAACAAATTCAGGTAGGGAAGCACGGTATACGGATTGGCTGAAATCAAGGAATTCTCAGATAACAGCAAGACACCGTCAGCGGTATTCTCGCCACCCTCGGTTGACTGGCCAGCATTCACGATCATCCGCGTTGAGTTTGATAGCCACCTCCCATAACGCCGCGTATACCCCAGACCGATATTATGATAACTGCGATCTCTGATTTGATCGCGATCTTGCAAATAGGCGTAGTCTAATTCGATGTAGCCATTGAGGGCCTCGATAAAGTTCGCCACTCCCCATAGCTTTGCAGCATCGTTGTTGTTTTCAAATGCAGCGCTATCAATTTTGTCAAACCCGGCGAAAAAAGTGACGTCGAAATTTGAGATATCGAGTGCTGCACTGTTTTTAGCCGGAATAGTGAGGGCCGCTCCCAAAATTGCATCGTCCAACCAAACGCCATTTTGAAATAGAAGTGGCATTACTCCCATTGCAAACGGCAAATCAAATGGCAACGTTTGTCCCACCGCGCCACCGGTGATGGCACCGAGGTCACCTTCGAAAAATCCGAAGTTAATATCGCCATTCCATTCTCCTTCCCATTGATGACGATCAAATTCGAATCGCGTATTGTTAGCTCCTTGAGTGAGCGGCGTCAGATTGAAATGAAACCGTTCGGTCGAGGTGACTTTGAAATCAAAAAACAAATTCGCTTGCATGGCAAACAACGACTCGCCGTTGCCGCCCGATTGATTGCTGGCCAACGCTGTCCGGAAATCGCCGAAAACGATCAATTGTGGCGTAATAATATTGTGAAAACCCAAAAAAGATTGACCGGGCGACAATTGCCCCAATTGATACCATGGGCGTCCCAATTCTAACAAAGGACGTTGCGTGGCATTCAGCGTTTTTCCTTCATAAATTTGGTTGGCCGCATCGGGATCAAACGTTTCGCCCCAATAGGGACCAGGTGCAAAATCAAAACCATCGGCCTCAACCGAATGAACCCGAGGGTCGACACGGACCGATTGATTGCTGAACCGGTCGCCGACAATTGGTTGTGCAGCTAAACGGTATTGAGTAGCCGATGACAACAACCCACTCGGGGCTTGGCTCGACAAATTCGACTCAGTCGGCTCTTTTACAAATGAAGACAATTGACTGGGAACTTCGCGATTACTGGTTCTATCAATTCCGCTGGCCTCTCCTGCAGAATTCACGATCGACGGCAGTTCGAGCGCTAATCGAGGTGTCGATGGATTTAAGCTATCAATGCCGGTCAATGGCAGTTGTGACAATTGGTTCAAATCGATGCCACCCGATGTCACCGGAAACTCGCTGGAATTTTCCACCAACGGCGCTGGCGGGAGAGAAAAAGTCGATTGAGGTTTGTGATTTTCAGTTTGATTAGTCTGCGAATTCGTCAAACGCGTCGTTACGATCGGCCCTGAGGGGCTTGGCTTGGTACCAACAGAACTTCCTTGTTGCGGCTCAGCCCAATCGTGGTTTGCACTCAAATGGGTTGAAGCCAATTGATCGCCGCGCCGGTCTAATTCGAAGCGATCGAATTGAATCGCGTTTGTCAGACTGTTGAGGGGACTGTCGACCGGTACATCGGCCGCCACGCCTGGCTCCATGTTTTTTATTTCGTTTGACGCTGACAGTTTAGTCATTTTTTCTAAGTCTGTGAGCGGAGTTGCTGGCAACGATGGTTCGCCATTTGAAATCTCAAGTTCGGAAAAGGTGGACCAGACGTCGAATTCCGGTGGCAATCCGCTTGGCGACAGTTGTGCCAGGCTGGAGGAATCGTCTAAGTCAGTACTTTCTCCTTCTTGATTCAAGTTGGCGTCCAATATGTCTTGGGGCCAAATTGATTCGTAGAAGCTGGGATCAACATCTTTAATGATGGAATCTAATTGGCTAATTGGAACTTGGATAAGCGGTAATGCCGTGGCCACAAATGGGGGCGCGTCGAGACTCGGCCAGAACCAAACACCAACCGCGCAGCAGGCTCCGACCAACACAAAAGCTGCCGCGATGCTGACTCGCCAATACCAACGCATTTGCTGGGCCACTGTCCGTTTACTCCACTACCTCGAAGATGACGGACTGAACATGAAAATTGACCAACCACTCATCCATCATTCGAATCATTTCCGGTGTGGCGTTGCAAAATCGCATAAAGTAATTAGGCTCGGCGCGACTGCGGAGCCTAACGCTCAATCGATAAGTGCCAGGTTGTTGCAGCAATTCAGCAGGAACGACATACTTCGCCTTGCGCGAACCGAGCGGCGGTAGACTGTGGCCTTCCATGCGAATAAAGGGTGGGTGATTGATAACGGTAACCGGTTGTGGAGCCGGCCGAAAAAATGGTAACTGATCAAAATCAAAATTGACCGGCAGGTACATTTCGCGATCCGTGCCTTTGACATTTGTGGTTAAGAACTTTGTCTGCAAGTTAAAAAGTTGCTTGTCGTGGGGCAGTCGATGCTTGAGCACGTCTTCGCTATGGAGGTCTGCCAGATCACCTTGGCTGTCCAAATAACCTGACTCCCACAACCAATTCCCGTCGGGACCAATGAGCACGACATTGAGCCAAATTTGCGGTTGAGCACCGAGCGAGCCACTGGGCATGTTGTGACCTGGGTTGAGGTTGGTAACACAATAATACAACTTGAGCGGCGCGCCCAATCGCGGTTCGTCTAAAAAGAAAGGGCCGTCAACTTTTGATCCGTTTTCCAATACTTGCCGGCGAACATCCGCTTTGTATTGCAATTTCTTGAGGTTTTTGTCGACGATATCTCGTGCGTCATAACGATCATCGGGATTGTTCCATACCGGTGGAAACCAAGCCCGCTGACGGCCTTCGGCAACAGCGTCTTCAAATGATTCGGTACCCCATCCAGCGCGCCAATCAAATTGTTGCCAGTCGTTGAATTGCCAGCGCAATGCTTCTTTGGTATGAGGAAAAACTCCAGGATGAGCAATTGAATAACCCGGTCCATAAAACATGTGATTTGAATGTCGACGTTCGGGGTTGACGACTTTGTCGTTTATGACGGCCGCCGGCCCTACGGCGTAACCCGCGTTCACGCCAGGCACTTTACCCATGTGGCAGTCCTGGCAACTAACGCCTTCACGACAAGCAGGCGACGCGCGATATTGCTCCCAAACTACTTCCAGTTTGATACCAGGTTGAACAGCCACTTGGTGGCACGACATACAAAACGTTGACTGCTGTAATTCTTCAAACTGAATCGCTTGTCGATGAATTACTTGTCCCGGCAAGTTTTCGTTGGCGTGTAATTTTGTCTTAAAAAAATCTCGATATTTAATGGCCAATTCAACACCCTGCCCATCGCCCGATCCGTATACGGGCGCCGACAAATCGCCCGGCTCGATGCGGCGTTCGCCATTAGCTTTGACGTAAGGTGTTTTCACACGGTGACACGCAACACAGGTAACTCCCTCGCGAAATACCAGCGGACCATCCCAAATGGGTTGGTCGCGTCTCAGTCCAACAGTGGTAGCCACCGGCGCATGACAACGAAGACAAAAATAGCCGACTGTCCCCTGTGCCAATCGATTGATCGTATTTTCAAAAGCATGGAACATCGGAGATATCGAAGCATAGGCATGACTGGAACTGGCCCACTCGTCGTAAATTTGTTGGTGACAGGTGGCGCATTCCAGTGCTGATGGAAAAGGAGTATTGGCAAAAACGGCGGCATGAGGGTCTTCGCCCGGCTGACTCGGTTGCCAAATCTGACGCGCGTTGTCGCTACCCCCGGCATGGGGATTGCCATTTGCTGGCAACATCCCACCCTGCCCTGCGTTTTGCGGCATTGCCGCTTGCGATAAATAATTAACGACCGCATCGACTCGCTGGACTCCTGCCTGGTTGCCATCGTCCGCCGTTGTGGTCGACTCGCCTGTTTGCAGCCACTGAGCCAATCGGATGGCTTGCTCGTGATCCATCAGCTCACGATCGATTCCGTTGGGTAGCTCGCGATGTGAATCTTGAGGCTGAGCGGTCTGTCCGCCCGCTTGAGTTATCGTTGCACCGACTTGCGGTATTTTCCAAGCGTTGGGGAGCTCAGCGGTGCAAACAGTAGGGAGGTCTCGCCATTGCAACTCGGATTGCTTTTTGAGGGTCGACGACGAGCCAGCTTCTAACGACAACGATTGAGCACAAAGTGTCGACAAATCGAAAACGATGACAATGACGCTGGTGATTACAATCAAAATCGATCGCACGACGATCCCCGGAAACAGCGACAGTTTGCTTTCCATCGTCATGGATATTCGCCTTATTAGCGGCCTCGCAGCGATCAAACATCGGTATTTTGGGCATAACCCTGACAATCGCTATCGTCGTTAGGGTTTGCCATTTTCCAGACTTTCCCCTGCGACGCACAAATACCACCCAGACCACCTAAAGCACCTAATCGCACAGGCTAAGTACAGAATATTAGAAAATTAGCAACGTTCGGGTGATAGTCGCGCGATGGTCGCGTGTTGTTCACGTTGCTGGCGATATGGACCCTGCCGTGGTGAGGTTATTTGCAGGCCGATTCGCCCAGGAATGCAAAAAAACCGCATTTTTTGGCCAATTCTGCCGAATGGGGAGTGTAAGTTCAAGAAATTGTGGAAATCCTCAATTAGCCCTTGTCGTTTCACTGGTAACGGCTTTATACTATTCGGTTTCGAATTTCCGCCAAAAATCCCATTGAGTTAGTCCGATGAAAGTGCGCGCGAGTGTTAAAAAAGTTTGTGAACATTGCAAAGTTGTCAGCCGAAAAGGCCGTGTGTACGTGATATGCACGAACCCACGACACAAGCAACGGCAGGGCTAACGACTCCAACGTTTGTTTATTCGGCAGGACACGAACTCAATAAGGGCCGTGTAGGTAACGGAATCAAGTAGGCCGTTCATTGGAGCGGTCGATTTTCCGCAATTTTGCACGTGTAGTTTTTCCTGGGATGTTTTTCCTGGGATGTTTAGTTCCGGAAAAGAAGTCCCACCGTAGGTAGATTACAGCCGCGAGTAGGTTACAGCGGTGGACTTTTACGTCGGATTGAAGTTGCCAGTCGCAACTCGTGATCGAGATTGAAAAATTTTACACTCGAATTGATGAGTGTCTCAAAAGATAGCTAACTCAGTGAATGCTTAGGGAGTGACAGTTCGATGCCTCGTATTTTTGGTGTTGATATACCGAACGACAAGAAGACGATCTATTCGTTGCAGTATTTGTATGGAGTGGGTCCCGCAGTGGCCCGCGAGTTGTGCCATAAAGCGGGCGTCAATGAAGACGCTCGCGCTCGCGAATTGACTGACGAAGAAATTAGTCGCTTGGCGACGATTTTGGAACGCGACTACACAGTCGAAGGTCCACTGCGTCGTCAGATCCAACAAAACATTGGACGATTGCGTGATATTAAATGTTATCGCGGCATTCGGCATCGTTTAAGTTTGCCGGTTCGCGGACAACGAACTCGGACAAATGCCCGGACTCGCAAAGGTCCTAAGAAGACCGTGGCCGGCAAAAAGGGCGTTAAGGACTTAAAATAGTCGCTTGATGGGTTCGTTTCAGTTAAATCGAATTGCCAACAGATTAAGTTTGAATATCGGGAGAGTTTTGGTTTATGGGCGTAGCGAAGAAAAAGCGAGTGCGTCGCAGCGTAACGTACGGTACGGCTTATATCAACGCCAGCTTTAACAACATCACGGTAACCATCACGGATACCAAAGGTGAAACGTTGTGCTGGGCCAGTGGTGGCACGTGCGGCTTTAAAGGCAGCCGAAAAAGTACTCCGTTTGCAGGCCAAATGGCATCTCAACAAGCTGCTGAGAAAGCCATGAAGTTCGGCATGAAAGAAATTGATGTTCGCGTCAAAGGTCCTGGTAGTGGTCGCGAAAGCGCGATTACTGCGTTGCAAACCGCTGGGCTGAATATTAAGACCATTGAAGATTGCACGCCCATCCCTCACAACGGTTGCCGTCCGCGGAAGAAACGACGCGTCTAAGGTGGTTGGTGGATTGATTTTGATAGTTTGTTGTTGAGTTATTTGAGGGAGCCTGACCCATGCATGTTCGTTGGCGAGATATGAATCTGCCCAGCAATGTTGTTTGCGATCGTACAACGCTGACAGATACTTACGGCAAATTCGTGGCCGAACCGTTTGAACGCGGTTTTGGGCACACCATTGGTAACAGCTTGCGTCGTATTTTGCTTTCCAGTTTACAAGGAAGCTCGATTACCGAAGTTAAAATTCGAGGTGCAAACCATGAATTCACTTCGATACCCGGCGTCAAAGAAGATGTCACGGAAATCATTCTCAACGTGAAATCGTTGATTGTGAAAAACAATTCCGAACAAATGAAAGTTGTCACGGTCGAGAAGAATACAGCCGGTCCAGTGACCGGAGCCGATATCCAAACCGGTGGCGAAGTTCAAATTATCAACAAGGACCACGTTCTGGCTAACTTGACTTCCGACGTTCCATTCATGATGGAAATGGTGGTTCAAAACGGCCGCGGCTACATCCCTGTTTCCGAACTTAAAAGCGGGCGCGATCAAGAAATTGGCATCATTCCGCTCGATGCGATTTACAGCCCAGTGACCCGCGTTCGCTACAACGTCGAGGAAACTCGAGTCGGTCAAAAAACCAATTACGATAAATTGACTTTGGAAATTTGGACCGATGGCTCGGTTACTCCCGAAATGGCGTTAGTGGAAGCGGCTAAAATCTTCCGCAAACACCTCAACCCATTTGTACAATACACCGAAGTCGGCCCCTTAGTCCATTCGCAACCGCGAACCGCAGGCGGTGTGGATGCAGCTCTCGAGTCAAAACTTAGCCTCATGATCCGCGAACTACGGTTTAGCGTTCGAGCCAGCAATTGCTTAGAAAACGCCGGAATCGCTTCGGTTCGCGAATTGGTCCAATATACCGAAGACCAACTGTTGGAACTTCGCAATTTTGGCGAAACCACTCTCGAAGAAGTTAAAGAACGAATACAAGAAATGGGCTTGCACTTCGGTATGCGAGTTCCCAAAGCTCCTTTGATCGGCTAAACAGCGGTCATGGTGGTAATCAAGCTCGTGCGTCGCGTGGCGACCTCGAGCAAATCCCTGTTTTTCAAACGTTCTTATATCCGATTTAACATTTGACATTTTGCAAGTAGTAGTACCATGCGACATAAGCGACTTGGACGACGATTGGGCCGCAGCTCAAGCCATCGTAAGGCATTGTTCAAAAACCTAATCCGCGGCTTGCTGTTGAGCGAACGCAATGCTGACCATTATGTCGGGATGTTTCAATCAGACGGCAAAACCGAAGTAAAGCCAGCACAAAATCCCGGTCGCATCGTTACCACTTTGGCAAAAGCCAAAGAAGTACGACCGATCTTGGAACGTTGCATTACAATGGCCAAAAAAGCTCAGCCACACATTGCTGCCGCAGAACAATTTGCGACCCAGGCCGATCGCAATACGGATGCTTGGAAAGCATGGCGCAAAAGTGACAAGTGGCAACAATGGGTGAAGGCAATTTCGCCAGCCGTTCAACTTCGTCGCCGCGTGTTTTCAATCCTGCGAGACAAAGAAGCCGTGCGGATTCTGTTTAATGATGTCGCACCGCGGATGGCCGATCGCAATGGTGGATACACCCGCATCCTCAAACTGGCCAAACCCCGTTTAGGTGATGCCGGCGTCCGCGCTATTTTGGAGTTGGTCGGTTATCACGATCGATTTGCTCAGTCATCTGTGAAACCAGAATTTGGCGGCGGTGACGAATAAAATCGTCAACATCGCGCCACTCAGAAACATAATTCCAATTTCAAACCGCGACCTATTTAGGCTGCGGTTTTTTTTATTGAGATGCCAAAGGCCCGTAATCGCATAAGGGTTCGGAAATCAACGGATGACATTCCATTGGTCGGCTATTTTGTTTTATGGGAAACCCACTGACCATCGCGAAATTGTGTGGCCCGCGGATCAAATTCGGTGAGTGTCTCGAGGCGGGGAACCAAAGCTCGGGGACGCCATGGTTGTTTGGCGGCATGCGACCAGTCATCGTCAAACTCTGCGCGTTTTGAATCACCCGCTCGGATTTCAATGGCCCGTTGCCAACTTAGAATTTGATACAGGTCGATCGTCAACAAACTTGACTGCGCGGACCATTGCTGCAATTTTGACCAGCTAAATTGGGGGGCAAACTCATTCACACGTTCTTGCAACTGGGGCTTCGTTGCCATTTCAATCCTTGCCGCCTCGAAATTTTCTCGACGCAACAATTCCAAAAGTTCTCTTAAATCGTCCAGCGTTCCTTGACCCAGCGTTCCTTCCCGCGGTTGCCGCGCCGATTGTTGAGGCAATGCCTCGGCGTCGACGGTTGTGTCGCCCCACATGGCCAGCAGCAACTGACAACGGTCTTTTTCCTCGACATTTCTCGCCAGCGGCAAGATACTGCGTACGGCTCGTATCCGTGTCGACCCTTGAGTGTGCGCCGCGGCGAGTACATAGAGTCGAATCGCCAAGTACTTAGCCGCTGGATCTGGCGCTAATGCCAATTCATCACCCATTTCCAAATACTCCATCGGGTTTGTCGGACCCAGTTGCGTCAATCGCTCTTGATCGATCGTAATGACAACCCGCGCAACGTCAGTGGAGGCAATTGACTCCATCGCGAGAGAGTCCGATGCACTTGAAATGGTAGGGTCTGGAGCGTGTGGCGCGAATAAAATGCGATCGGATGAACGCTCCAGGACTATTCCGCTAATCGGCTGCGATTGACCGTGTCTCCAGATCCAATCGGCGTTTAGCCCGTCACCTGCCCAGCTCCAAACTAAGCCAACTAAAATCAATCTGAAACAATATCGGGTGAATTGATTTCGCCCCTTCGCAGATCGATTCGAACCTCGACAGCGACCGTAATCGGTCATGGTTGACCTCCTGTGGCCTGATCGCCAACGCCCAAGATATCGAACTGCCACAAATGCTCGCTAGCCGCTTTCCAGATTTGCAGCAAAGCCCATTCGGCGCAGGCTAACCGCTGAGCCACAGTCAATGTTTGATTGTCGAGATCATCCCATTCTTGCTGCCAAGCCACCGCTAGAAGATCAAACTCAGTGCTACGCAGGCGCGTGCGCCATAACAGCAGCTCTCGATCTCGCCAAACTTCGAGTGCCATCACGATACGCCCCAAATCACTTGGTTCATGCGTCACCAACCAGTCCCAAAACAATGGATTGAGCGTTGGCGTTCGGTTGCCGTCAACGGGTGGCTCTAACTCCGAAGTCGCAATTAACCAAAGCCAACGAGACGGTTGCCAGTCGCCTGTTTCTAAATTTATTGTCGCCCAGCCATCGCTACCGACATGAGGCAATCTCCATTGGGATCGTTGGAGATAAACTCTGTCTAACACTTTGGCTAATTCCAACCAATTGCGTTTTGACCACTGTTCATCAGCCAAATAAATTGCGCTCAATCGCCGCTCGACATCGCGGCGTAAGCGTGTGGCGAATTCACGCCGCCAATCATCGCCCTGAGTTGGAACAATTTCTACTTCTGTGAGGATTTGCACAATAGTTAAGGCCTGATTCAGCGGCACTTGAGACTCAGGCAATTGATCGGACACG
Source organism: Pirellulaceae bacterium (assembly GCA_041739975.1). Taxonomy (GTDB): domain Bacteria; phylum Planctomycetota; class Planctomycetia; order Pirellulales; family Pirellulaceae; genus BJ22. The sequence continues at coordinate 18,784 of JBGSMY010000139.1, forward strand.
GCTAGTACGAATTTCGGCCATCGTCGGAAACTCGGCATAGCTCGTTCGGCACTTAGCCATTCTTCGACCGGGCCTTCTCTCAAATAATAAGCGGCCAACCGACTGGCAGCTTCGTAGGACAGGTCGGCAATTCGATCCGCCATCCGTAAAATGCGTTCGATTTCTAACTTACGGTCTGCGGATTTATTGGTCTCCGGATCGCTCAAGGTCGACAATGCTTGTTCCAAAGAACGCTGATCTGCGGGCGTTAAAATGAGGGTACCAGTAGGTGGTGCCATCGGTAACCGATTGGCCTGTAACGCTGCGAATCGTTGTTCCAACCATTCCAATGATTCCAGGGGCAACGGCAGATTTGGACGCTGACGGCGATTAAACATTTTCTCCGCCAACCATAAATGTAGATTGCCGACTGCAGCTAAACGGGCCAGCTCCTCGGGATTTGGTTCTTCGCGAGTTTGCATCCAAGCTTCGGCGACGCGATGGTGCGAGGCTTGAACTTGATCACGTGCTTCTGCGATCGCCGACCATTGTTGACGGCGCACCTCGACAACTTCCGCGATCAAATAACGTTTGGCCTCTGCCGCCGACTTAAGACCGATGCTTGAATCCTGAGCGAGCACCAGTTGTTGCATTAACCACGTAATCTGTTCCGAATCGGCCTGTCCTAGGCACAATTCAATCCAAATTATTCGAGCGGCCGGGTCGAGCGATTTTAAGGCGGCTGGCACTAGCGGGCGTACAATCGACAATTGATCGGGAGCACGAGACAAGATTTGAAACAACACTTGTTGCAAATAACGCTTTTCCGTTTCAGCGTCGAGATATGGCTGGGTATTTGCCAATACGGGAGAAACTGTCGCAGCTCCGCGAGATGGGTCAATCCGCGAGAGTTGCAATAGCCGATTCCACAATTCTCTCGCCCAGTACTCATGGACTTGGCGAACCGCTGATGCGTCATTGGCGGCAACTTTGATTTGCGTTTGCGATTCCAACCACGCTCGCACAAGGTCCGACAAATCGCGTTGAGGCGCATTGCCGACAACCCCGCGCAGGGTTGCCAATTGAGTCATCTTTTCCCACCAGACAAAACTCAAGCGGAATTCTGTGGATTGCAAGGGCAAGTAAACAGGAGACTCCAACCAAGATTGCAATGGCCCCGGCATCCAATCCAAAATCGGTGGAGGCTCGGGGTCGGAGGCATAGACATGTTGCAGTAGCACTATCCCCATTGATGTCGACTCAGGCGTTTGTTCCAACAACCATAACCAAAAATTTGCGTAAGCAGCGCTGCGGGACGCCGCATCGGCTTGACCGAGTGCTTGGAATTTTTGTAACCCTTTCGACGAAACATCCCAATGGACCAACTCCGGTTCGATTGCCGGCGTCGGCCACCATGGCGGTACATTTACTTGATGTGCGCTGGTCGTATTTGGCTGGGGCGGAGGAATTGCGGCGGGCTGCAAAGCAAATCGATAGATCGCCAACCAAATTAATGGTGCCAAAACACATAAGGCTATTCCGATTTGTTTCGCCCGACGCCATCGAACCCGCCGTCGTTGCCAGCGCCTGGCGGTAATCAAGTTTTCTTGAATTGCGTCGCGGACAAACAGCTCGACTAAGTCGCGTTCGAGTCCCCATTGTCGGGCAAAAGCAATAAACCGCGTTCGCATTGGTTCATCGATATCCGTCAAGCCTTCGAGCTGCTGGATAATGACTTGTTCCACATATTGCTCGGCATCAGGGCGCGAAACACGTTTGACTTGTAAGCGTTCACATTCCCATTCGATAATTTGCCGAGTGCGAACTTCGCTGATCTGGTATTTTTCGACACCGATCCGCGCGGCTTTATTTTCAATCTTTAGCGATAACAAACGATTGGGTAGTCGCGAAAATTCTCGCTGGAGAAAATAGGTAAACGCTTGTTCGTAGCGAGTGAGTTCCCCCGAGGTCACATCATTTGATTGGAGAGTTTGCCAAGCCAACTGCCATTCGGGTTCGGACAGTTGCAAGTGATCCGCCAGAGCGCGGAGTTTTTGTTGGCATTCGCCGGTGACTCCGCCGCTGGCAGCAATCACCGCCGCGGCTTGTCGCCAAAATGCCCGCACTCGTGGGTCTTGATCAATATTCATTCGTTAAGCCCTGAACGGGGCAACATGATTTGGGCCGGCGGTATTATAGATCGTCGAGCAGTTCGACCGCAGCAAATTTTTTACCTTCGAGCATTTCCAGACTGGCCCCGCCGCCCGTGGAAACGTGTGTGACGCGATCTTCGAAACCCAATTGGGCAATCGCGGCGGCACTGTCTCCACCACCGATAATGCTGGTCGCCTGGCTGTCGGCGATCGCTTGGGCGACGGCTTTTGTACCCGCATCAAATGGAGGGATTTCAAACACGCCCATCGGGCCATTCCACACTACAGTCTTGGCAGAGGCGATGATTTGTGCATAACGTTTCATGGTTGCGGGGCCGATATCTAGACCTTGAAAGTTCGGGGGGATTTTGCCGGAAGCGACAATTTGTTTTTGGCAATCGGCACTAAAATTATCGCCGCAATGAGTGTCATCGGGCAAATTGAGTTTTCCGTTGCTCTGCGCCAAAAGCTCTCTCGCCAAATCGACTTTATCCGGCTCCACCAGACTGTTGCCGACTTCACCACCTTGGGCTAAGGAAAACGTATAAGCCATGGCGCCGCCGATCAGCACGTGATCGCAGACTTTCAACAAGTTAGCGATAACGTTAATTTTGTCAGACACTTTGGCCCCGCCCAAGATGGCGACAAACGGTCGTTGAGGATTGGCAATCGTTTCACTGAGGTAACGGATTTCTTTTTCGACTAAAAAGCCAACAACTCGCGGCTTGCCCGACATAGCTTGGGGTACCGCCACCATCGAAGCATCTTTGCGATGACACGTGCCAAAGGCGTCATTGCAATAAACATCCCCCATGTCGGCCAGCGTTTTTGAGAATACAGAATCGCCTTTTTTTTCTCCCGGCTGAAAACGCAAGTTTTCCAACACCAATACTTGACCCGGCTGGAGAGCCGCAGCCATTTTCGTAGCCTCGGGGCCGACCGTGTCTGTGGCAAACTGAACTGGTTGGCTAATCAGCTCGGCCAATCTCAAAGCCGTGGGGCGCATACTGTAGGCGGGGTCCGGTTCGCCATCGGGTCGCCCCAAATGACTCATTAGAATTACACTGCCGCCGCGATCGAGCACAGAGCGGATGGAAGGCAAAGCCATTTCGATTCGTCGATCGTCGGTAATCTCGCCATTTTTTCCCAGCGGAACATTAAAGTCGACTCGCATCAAAACACGTTTGCCCGCCACATCTACCTGACTAATCGATCGTTTGGCCATTAGCAATCTTCCTGAATAAAATCTGGGACTTCGAAGACTTCAATCGACCCGGGCAATGATCGGAGAAAAACTTGCCAATTGAGCCGGTCTGACGAAACCTTCTGGAATTTGCGGCGGGAAACCTACCCCGCCGACAACCATCAATTTACCAAATAATTGCCGCTGGCCGTAGCGTTGGCGGACGAAAACTAGAGAGGAATAATTTCATGGCCAAGCCCATCGTGCCACTTGACGTTACCCGAGGTCCCCAAACATACTGGTCGAATTGCGTCGCCGGTTCATTTGGCAACCCAGGTACTGGGAAGGTTAATGCGATGTTAAATTTAGTAGGTTTTGCTTACCAAAGCGGGACGATCGAATTTGGGCAAAACGAAAATCCGTGGGCCTTTCGGCGAATGGCGGACGAATTGAAGTCGGGTCAAGAAAACCGCATTCGATTTGACCCTGCACTAGCTCCCGTCCTGATCCAGCCCTCGCCTAACATCCATGAAAAACAGCTTCCTTGGTTAGCCGATGTCCAGCAAGTATTGCAATCGGCATCCACCGTCTATTTGCAGCGTACCGCGACCGCATTGCGATTTCGTCAAGCGATCCATCAATTGACACCACACAAACAAATTGTCACGATTGGTAGCCTCGCCGAGTTGCAACACTACGCTAATACCCATTTGCATCGAATTCATAGCTTGTACGCATTGCGTCATGATGTGTTTCAATTTGATATCGAAAAAGCGATTGTCCGCGATCGCGACCTAACGCAAGAGTGTTCGAGTTTTGATCTGACTTGCCGGATCAAACCTCGATTGTCTGACGGCGCCGCTTGTTTGGGGTTCGACGCCACGGGTGCCAATTCTCAAGGCGACTTGATTACTTGGCGAGCCACGGTCGAGAATCATTCGGTGGGCAAATTTTCCCCTGCGGAAGATCGAATCAAGTTGCTGTTTACCAACTATCAAAATCCATTTACGTTCTGCGTTGAGTACCATCCAGAAACGAAATGCTGCTGGTATTTGTTTGCGCCACAAATTGTCCAGCAATGGCTCGAACGGTCGCGAAAAACTAAACAACGGTCGAATTAAGGGAATGATTAGTGGGCGGGTGAGATTTTAGCTGCCGGGCGAGTGGATTTGTCGACCGCAGTCATCGGCTGAGATGAAAGGTGATGCGGGCAGTTACGGTAAAGCATCGAATTGTTTTTCATTCTTGCCGGCAGTAAATATACCAAATGCGGTGCTGCCAAATCGCCGTTGGGAGGCAGGCAGACCGAATAGCCAACTGAGCCGCGGTGGTTGGTCGGAACCGCGTTATTTTGATTTTTTTTAAGCAAACCACTGGGCATCCTGGGCCGTAATGACTTTATCGATCCAGGCGGCAGTTTTTTAGCCCACTATCTCAATTTCATTTATTTTTGATATTTTTTCTCGCCTGGGACCAAACGTGTCCCAGCACCCACGATACTCACTACATCAAGGAACATGGCGACACCAAGCTAGCTGGCCGAATCAAAACAGCCGACAGCATTCAGGTACTTGCCATTCGGTGCGACCAGCCCTATTGTAAAAGGTTGGCCCTCTCGTAATCGATGGGCTGAGGGGTCGGTGGCGCGAATAAAAATGAGTCCTGAATGGAGTACGGACCGCAGTAGAAAATCGAGCCCCAAGGGAACCAAGAACATGTCAACGATCGCGACTGACTCAGATACTGAAATGGAGTTTGAGACCGATACGGAGTTAAGTGCGGAAAAGGATTTAAGTGCGGAAACGGGGCCTCATTCGGAGACCGTGTCACCGATACAGTTAGATTCCAATTCTGAACTCGCAGCTTCGACTGATTCTGCGGCCAGTACGCTGTCGGAGTCCATTACGCCGTCGGAACCGAAAAACGACGTTAAGTTAACAGCCAAGACCAAATCAACGAAGAAAACGACAACCAATCAACACGCCGAGGTAAAAATGGCCAAGAAAGAAAAGTCAACCAATCGTGGCGCAGCGAGTGCCAAAAAGGCAACTCGCAGCGTCGAGAACATGATGCAAGAAAACGAAAATTTGAAAAACACGGTTCAGCAGATTGAAAAACAGTTTGGTAATGGTTCGATCATGACCTTAGGGGCTGATTATGTGTCGCAGATTCGCGGTATTTCCACCGGCAGTATATCGCTTGATATTGCTTTGGGCGGCCAAGGATTGCCGTGCGGCCGTATCATTGAAATCTTTGGCCCAGAATCCAGCGGTAAAACCACTATCGCTTTGCATGTCATTGCTCAAGCTCAAAAAGCTGGTGGAGTTGCGGCAATCATTGATGCGGAACATGCGTTTGATCCCACTTGGGGTAAAAAACTTGGGGTCGATCTCGATACTTTGCTAGTCAGCCAACCGAGTAGTGGTGAAGAAGCCATGCAGATTACGGAAATGTTAGTCAAATCCAACGCAGTCGATGTGATTGTAATCGACTCCGTGGCGGCACTGGTTCCACGTCAAGAGCTTGAAGGTGAAATCGGCGACTCACATGTTGGTTTGCAAGCCCGCTTGATGAGTCAATCGATGCGAAAACTAACGGGCGCTATTTCCCGCAGTAAGACTTGCACGATTTTTATCAACCAAATTCGCGAAAAAATCGGCGTGATGTTCGGTAGTCCCGAAACAACACCTGGCGGTCGAGCCCTCAAATTTTACAGCTCGTGCCGCGTCGATGTTCGCAAAATCGGAGCTCTAAAAGAAGGCGAAGAAACCATTGGCCAGCGCGTCAAATGCAAGATCGTCAAAAACAAAGTTGCCCCGCCATTCCGGACTGCAGAATTCGATATGATGCACTCCAATGGTATTAGCTATGAAGGTGATGTGCTCGATTTAGGTGTTGCGGCCAAAGTTGTCGCCCGCACCGGTGCTTGGTTCAAGTACAACACGTTGCACTTGGGACAAGGCAAAGAAAAAGCTCGACAATACCTGATCGAAAATCCCAAGGTTTGCCAAGAAATCAAAGATCGGATTTTGGCCGACGGCGGCTACATCGCCGCTCTAACCGAACCCGAACCCGGCGAAGTCGACGCGGAACAAGAAGAACCACTGGAAGTCTAGTCTTCTGTCACACTTGTGCTCTTCTGTTAGCTCGGCTGGCAGGAGAGCAAAGTTTGGCAGCTAGAAAACGAAACAAAATAAATCTATTCAGCGCCGCCTCTGGCCAGCTCGGTGGTCGTGGCCACCGGTCGTGGCTGCCGGTTTTTAACCGGCAGCGTTAGTCTGTTTGCCGGTCGTGGCTGCCGGTCGTGGCTACCGGTTTTTAACCGGCAGCGGTAGTCTGTTTGCCGGTCATGGCTGCCGGACGTGGCTGCCGGTTTTTAACCGGCAGCGTTAGTTTTCTTCAGGATCGCTTTGCAGTATCTTTTTTTGCTGTCGACGAGCGATGTCTTGACTTAAGCAGTCGGACTCGCGCTCCCCTAGCTGTCAACCTTTCGCTCCTGCCAGCAAGCTGCTCATCGTACCACACAAGTCTTCAGGAATTATTAAATTTTTGGTGAACCCGAGGTTGGCCACAGTAGTAGTTGTGTTATTGAATGGATTCCCAGTAATATCGATTACGGAGATGCTAA
>JBGSMY010000207.1:0-5870 GCA_041739975.1 Pirellulaceae bacterium
GCAGCGCGTGACTCGATGGCCTCGACCTTTTAACCAATGTTCGGTCATTTCCAGTTGGGTGGATTTGCCGCCCCCGTCGATGCCATCAAACACAATAAACATGTTCTTTTTTTTGCTCAAAGATGAACTTTTGGAATTGCCGCTTCGTAAGGTGTTTGCCTCACGGCACCATAACAGATCGAACCAACTCGTCGGCCGAGTCTATTCTACGGGAGACAGCAACCGTGCGGGAGACAGCAACCGTGCGGGAGACAGCAACCGTGCGGGAGACAGGAACGGTGCGGGAGACAGGAACGGTGCGGGAGACGTTAGTGGGCGACGGCCACATTTCAGGCGTGGGTAATCCGATGGCAGAACAAACCAATGGACGACCTATGACCTTGGCTAAATCTCCGACCAGCGTTTTCGATATTTTCGACATTTCCAGAATTTATTTGAAGCGAGTTGCCGTTCGATGGCCACTACAAGTTGCCGGGACAGATTGGACTGTAAGAACCGAACGAATCGATTTAACTGGTAATTTTACTTGATCGGAATATTCCGAACACAAATAACAAAAAAATTTGGCCTTGAAAAAAATTCCTCATGAAGGTGGTGCCGCCATGCAGTACATTTCGGTCAACGGAGAACTACATAATGAAATCACGATTTAAATCATTTTGGTGCTGCGCATTGGTAATTGGTATTGCCTGGTGCAGCAACGCTCAACCAGCTCAAGCCGGTCCGTTGCTCGATTGGCTGCGCGGCTGCCGCAAACGCCCACAGCCGACAATGCCTGTTGCCAGTTGCGGCCTACAGCCCGGTCAGTGCCAAACCACTTGCCAACAACAATGCTCGCGAGTTGTCGTCAATTATGTCCCTTACACGGCTTATCGCGCTAACTGGGAACAAGTTCCAGTAACCCAATATAAACCGGTAACAAATACGGACCCCTGCACCGGTTGCACCGTGACTTGCATGAAACCGTGCACCAGTTACACATGGCAAATGAAACAAGTCCCTTACACCACCTATCGGCCCGTCTATCGAACGGAAAGTTATTCAGTGCCGGTAACCTACGTATCGCAATCGCCAGCCGGTTGTTCGACATGTGCCACGGGATATCAACCTGCCGTCGACGGTTGCTCGACCTGTGGCGTTAATCCCGGCACGATAAATCCGGGAACAACGGTTCCTCCCTATTACAACGCTCCGGGGATACCCGGTCCAACCTTGGCTCCCGGTCCAACAACCAGTTCCTATTGGAACATGCCCAATGGAGCCCTGAGTACTTCAGGTAACTACACGATTTTGCCCGGCGGTACCACAACGACAACTCCAGGTTACGGTTCAAGCGTCCCGACGCCTGCCGACGTTACTCCATCGATCGAGGGCACAAGTGCACCTGGTATCCAACGCAGCGTTATCGAACAAATGCGAAACACCAGCACCAGCACTTTTGGTGAACGCCGAGATGATCGTTCGTCACAAACGGCGGCCGCTCCGGTGAGACAACCCTGGTCTTACAATCCAGTCCGTTTGGCGAGCCATCAAGAACTTAGCTCGAACAACCATCAAGTCGAAAAGCCTCAATGGGTCGACGGAAATGACGATCAAAACGTCCACTTTGGTACTTTGCGAAAAGTTGAAACCAATAAGACAAACTTGGTGCCGGTCAAAAAGGTTAACTCAGATTGGACCTCGGCCAGTTGGTAAGTATTTTTGAATAGCCGGTGCAGCGCGGTTAATTGGTCGGCTGGACTCTGGATGCTATTTTTTGCAAGGGTCCCTGCGCCGCCCTGGCTTTGCCGCTGAGGACAGCGGCAACTACTGTAGGACAATCGAAACAGCTTACAAGTCTGAATAAAAACCTGATTGTGAACGCATATTGTTCACATTGCCGCTGAGGACAGCGGCAACTACTGTAGGACAAACTGTACAGCTTACAAGTCTGAAAAGAAACCTGATTGTGGACACATACGGTTCGCTTTGCCGCTGAGGACAGCGGCAACTACCGTAGGACAAACTCCCTGCAGTTTACGATACGGCAAGCTGGTTTGAGGCCTGGACAATTGGACTAAGCCCGCGCGGTGCCTGGATTAAGCTTTGGGGGGTTGTTCCCGCTTTAACCGCTTCTGGTATTTGGCCCAAAATGGCAACGCCCATAAATAAAGTCCCGTAAACCACAACAATAACAAAATCACCCCTGCCGGAAAAAAAACGTACAGACGTGACGCTTCCGAAAAATACGAACCGTCGTGGAGCAGCTCCAGCCAATCGGATCGGCGGTAAGCAGTGGCTAATACGTTGCCGGTTCCCAAGTCAACTTGTACCTCCCAATGGTTTTTAGCTTGCACTTTAACCACGGCCTTTTCGGGCCTCACGTCCAAACGATCGACATCATCCCAACTGTCGATTTGGGCCTCCGGAGAAGTCTTGGCGGCGTCAAGGACTCGTTGAAAATCAACGAACTGCGAAGTCTTAGATCCAGAAAAAGTAGGCGGCTGAACCCAAGCCACATATTTTTTTAGTTGCAACATGAGCCCGGTGACTATCACTAATAGCAATGGCAACAAAATAATAAAACCGCCCCAGCGATGAATTCGGCGAATCCACAAATTGGTCGATTTGGCCATCCAGGATAACTCCTCAAACTATTACTGACCGAAAATTCGAATGCCCTGCGATCTGCGCGAGCCGCCGCCACGCCAAATACTTTTCCATCATGAAAAAGCTCAAGCCGAGATCATTCGCAATTCTTGAACGCTAGCGTTTTTCAATCATGCCGCAACGATAAAGCGAACATTGACTCCTGCGACCATTATGAACCGACAGGTATTGTGGCTCACTTTTCATAAACCGTCGGGAATGCTGCTTCCATCGATCACAATCTTAATCAGTTCCAAATATCTCACCACCCCGAGTTTTCTGGGGACATTGATCTTGGTCGATCAAAACGACCTCAGCTATATTCGTGACGAACATCCTCCGGCAGGACAATAGCCGCTTTTGGCACAACGAGCTGAAATCTATCCAGGAGACCCGACAATGGCCCAGCAATCCACGACGAACTTAACACGATTTTGCGACCACAACTTTTTAGGTAATCGGTTGCGAACTTGGTGCCGACCTCAATTGCCTTGGGTCTTAACACTCTCCGCTGCCGCAATGCTAGCCATCCCGGCCTGCGGCCAAAACCCAACACAACATACCTGGACCCAACCAACCTCCCAGATTACGCCAGTTAACAAAATACCGGTGCCTGTCACCACGAAACTACCGGTGCCTGTCACCGTAAAATCCGTAAAATTAACGGTGCCTGTCACCGAAGATTCACCCCAAAAAGACGCCAAAAACGAAGCTAATTTGTCTCTCGCGGAGCAAAAAATGCAAGCGGAATTGACGACGCTTTTACAGCTGCGATCGAATCTCGGCGGTGGACTGCAATCTCAAATGTCAGGTCTGTTTACACCGGAAGAAATCGAACAAGAATTCCGTCAGCAACTGCATGCACTTGTCGCAAATGGCCCCCAACCAACGACCCAGCTGCCCAACGTTCCGTCGTCCCATCAATCAACACTTTTGCCAACCCGCGCACATATGACGGATAACAATCAATCGCCCGACAACGCAAGCAACCATCGCGCCGTCCAGTCTCAACAAACACAGAACCGTCAGTTGACTCCTTTAAATTCCCCGGTACACCAGCAAACCGTCAGCCCGCAATTGCACGGAACCCAATTGCAGCCTATCGAAACTGACCAAACTACAAACCAACCACCAACGGTCGTCCATCAACAAAATGCAGCCCAGCCAATTCCCGGCTTCTCACTCCAATTGGATAATCAACGGAATATGAATATCAATGATAACAATGCAGCCCACTCTCAACCTGGATTCCAACCCCAGTCTGATAATCATCAACCGAACTGGGCCCCAGGCCCCAATAGTAGCCAACCACAACCTCGATTTACTCCCTACCCAGAAAACCCGCCCATGCCGACGATTTATTATCACAATGGAACACAACCACAAGCGGTCGTTCAACCTAACAACGGAACGCCAACTCAACCTGCCAACTATCGCCTTAATGAACACGGCCAGAATCAACACGGCCAGAATTCAAACCAAAATCAACTCATGTACAATCCACCTCATGAGCGAAATCGAGATTCGGATCACCATCAACACCCGACTAACCAAAACCAAGCCATTGTTAATAATAATGTGAACGTACTGCCATCATTCGGTCCGTTTCCGTATCCTTCGTCATCAAGTAATGGAGAGCCTAGCGGCTCACCGAACGCCAACTCAAACCCTCGACAATTTGTGCCGCTTAACTCGACAAATCCCTCACCTCCCAGCCCGATACCATACCCGCCAACTAATCAAAATCCTTACCACCAACATCCGCTATCCCCGCCAACGCCTAATTCACAGGCAATTGTTTACCCTCCCTCATTCACGAATATTCAGGATTCCGTCACAACAAACCTGAGGTCCCCGGAAAATCTAGGAATCCCCACGCGTGTATCCGTATCGGATCACTTGCAGAACGCGAGTACCGGTGCTCCGCGACAAGCTCAATCGCATCAAAACGCAGCCGATTTTCGACGAATTGCCCGCCAGTTGGATGAACTAGCGGCAGCGCTGGAGGAATCACAGAACTATGATTCCGCCGACGCCTTGCGAGCCGAAGCCCAAAAAATCCGCTTGCGTTATCGTTAAAACCAAAACGCCAGGGCGAGGCACAAACGACGTTTATTGTCACAATCCATGCTAATCCGACGTGCATTCGCCGCCGAAGTACCGGTCCGGCGATTGCAATTACTAGGCCGCGGACTCAAGAACTCTGTTGAGGTTTGCGCGCCAAGCTTGGGCCGTTGACTCTCGCAATCAATCAATTCGGTTCGCTTAGCAATAAACGGTCTGATTGCTTGTTCGCCGACCGATTCAACGGATCTTTCCGGTTATTTAGCAACCAAAGCGGCTTTGATAATTCAAATTTTGCCTCGTCAATGGTAAGATAAGCAATAACCTCTGTATTTCCGCAATTATTGAATGCTTAGGGATATCGACTGACCAAAATGGTCGATGAGGGTGATCGTATCTATGGGAACGTTTTCTTGGGCGAGTGGGGATTATGCAGCCATCTGACAAGGCGTTTATCGGCGCACTATTAAAAGCTGGCGTATTGAGCCAGGACCAAGTGGATGACGCGGACAATTTAGCCCGCCAAACCAATGTTACGATCGGCCAGTCGCTGATCAAATTGGGCTATGCCACCGAGGAAGAGGTCATGCGGGCCCAAGCCAAAGCCAACCGCTTGCCCTATGTCGATCTGGACAAAATCAGTATTCCCGAGCGGGTTATCGAATTGATGCCCGAATCGGTTGCCCGCGAAAACGTGGTGTTACCTTTGGCACTGGAAGACGGCCGGCTGACAGTTGCGTTTAGCAACCCGGGTGATGTCAATACCATGGAAAACCTGCGGTTTATCCTCAACCGCGACATCGTCGTCGCTTTGGCAACCCGATCAAAAATCATCGAATATATCAACCAAGTCTACGGTCAGGTCGAAGGGGAATCGGCCGACTCCATCCTCCAAGAATTCACCGATACAGCCATCGATTTCACCGAAACCGTCGACGACTCGGGAGCCACCAGCACCGACGCCGAAGACGAATCTTCGGCCCCAATCGTCCGCTTGGTCAAATTGATGATCAGCGAAGCGGTCCAGCTCAATGCCTCGGATATCCACGTCGAACCATTTGAAGATCGTGTCCGCATCCGCTATCGCATCGACGGAGTGTTGCACGAACGCGACACTTTGCCCCGCCGACAACTCAGCGCGATTATCTCGCGGATCAAAATTTTGGCCAAAATCGACA
>JBGSMY010000215.1:0-21087 GCA_041739975.1 Pirellulaceae bacterium
GTCTGGTTACCAACGGTGTATTTTTCTATAGGACCTTCCTTTGACATTACCGACATCTTTTTTATGTCTGGCCGCCAAAATAGCGTCGTCAGCTGTGATGTACGCAGTGCGGTGTACGGTTTACGACAGAGTTTACGTACGGTTACATTACACCATTTTCCCGTTTTTAAAAATCCACGAGCGAGGATGACCGACATATACCCACGCAAACCATGGTGGATTTTAATTGTGCTGTTGCCACGAATAATATGTTTAACTTTTCCGGTGAAGGCACTTTTGCCAACCACGGGCCTTGGCCCGATTGGATATATTGGGATGAATTTGCTTTTGATTTAAGTGGGAGCCAAGAATCGGAATCACGGACCTTCGTCGATCTGTTGAGCAAAATGCTGCGGGTCCCGGTGGTACCGCCGGACCCTTAAGTTTCTTTTTTTTCATCGCTTTAGCTGGCAAACTTCGCCTCCTGCCAGCAAGCTGGCAGGGGGCGAAGAAGCCACGTGTTGTGGTGCAATTCTAGCTGTCAAACTTTGCTCCCTGCCAGCAAGCTGGCAGGGGAGCAACAAAAGACTTTAATTTATTGACGACTAGCCAACAACCTTTGCTGCCCTCCCAGCTCGTTAGTAGGGAGCAAAGTTTGGCAGCTAGAGGAACGTGCCGCTGAGGACAGCGGCACCTACAGTACCGCCGGAACGGCGGTACCCACGACAGGTCAGTACCGCCGGAACGGCGGTACCCACCCACGGGCGGTGCCCGCGTTAAAGTCGTTGTTGGGCGGCGAGGCGATGATGTGTTAGCCCCTCGAGATCGGCAAGCGCCATCGTGTCCTGTATCAACTCGGGCGGTATCGGCTGCTCCAGACGCAACCAAGTCTGCCACCGCATAAACGTCATCACATTTAATCCGCTGGAATAACGAGAGGAACCGCCCGTCGGCAACGTGTGGTTCGGTCCAATCCCATAGTCGCCAAATACCTCGGCCGATTCACCGCCAATAAACACACAGCCCGCATTTTGAAAACGACTTGCCAACTCCGCCGCATTCTCAACATGCAGCTCCAAATGCTCCGGCGCCAATCGATCGACAACCCGAACCACTTCTTCCCAATCGCGAGCCACGATCGCGGCACCGTTTGCGCAAGACAAACAAATCGTTTCTCGATGCGGTGACTCGGAGATTAACAATTGCAAATGTCGGTTGACCTCCACCGCAATCGCCGGGTTAGAGGTCACCAAAAAAGGACGAGAGTCGCGATCATGTTCGGCTTGCGCCAATAAATCAAACGCGACCCGCCGACAATCGGCCCGATCGTCGGCGACTACCACCAGTTCACTGGGTCCCGCCAACATATCAATACCGACACGGCCCACCACCCATTGTTTGGCCGCCGTCACCCAGCGATTGCCCGGCCCGCAAATCAAATCGACTGCGTCAAATCCTTCAAAGCCGATCGCCAAGGCGGCAATGGCCTGCGCCCCCCCAACCAACAAAACTTCATCCGCTCCAGCAATCGCCGCGGCCGCCAAAATCACCGGATCCGGCTTGGGTGTCGCCATCACGACGCGTCGGCAACCAGCGGCCCTCGCCGTCGTTACGGTCATCAAGGCCGTCGAGGGCAGGGGATAGCGTCCCCCCGGCACATAACAACCCACTTGTTCGATCGGCAACAATCGATGCCCCGCCGCACCACCGGGAATCGCCAACTCCAACTCGCCAATTGTCCCCCGCTGGGCCACGGCAAATCTTTGAATCCGACCGTGAACGCGTTCTAACAATTGCCGAACCTCATTGCTCACCCGCTCTAGCGCAGCGACTAGCTCAGCGCGACCCAGCAACAACGAACTTACACCGTCCCAACCGTCCCATTGTTTGGCAAATTCTTCGACGGCCGCACGCCCGCCTTGCTCGACACGTTGCACAATACTGCGAACTTGTTCGACAAAGTCCGCATCCATCGCAGATGCCGGACGCAAACTCCACTCGTCCGCCGTATAAATCGCCAGCGGCGTGGCATTCTTCAAACTCATAGACTCTCTCCTGAGGGATTCTCTTTGGGCTTTTCTCTGATCGCCTGCCCGCCATCAACCGATTTAGATTCTGGTACCAATTGACGGTCCTCGTGCTTTTCGGTTCGGCGAGTCAGCCGCAACATGCGTCGCGCCAGTTCTGCTTCAACGGCTTCCCAACTTGCGCCCCATCTCAACAACTGTATACCAGCAAAGTAGACGACGTCGGCACATTCGGCGATCGCTTCTTGTGCGTTCGTGGCTGCCACCAATTCCTCAGCTTCTTCGACAATTTTTTTGTGCAACAGCGGCGGATGAGAGACCAATTTGTAGGAATATGAATCGGGATTGGCGCTGGTGATTTGCTGCGTCAATCGTTTCCAAACATCCGGCAATTGCCGCTGCTCGCCAAAACAAGTTCGAGTGCCCTCATGACAAAATCCGCTGCCTTGTTGTTCGACCACAAACACCAAGGTATCGGCATCACAATCCCAATCGATACGATGCAGTTGTTGCGGACTGCCGCTCGATTCGCCTTTGCGCCACAAAGACTGACGCGACCGAGACCAATAAATCCCTCGCCGCTCGCGAACCGCCAGACCTAGACTTTCGCGATTGGAATAGGCCAGCCCCAATGCGCACCCACCGCGATCCGTGACCAACGTCGGAATTAACCCGTCACCGCGATCGGATACTAACCGACTCCACAGCCAATCGGAAACCATTTCCGCACTTTGGTCCCAAGGTTCATCAACAAGAATCGTTTGCGACTCGTCGCCACCCATCGGAGCGGCGGTCTGGATCGAAGACCAAAGCTCACTCGTATCGGAGTCTTGTGGCAGCTGCGCGAGCACTTGAACGCGATCGGTGCCAACGCCTATTGTCTTGGCAGTGGATTCGTCGGTGATCCAAATCTTGGCTGTACCCGCATTAAGCAGATCGAGTAGCTCGGGCGCTTTGCCTCCGAGCGCCACCAGCTCCAATTGCACCCAACCGCCAACTCGATGGACAACCTCCAAGACTCCGGCGAGAGGTATCGATTGTGGCCACGCCAACACCACACGGTTAAACAATCCAGCCCGCAAAACGCGCTCGGCAATCGATTGGCGACCGGTTGCGTCGTCCCAATCTGTTAATTCCGGTGTCACGGCAATTCGAATTTTCATCTTACCTTGACTCCACTGGCCGCCAGTTGTTGTTTAACTTGTCCTACCGTTGTGTGGCCGTCGTGAAAAATAGTGGCGGCCAATACCGCGTGAGCTCCGGCCGCAAACGCAGCCGCCAAATGTTCCCAGTGAGCGGCTCCTCCGGAGGCAATCAATGGGACGCGGGTCAACGAAGTGGCCGCTTGTAACAGTTCCAAATCATAACCGTGTCCCGTACCATCGCGGTCGTGACTCGTCAATAAAATTTCGCCCGCACCGAGATCGACCACGCGTTGAATCCAAGCCAGACCATCCTCCAGGGCCACGCGTGAACCGCTGTGCGTGAGCACTTGCCAGCGCTGCGAATCACGGAAACGATTCGCTGAGGGGTCTCGATCCGACACTGCGCCTTCGACCGCTGCGCGGCGAACGTCGATGGCAACCACCGTACATTGACTTCCAAACCGTTGTGACAATTTACGGATCAATTCCGGATCGGCTACGGCGGCTGAATTGATACTGATTTTATCGGCGCCAGCCTGCAGTAATTGTGCGGCGTCTTGTTCACTGCGGACACCGCCGCCAACGGTAAGCGGTAAATTAATTTGCTGCCGGATCTTGCGAACCGTATCGAGCGTGGCTTGGCGTTGCTCGAGTGTCGCGGAGACATCGAGCATCACCAATTCATCGGCCCCTTGTTCGGCATAACGGGCGGCGAGTTCCGCCGGATCGCCCGCATCGCGCAACTGTGCAAATTGAACTCCTTTGACGACTCGACCACCTCGCACATCGAGACAAGGAATAATTCGCCGGGTCAACTGTCCCCAATCGTTGTGCGTGTTGACCACCGCTTTTTGCGCCAACCAAGAAGCCAACAAGTGCATACCATAGTCGCCGGAGAGCTCCGGATGAAATTGACAGGCCAGCAATTGATCACGCTGGGCGCAACTGATGAACGGACCGCCGTAGTTGGTCACGGCGTATTGCCAGCCCTGGGGAGGTGGATCGGTGATCCGGTAGGAGTTGGCAAAATAGGCCATCCCACTGGGCAGATCGCAACCGGCTTGCGGCACCACCGCGTTCCAACCGAGTTGCGGGACAGGAAGCGCGTCGGGAAACCGCTTGGCCGTCACTGGCAGAATTCCCAAGCCCGTTACTCCGGGACTTTCTTCGCTGCCGATCCCCAACAACTGCCAGCCCAAACAGACGCACAGCGTCGATTGACTTGACTGCAAGCGATCTCGCAGCGGGGCAACCAATTGGAGGTGATCAAGTTGTTGCATCGCTGCCGCAAAGGTACCGACGCCCGGCAATACCACATAGGGTGCGGAGCGAATTTCATCGGCCGATTGAGTCAGTTGGCATTTGCAGTTCAACCTTTCCAAGGCCACCATCATCGATCGAATATTGGCAACGCCCGTATCGACGATCAGTACTTGTCGCTGGGTCATGACAAAATTCCTTTAGTGCTAGGGATTTCGCGATGGATTTGCTTGACCGCTTGTCGCAGCGCCAAAGCCGTGGCCTTAAATGCCGCCTCAGCGCGATGATGGTCGTTTTGACCGGAGATAATCTCAAGATGCAGCGCACAGCGTAAATTCTGAGCCAGCGATTGAAAAAAGTGCGTTAAGTTTTCAGTCGCTACGCTGCCAATCGTTTCGCGGACGAGATGCAAGTCGACAAAAGAAAACGCGCGACCGGAAAGGTCGATCACGCATCGCGCCACCGCTTCATCCAGTGGCGCGTAAGCGTAACCAAATCGTCGAATGCCTCGGCGATCACCGAGCGCCCGATCGAGTGCCGTGCCTAGCGCCAAGCCGCAGTCTTCGATCGTGTGATGATCGTCGACATGCAAGTCACCGCGACAATTCAATTGCAGATTGAATCGGGCATGGTGCCCTAAAGCAGTCATCATATGATCGAAAAATCCCAATCCCGTCGAAATATCTACTAGGCCTTGACCATCGAGAGCGACCGATAGTTCGATCGTCGTTTCTTTGGTCGTGCGTTCGACGCGTGCGGTTCGCGACGCAGCGGCAGACGATTTGGGGTCGCAAATTGTCGGCTGTAACTCAACTGGCGATTCGTCTGATGTCGACAGCTCCTTGGTCGGAGCAAACGCATTTCCCAGCGAAGTTGAATGGAGACCCAGTGCCTGTTGCAAACGTTTCAGTTGGTCCCAGGTCTCGGGACAAGTAATTCGGACCCAGTGGTCTGCCAAGGGATGCGGCGGAGCAAAAGTGCGAACCCAAATGTTTTTGGCACGCAACGTATCGGCAACTTGTAAGGCATTGTTCCAACGGGCCAAAACAAAATTGCCTTCACTGGGCAGTGGTTGAGCGCCTACCGCTAACAGCAATTCGCTTAGGCCATCGCGCAATCGCTGCGTTAGCAACACGTGCTGGCGCATCAATTCGGATTGAGTTTCCAAAGCCAACTGAGCTAGGCCCAACGAGACACCACTTACCGGAAATGGCCCGCCCATCGCTCGCAGTTCATCGGCCGTCTGTTGGTTGGGCGCAATCAAATAGCCGACTCGCAGACCGGCTAACCCCCAAGCTTTGGAGAACGTGCGAACGATCGTTACTTGAGGGTCTTTTAGCAATTGTTCTGCCGGAGACGCGGCGGCATATTCGGTGTAAGCCAAATCAGCCAGAACTGGGATTTGCAACTTACCGGTGCGGTTCAAAATAATACCCCATGCCTCGCGGGGGATCACGCGTCCCGTGGGATTGTTGGGTGACACAAGGATAACCAAGGCCGTATCGGCGTCGATTTGTCGTAGGAATTCGTCCGTCGGAAAGTCGCCGTCGAGCCAGTTGATACCGACGAATTCCCCGCCTGCATTTTGCGTATAGACGGGAAACATATCAAACGCAGGAGCGTGTGTCAGGACTTTGCGGCGAGTGCCGCGCAGTGCGCGGCGAATCGCGCGATCGATTCCCTCATCACCACCGGCAGTAATCACCATGCGGGCTGGGTCGACATTTAGTTTAACCGCCAAGCTGGCAGCAAGCGCACTGGCGTCGGGATAACGTTGCCACTCCTTAGCATCGAGAGCTGCAAAGAACTGGGGGTTCAATGTGGTTCGCGATTCATTGCGATGCAGTCGCAAAATGGGGTCTTGGCAATCCGTTTTGGCATCGTTGGGGTTGGCAGTGTCATAAGAGGCGATATTTTTTGAGCCCATGATTAATTTGTTCCGCCGTGAGTGTTTTGAGTTTGCTTGTCTTAAGTTAGGGTATGATCTTTTCGGGTCGAGTGGCCACAATATCGGTGGCCCCCGCCGCTTTGAGTTGAGGAATCACTCGCGTCAATTCACTGCGGGGAACTGCGGAACGAATGGCGTACCAGCCCGAGGTATGCAACGAAGAGATGGTCGGTTGTTTCATACTGGGCAAACAAGCCAAGACGCGGTCCAGGTTTTCTTGAGCCACGTTCAGATCGATCATGACTCGCCGACGAGCTTCCAAGACCGAGCGCAACAGCAACACAAAATCCTCGACAGATTGTTTGATTTCCGGTCGTTCGAGGGATTGTTTGGCAGCATACAGCCGCGTGGTTGACCGCAACACTTCGTCGATAATCGTCAGTCCATTGGCTCGCAGCGTAGAGCCCGTGGCTGAATTGTCGATGATCAAGTCCGCATCTTCAGGCGGGAAAACTTCGGTGGCACCAAAGGTTGTCAGCACACGGGCGTCGATACCGCGCGCCGCGATCCAACGCTCGGCCAGTTGTGTGTATTCGGTGGCGATCACCAACGGACGTCGAGGTAATTCGCCGTTGATTAAAAGCTCGACCGGTGCGGCCACCACCAGTCGTACGGGGTTAAGCCCGGTATCGAGCAGTTCGACTAGATCGGCACCGGTTTCGTCGACCCAATCGGCGCCGGCAAACCCTAGATCGCGTGAGTCGGCTTGCAACATCGTGATGACGTTTCGCGGCTTGAGAATTTTAGCTGAGAAATCCGGCAGATTGATCGATGGTCGATAGTCGCGCTCGGAACTGCGGACATCGACCCCCGCGTCGGCCAGTAATTTGATGATTTGATCGAACATGCGGCCTTTGGGAATGGCCAACCGCACAACGGACGGTGAAACTTGGGGTGACACGTTGTAAAACTCCTCGGGACAAATGGGTTTATTTGTCTAGAAACGCGGGCAAGTGCTTGTGGTCCGGCGACAAGTGTTTCGGCGAGGAAACAAAAAACGCTGGCTAAAGCGGCCAGCGTTTTTAGATACGAAATCAACACGCGACCGCTTCGCTAATGATGCGAATGATGGTGACCGTGATGATGAATGTTGTTTTGCATGAGGGCATTATGGAACGAATGATGTCGTCTGTCAACTCGCCGTGTTAGGTAACTATCGTGGGTACCCGCGATCCATCCTGGTTACCGCTATCCACAACGGTATTTCCTCCTCCCCTGCGGTACCATGCCACTGCACCACCTGCTCCGCGAAACGCCCCTAATTCTCGACACTTTGCCAGATTTGTCCTCCGCCAATTGAAGACAAGAAGATTGAAGACAAGAAGATTCGAACTCAATTAAGAATTTAAGTACACAAAAGTGGCATCGCAAATTGGATCAAGCGTTAAGGAAAATGATTGAGGGGACAGAAACGAAGAAAAGCAGACACAGAATACAAACCACTACAATTAATTCTGATTCCCACCTCACACTAGCCTTTCAATCCCCCTTGTCCCACATTTTCTTGTCCCACATTTTCTTGTCCCACATTCCACAAACGCCGCTAATATTCCTGAAAAGAAATAAAATTAACGTCGGCTTTTGAATCACTCAAACGCAATGCGATTTACGGCGTCAAAGGAACTTGTTTTATTCTGTGATATTGTGGTTTCCGCGTTTACAGGCTGCACATTCGATTTTGAAGGGCCCGCTTTTTGAAGTGCTTCCAATAATTGGCTTTGTGTATAACCGCCAATTAAGACAATCGGTTCGTTGGGTTTGCCGGCAGGGAAGACTGCTAGTACCGGTATTTGAATGCTTCCCAGTTGATTCAACATCCCTTTGATATCGTCGCCCAATTCGGACCAATCCGCCATCAAGGGCACAATTCCCATTTCTTCCACATGATCTCGGACTTTTTTGGTATTGAGAACTGTCCTTTCTAATACCTTGCAGGTAGCACACCAATCGGCCGTAAAATCAACCATTACGGTGCGTTCTTCTTCGGCCAATTGTGCTAACGCATCGAACGAATAAGGCTTCCACGCCAAGTGGTCTGCGCTCTGTTCCGTTTTAAAACCTTCTTGTAATCTTTGCGAAATTTCGCGATCCAATTTGCCTTCTAATACATCGTTAAACTTTTCGAACGCAAACCAACCGACTCCGACGCCAATAACAATCGCCATGACCCAGGAAAAAGCTTTCTTGCCGCTGGTTGCCGTAATTGGTGTTGTCCCGATCCACCAGCACGCGAACCACAAGCCAAACAAAAATGCGACGGCTGGCAACATCAGCGCGATGGGGATTGTCCAAAGCAACCAGATCACGGTCGCCAGTAAAACAAAGCCCATGAATTGTTTAAATTGCTCCATCCACATTCCAGGCCGAGGAATTAATTTCACCAAACCTGGGTTCAATCCCAAGATGATATAGGGCAGAGCCATTCCTAAACCCATAAAGAAAAACACCATGTAAACGAGGTAAGCAGGTTTGCCGGTACACCACGCCAGTGCTGTGGCCAGTGCCGGTCCACTGCATGGGACAGCCAATACCGTTGTGATAATGCCTTTAATGATTGCCGCGAAGGGGCCTTCTTTTTCCGCCACTTTCGCCGCTGTGCTGGAACCGACAAAACCTGGAATGGGAATTTCCCATACGCCCAAAAAGCTTAGGGCCATTACAAACACAATCGCAGCCATGCCAATTTGGAAACTGGCAAATTGAGATTGTTGCCCCCAACCGAAGTTAAAAAAGGTAAGCATTGTCGCTAAAACCATAAATACGAGCAAAATGCCAGCCGTGTACCAGACGTTCAGCATAAAGGCCTGAAATCGATCCGAGCCGGCTTGCTGCACAAACGACATGACTTTAAGACCAATGACCGGCAGGACACAAGGCATAAAGTTCAAGATAAACCCGCCGAGCAAGGCAAAGCCTAACACCACGGGAATCGACAAATGGTCTTGGGATACACCGATCGCTTGGATTTCCTCGAGCTTTAGTTTGTATTTTGGCGCCGATGCAGAAGCCATGGAATTAGCATCGACGTCGCCCGTTACTACTTTTTCAGGCTCGGCCACAGAACTTGAGGTCGTCGTGTTTTCTTTAACTACGAAAACCAGTCCTGGTTCGGGACTTACCCATTCCGCTAATTCTTTTTCGGCCAGCCGATATTTGGCTTTGGCAAATTTGAGTGGCTGCGTTTTAGAATCGGTCGCTTGTCCGGCAGCGACGATCGTTAAATTTTGTTCAAACGCTGCACCGGTCGGTGGGTCGCAAGAATTGGCGTCACAGGTTTGATATCCGATCACTCCGCGAACCGTATATTCACCTGCGGATATCGTTTCATCAGCTTGCAACACCAAATCAAAATGCACCGCGCCATCGTAGAAAGCGACTTGTACGCCTTGAAAATCTTTTTCGGACACTGGCAATGAACTTTGCACATCGACGACTTTGAAGCCAGCAAGTGGTTGGAGTCGAAATAAAGTCGGTGAATAATTGAGCCCTTCAACCAATTCGCGATGCCACTGATAGATATGAAATTCTTCGTCGACTTCAAATTTAAATTGTAGTGTCAATTTATCGCCGGGCTTGATCACCGTATGATCCATTGAACCGGACAACGTCGAGTGGAATTCATTGATACTGGTTTGGTCGATCTTGAGCGCGGAGAAACTAGCGGGAATGACGGCCTCTTTGGCCGCAACCATTCCCGGCGGGTCTGCCGATGGAGTTGGCAGTGCGGCGGGTGGGTTTGGATTTTTCCATTCTGCCGCAAGCTTCTTGTTCATATAAGGGATACAACCGGCATTGGAATCGCACGAGATGCCGTCAAAGCGGATGGCAATTTTTGCAAGTGGTCCAGGTCCGCCTTGTTCCCATTCAATTGGAGCTGACCAGGAGACCTCGTCCGAGAATTCTTCGATCATGACTCCGGGCCAAGCGGTTGATTCGCTCACATCTGGCGGACGGTCGGCATTAAACCCTCCGGTAACTTTGACGCCGGTTGCTTCTTCGATTTTTATTTTGGTGGGCCCAGGTCCACCGACTTGGTCCATCGAATAAACGTGCCAACCGGGAATCATCCGAGCTGTAACGACGATTTTACCCTTGGTGTTGCCTTCTTCCCAAACCAATTGGGCCTCCAACGTCATCTTTTCGTCAGCCGCTAGCGGACCGCTAACTGATCGTAAACCAGATGCCAAACGGGCGTTGGTGGATTGCGCTGCAACAGGAGCAGCCAAAACGAGCAAACCGGCGAGTAGGGTAGTCCAGCGAATCATGCAAACAAATTCCTAAATAAAGGACTTTTAGGTCGAGTACGAGAACCCGCTTATTTTATTAATCGACCAAAAATTGAGTCAACCACAAGTTTAACCGAGTGGTTGACTGATCTAAAATCGGACCAAGCTGATCCAGATCAAGTCAACTCGGAAATTTGACGTCGACGCCTCCAAATTCTTACATGATTTGGCCGGCAGCGCAGGTCTATTTCTTTTTAACCCAATAGATTTCGTATTTTCCCGAGGAATCGGCGGCGGCTCCGCCCATCGCCAGGGAATTGTATTCATAAGCGATTTGACCGGTTTTTGAGACAGCGATTATTCCGCCATCGTCGGGATTAAGCTGTTTTTCAATAATACCTTTGGCCGCCGTTTGGACGTCTTGGTTCAAGTATTTCATCCGGGCGGCGACGTCGTAAGCAACATTATGGCGGATAAACTGTTCACCGATTCCCGTGCCGGAAACCGCACAAGTTTCGTTATCCGCATAAGTTCCGGCACCGACAATTGGGGTATCGCCGACGCGACCGAATTTTTTGTTGGACATTCCGCCGGTGCTGGTAGCAGCAGCCAAATTACCTTGGGAGTCGAGAGCCACACAACCGACCGTTCCGTAATACGCGCCGACATCTTCACGAGCAGGTTGCAAAAGTCGCGTTAGCGGTTCATTTTCTTGTTTCTGACGCCGACGCTCCCAAGCTGCACGACTGGCTGGCGTATCAAAATGACTTGGTTCGACCAAATCCATTCCTTGTTGTTTGGCAAATTCCTCAGCACCCAAGCCGGCTAACAGCACGTGCGGCGTGTTGATCATAACTTTCCGCGCAAGCAAGATGGGGTTTTTGACGCGTGACACACCGGCCACCGCACCGCAATCTTTCTTGCGACCGTCCATAATCGCGGCATCCAGTTCGTGGCTGCCGGCGGCGTTAAAAACAGCGCCGACCCCTGCATTAAATTGCGGATCGTTCTCGAGAAAGACAACGACTTGCTCGACCGCGTCCAAAGCTGTGCCGCCTTCATCCAAAATCTTCACGCCAATTTTTAACGCTTGTTCCAGCGATTCATATCGTTTGGTATTGGCTTCATCCGAGAATTGACTGGGGTCCGCCCCGGCACCGCCGTGCAGAGCAATCGCGTACTTCATGGTTCGCTCCGATTCGGACTGAGCGTTAAGGCTGGGGTCATCAATGGGTTGTGTTGCCGATAACGGGGGCAAAGCCAAACCACATGCCAACAGAAATACGAACACATTGATCGCATACAGGTTCGCTCGCCCGAAATGAATTCGATTGTTGCTCATTAAATCAAGTCCTTACACATTTTGGTTCATTCTATTTCTAACCAGCGAATTCGCTAAGAGATTCGAACCGCTCAAAAATATTGAGCTTCATTATAACGGCAAATGCCTGGCAATGCATCGCTTCCAATGCTGAGTTTTCGGGCATAGAAGAACAATTGAGGTCAATCGTTTTTGGGCTGGAAAAACGGTGAGTGACGCCGGTGGAATACCGGCGGCCACGCGGGCGGAATAATAAAGACAACGCCGGTAGAATACCGGCGGCCACGCAGGCGGAATACCGGCGGCCACGCAGGCGGAATAACAAAGACAACGCCGGTAGAATACCGGCGTCCACGAGCGAGGCTACCGAGATAATGCTGGCATTTTAATGGCAAACGTAGCGATTATCGCGAAGAGTCACGCGGATTCTTGATTTCCAAAGTAATGTCAGTCGCTTAACCATATTGAACTCGATTTCGAAAGCCGATAACCCCAAAGTGCCGCAGTGGTATGCCATTCCCCAGACTCAGGGGCAGCGATGAATTTCA
Source organism: Pirellulaceae bacterium (assembly GCA_041739975.1). Classification (GTDB taxonomy): domain Bacteria; phylum Planctomycetota; class Planctomycetia; order Pirellulales; family Pirellulaceae; genus BJ22. Next base: position 12,455 of record JBGSMY010000215.1, read on the forward strand.
CCCGGAACACAGTTCGAAGTTTGGGGGAGAGTGCAAGTGTCACAGGATATTAACATTCTAGCGCTGGCCAAAGGTGAAGAACGCTACCTGTTTTTGTTCACCGACGAGTCACGTGCCGAGGCGCTGCGGACTTTGGGTCGACACGCGTCGAATCCAGAACTTAGTTTCACTTGGTATGATGCGGCCGTTATGAGCCAAAAAATTCGGGCAACGTGTGCCCCGCAATTGACGACCGCCGCTCCCTTAATTCCACGATTCCAGCTTCCTCCTGTATCCGATATGTTCACTCCCGGCTCGTCCGAGTAATCTATACGATGCAAGCCGTTGAACGATTTCTCCGATATCTTGATGTCGAGCGGAACGCTTCTGCGTTGACTATCAAATCGTATCGCGATGACCTCACCGGCCTCACTGAGTTCTTTGCCAACAATGCCACCGGCTCGACCACATCGACAGGCAACTTAAAACTTGAACAACTGACGCCTGTCGACCTGCGGGGATTTGTTGCCGCGTTGCATGAAGCGGGATATGCCAAGACCTCGGTTGCGCGAAAGCTGGCCGCCCTTCGCAGCTTTTATCGTTTCGCCCAGCGCGAAGGACTGGTGGATCAAAACCCGGCTAAGCCCTTGCGAAATCCGCGCCGCGATCGCAAACTGCCGCACTTTTTGACGACCGACGAAATTGCCAAATTGTTGTCTGCACCGAACTCTGAGCCCATGGGACGACGCGACTCGGCCATTTTGGAAACAATGTATTCCGCTGGCTTGCGCGTCAGCGAACTTGTGGGATTGAATGACAATGACCTCGATCTGATCGATGGGTTGGTGCGAGTCCGTGGAAAAGGTAAACGTGAACGATTGGCTCCCTTGGGAACATTTGCAATTGAATCGCTGCAAACTTGGTTGCCTCTTCGGAAGCTTAAACAATCGGTTTCCCGTGGTAGCCTGGTTCCAGTTTTTGTCAACAAATTCGGATCGCGACTGACAACACGCAGCGTCGCCAGGATGCTTGAAAAGTACTTAATGGTTACTGGTCTCGACCTGCGAACCAGTCCACACACCTTGCGCCATAGTTTTGCAACCCACTTGCTCGATCGCGGCGCGGACATCCGCAGTGTGCAAGAATTATTGGGGCATAAAAGCCTAGTTACCACCCAGATCTATACGCATGTCAGCACCGCCAATTTGCGTCAAGCCTATGAACTGGCCCATCCGCGGGCCAAAACCCGGGTAAGTTAAGCTGTTGAAACTTGGAGCTAACTCATTCCTATTGCTGGCTTTTGTTCTACAATGGCCCCCAGGTCGGAGTGCGATAAACAAGGAAGGACTCGCTCGACTCCGAGTCGCAAGGGGCAAGCTTTAGGATCTACAAACCGCAAGGAATGAACATGTATTTTGTTCGCACTGGCGTCAATGGCGACGTTGGTGTCTATCGCAATCAATCGCATCAACGACTTCAACGCGACGACCGTGTGATCTGTCAGACTCCGCGCGGCTTGGAAGTCGGCTCGATCTTGGCGTTTCTAACCGACGATACCGAATCCTACTCAACGGCAACGCCCGATCCGATTGGTGAAATCGTTCGACGCGTGACCCCCAATGATCTGTTATTAATCGAACGATTGGAACGATACCGCGACCAAGCTTTTAGCGCTTGTCAACAGCTGATCTCAGGTCAGCGGATTCCAGCAGTGTTAGTTGACGTCGAACAACTCTTTGATGGCGAGAATTTGTTCTTTTATTTTTTGGGCCCGATTGACGAATCGCTGGAACAGGTATTAAACGAACTTAGCAATACCTATGAGCGTCGTATTCGATTTCGCCAATTCGCCGAGCGATTGGCCTCCGGTTGTGGACCGGATTGCGGTACCAAAGACAACGGTTGCAGCAGCACGGGTTGCAGTAGTTGTGGATTAAGTAACGCTTGTCGTTCAACCGTAAGTTAGCCTTTCCACACTTTTAGTGCGAATCGTGCGAAAAATAGGTTGCCATAGCCCACTTTAATAAGGGGTCGGAACTCGTGAAACCGGCGGCTAGAATCGTTCAATTCGCACAAAAGAGTGCCTGCTAGGCAAACGGACGCGGATTTGGAACACTGGGTGGCTGTAGTTAGCAAAGGCTACGAAAGATTTCCATGAAATTGCACTTTTTGGGAACCACGGGTTACCATCCCAATCGAAAACGCGATACAGCCTGTCTGATGATTCCCGAAGTGGGAGTGATATTGGATGCCGGCACCGGTTTATTTCGCGCTCGCGACTTAATTGTTACCGATGAATTGCATATTTTCTTAACCCACACTCACTTAGACCACGTCGTCGGCCTCACCTTTTTGTTAGATGTGGTTTACGAAAAACAAATCAAACAAATTTACGTCTATTTGGAACGTGACAAGCATCACGTGATTCGCGACCACCTGTATCATCCGTTGTTGTTTCCGGTTGCTCCGAATTTCGAGTTTCGCGATTTAGACCGTGACGTTTTTCCGTTGCCCGGCGGGGGGAGTTTGCGACATTTTCCTTTGGAACATCCGGGCGGTTGTCGCGGCTTTCGATTGGATTGGCCCGATCACCATATGGCCTATGTGACAGACACAACCGTGCAAAATCAAACGAACTACGAACAACACCTTAGCGGACTCAACTTGTTAGTCCACGAAGCTTATTTTCCAGACGGCATGGAAGACCGCGCTGAATTGACTGGCCATAGTTGTTTAACACCCGTTTTGAAATTGGCAAAACGCGTTCGGCCAAACCAGTTGTACTTGATGCATTTTAATCCGTTGGATGAAGACAACCAATGGATGGATTTACCGGCGGCGCGGCGAGTCTTTGCCGACGTATATATTCCGGCGGATGGAGATCTGATTGATTTCTAAGCTGAGAGCGTTTGTCGGCCCACTAACCTCAAGGTAGTTTTTCAAGCTCGCGATTGGCCAGAATTTGAGCGAATTGCCAACCGATATAACGCTGCATTTGTTGAGGGGATTGGCGTTGGATTGACAACCCTTGCGGTTCGATAGCGGCAAATCGCTTCAGATACGATTCGTAAATTCGTTGTCGTTGCAGATCGCTCAAATCCCATTGCCCGTCACCGGCCATCAACACCACGGCCTCCTGGCGATCGATTAACGCAGCGGTTACCGCCACATTCATCGGCCAATTGGCTTCAAATTGGTGAATTTGCAAAATCATCACCGCGTCGCACTGGTACTGCTCGGTCTTTTGCAATAGTTGATATTCATCGAATTGTCCTTTGCGAATTGCGTCCCAATTGCACTCGCACGCGTACGATTGTTCCAGCACAATAACCTCAAACAATCGCTCCTGCCGCAACTGAGCCGCGACATTTTCCAAGGTGCTGCTACGCAATTGTGTGGGAATGTGTAGGCCGTCTGGACACATCAGCAGCACGCGGCGCGGCGGCCTTTCCCAATATTGTTGCGACACAAAATAGCTCAACTGTTTGCAAGCTTGCAGATAATCGTTGTCCAGCGGAGGCGGTCCTTTTTTCTGCCAAGGCCACGCAATCGGTATCGCGGGCCAAGCGAAATTCGGGCCGCAAGGCATACCTCCGCGAAAAAGCGAAGTCTGACAACCGTTAATTGTCGTTAACGCAGTTACAACAGCAAGTGTCAGCAGACAATGCCATCGAAATTGTTTCGGGCTTGTTTCTCGTCGTTGATTTTTTGCAAACATAGGTCGAGGATTTCTCGTCAATTTCCGCCACTTTGTTTTGCCATTGCTTGAATTAACATTTCATCGAGCGATTGTTCGACGCCACGCGTGTAGTCGCGATATCGCTTTTCAAGTTGAGCATATTGCTGAGCCCAACGCGTATTGTCCGCCGTCAGTTTTTGGTTTTCATAACTGAGTCTGGCAACAATTTGATTGCTCGTTTCGAGTTCGGTACGCGTTGCCGTGTGTGCATCTATCTCGGCTTGCAGTTTCTTTTCGACCTGACGGCGCTGTACCTCCATCTGGGATATCTTGTCCAGCAACTTTTCTTTTTCACGTTGCAGGGTCAAGGCATATTCAGTTGCCGATTGAGCCGGTTGATGCATATTTCGAGGACGATAGGCCGGGCCATGTTCTAAATATCCAACGGCAGTATCGGCTATGGCGGCTCTTGCTTGACCACGATCGGATAGTTGATCGCCGCCCGCGATCTCATTGCCAGACTTGGGTAGCCGTTCCGGTTGGTCGACCCAAGCGTTGATTGGTTCGACTAATTCGGGTGGCACCGTGGTTGTTGAGTTGTCGTCTTGATTCCCTTCAGCCCAAGGATCGTTATTAGCCGGGTCTTCAAATGTGGCTTGAGTTATCGAATCCGCTCCCGCTTCTGAACGCAATGGGTTTATTTGAGGCGACTTTGAGGTCTGCTCCTTGGCAATGCTTTTGGGCGCTTCACTATTGACCGCATTGACCGCTTCGGTTTGATTGCGATGATCGCTTTGCCGAGCACTGCCATGATCTGACGGCATCTGTCGAAATGAAAACGGCAGATGAGCGCAGCCAGAAATCCACAGGACAAACAAGCTGAAGCTGAAAGCGTTGATTGCTTTCACCAACGATACATTAAATTGAGGGATATAACCGCGACAAACCATGGGCTAACTCCCTTTGGTCGCAGGAAATTCCAGTTGCAAAGTAATACACTGCCCACATCCACAAATGACTTCAATCGTTTCAACTTGGTCATTGCGTTTTATGAGTCGAATATGGGGCTGGCCGGCAACGGTTGGCGCACCGATCGCAACTCGCGAATCCACGGATGCCGCTGGCGCCATTGGATTTGCTTTATTGCTGACCGCAGTGGACCGGATAATGGAACTCATAAATATGTCTCGATGAACTAAAACTCTCAACTTGTTTACGGCGACAACAATCTGTCGACTTGCAACATCCGACTGGATGTTGCAAGTGCATCACTTATCACGGTAAAGGCTGCGAAAAATAAGATTAACCCAATGCCTCCAAATACAACTCTTTCAAGCGAAACTTAGCGCTAGCCAAGAGTCGCGAAACAAATGACTCGGAAAGGTTCAGCGCTGCTCCGATTTCAGCCAACGTTGCATCTTCAAGAAAATACAGCGTTAACACCAATCGCTCTCGTTCGGGCAGCTTCTGAATGCATTGAGTTAGAATTTGATGTGATTCGGCACGTTCAAGTGGTTCCTCCGGACGTTCACCGTCATGTCTCCAAGAACCATGAATCGTGGAATAGAGATCGCTCCAATTTTGCGGTGTGATAAACCGCATCGCCTCCAAACATCGTTGCACCGTTTCCAAAGTCATGCCCGTGGCTTGCGCGAGCGCTTCGGGAGAAACGGGCGGCGAAATTCGTTCGTGAGCATCTCGCAATCTGCCAATCTGCTCTTGCATTTGTTGCGATACAGGAGACGTCTTTCGCAACTCGTCGAGGATGGCACCGCGGATTCGAGTAAATGCGTACGTTTTAAAGGCGACGCCGCGAGTGGAATCAAAATGATTGGCGGCTTCCACCAGCCCGACAATGCCGGCTGACTCGAGACCTTCTCGATCGACGTGACTGGGTAAACTGGCGGTAATGGTACTCAATATTTTTCGCACATAGCTAAGATGATCGAGGATCAACCGCTCGAGCTCCTGTTGCCGACTGGCTTTGCGATATTCGTCGACGGGGTTGTAGTTCATTGAATCTCCCTAACCGCAAACGCGCGGCAATTTTGGCCCTTACGATTTCACTTTATCGACCGGTCGGCGAGGTACAGTATTTGCTAACTGCACCACGCTGGCCCCAAAGCCGGCGAAACATCCTGTTGCGATCGCCGAAACCATACTTCGCCAACAAATCACATCCGGCTCGAGGCCTTGTGAAACCCCGAGCAGTGTCGCCAAAGCTCCGGTAAACAATCCGACCATCGTGCCATAGGGCGGACGGGGCCGTTTGTTTCGTTTCGAATTTGATTTTACAGATGGCATGGTTTACTTATTCGTAAAAGTTTCTCTTAATTAATGTTCGGCTATCAACTAGCAATCGCTGTATAACAGCATTGAATTTCTTTGGGTGTTATCTGGCCCAACAACAGTCGGCTCCATATTCAACAGCACAAATGTACTCCCCTGAACCCTCTAAGCTGCCACGTTTGCCAACGACTCGGCGGTATCGCCTCGCGGACCCGGTCGCTCGTCTTCAAACACATCACTAGCACGGATAAATCCTGCAGGTTGAATCAATGCAGAATTGGGAATTTCGTTGTATGCCAGGATGGCCACTTCGGGAACTGATCGGAATATCGTGCGCCGCAGCGGACGACGAATGCTGGCATCGACAATGATGGCCGCAGGTTGATTTTTCATAACTGCTATTTCCCATTGCTTGCGAATCTGCTCGATCAGGCGTTGCAAAGGTTTGGGAGGCAACGGAATTTTTCCGTCGTCTACAAGTTCCCGCAGGCGAAATTCCACTTGCGGCTCCAAGCAGACCACGCGAATTCGTTGTTGTTCGTCACGAAATCGATCGACCACCAGATGTCCGATGCTGCCACGGACCCGCTCGGTTAATTCCGAAGGATCTTTGACCGTGACCCCATGTTGCACGGTTGCTTCGAGAATCGATTCGAGTGCGGTGATCGGTACTTGCTCCATCAGCAAGTTGACTAGAACTTGGTGCAAAACGGCTGGGCGAACGATCTCAGGTTTAATTTCGTCGACGATTGTCGGCGAAGTTTCTCGCAATTTGGTCAACATCTTTTGCATATCTTCACGACTCAACAATTCGTGAGCGTGACGACGCAACGATTCTCGCAAATGGGTAATCAGCACCGTGGGCACATCGACAACGGTGTACCCTAAAAGTTTGGCGCGGTGACTGGACGATTCCGGGATCCATTTGGCGGGCATTCCAAACGCTGGATCGGTTGTCGATTCACCGGGCAAATCGATCGGTTGCTGGCTGGGATTGATCGCTAAGTAATCGTGGGGTCGCAGTTCGCCACGACCTACCTCGCGTCCGCAAACCATAATCCGATATTCGTGCACGGGCAATTGCAAGTTATCGCGAATCCGTGCCCGTGGCACCCAAAAGCCATTCTGCTGAGCAACTTCGGCTCGCAACGTGGCAATACGGTCGGCAATACTTTTTCCGTGTTTGGGTTCAATCAACCCAATTAAGCCGGGCCCGACTTCAATTAGGATGCGATCCGATTGCAGAAATTGATTGAGGTTTTTTTCTTCTGGTGGCGTGGGGTCTTCAACTTTTGCCGGCGCGGCCGTCGGCTTATTGGCTTGCTCTTGCTGTTTTCTGGCTACATTAGCATAAATTGCCACGCCTGCGGCAATGGCAAAAAATGGAAATTTGGGAAAGCCAGGCGTGAACGCAATCAGGGTCAAAATTGCTGCACCGCTGTACATCGCGACATGATTTCGAGTTAATTGTCGACCAATTTCTTGGCCCAGATTGGAATCCGAGGATGACTTGGTTACCAAGATACCGGCGCTGGTCGCAATCACAAGGGCCGGAATTTGCGACACCAGACCATCGCCGATCGTCAATGTTGCGTAGAATTCAACTGCGTCCATCAGTTGTTGTCCGTCCATCATTCCACGGATGATGCCACCGACAATATTGACGGCCAAAATAATCAGCCCAGCGATAGCATCGCCGCGAACATATTTTCCGGCACCATCCATCGCTCCAAAGAACTCAGCTTCGCGAACTAACTCCTGACGACGACGTTTGGCTTCGGCCTCATCGATCGCACCCATATTCAGTTCAGCATCGATGGCCATTTGTTTGCCTGGCATCGCGTCCAAAGTAAATCGCGCATTGACTTCGGAAATTCGTGAAGCACCTTTGGTGATTACCACAAATTGGATGATTACTAAAATTGCAAAGATCACGATACCGACAACCAAACTGCCGCCAACGACAAAGTCGCCAAAGGTCATAACGATTTTGCCAGCGTCACCATGAAGCAAAATGAGCCTGGTTGTTGCCACATTGAGCGACAATCGAAATAGTGTCATCAAGAGCAATAGCGATGGGAACACGCTCAGATCAAGGGGGCGTTTGGCTCCCAAAGTAATCAACAACAAAAATACACATGAGGCAAGATTCGCTGCCAACAACATATCAAGCAAAAACGTCGGCAATGGAACGATTAACACGACCAAGGCCAACAAGAACATTACCGACAGCAATGTTTCGCTGCGGGCGGCAAATCCCAGATTTGAATCGGCGGTTGCTGTTGCGTTGCTCATGGTAGCTCCTTTATTAATTCAAGAAACTCGTTACCAGAGCGCGAGCAATCAATTGCCAGCCATCGACCAACACAAACAGCAGTAATTTACAAGGCGTAGCCACAATCACCGGTGGCATCATCATCATTCCCAACGACATCAACACCGTCGACACGACCAAATCGATCAACAGAAAGGGGATATAGATACAGAATCCCATAATAAACGCGGTTTTCAATTCGCTGACGATAAAGGCTGGTACAACAACTTGCAGGGGCGCTGCCTTCAAATCTTGCGACACCGTTTTTGTATTACTGAGATCGAGAAACAATTCGAGGTCCGCTTGCCTCGTATGGTGCAACATAAAGGCCTTGAGTTCTGCCGATGCAGCATTCCATGCATCTTCCATGGA